>JBBJMR010000009.1:0-55136 GCA_037720395.1 Polyangiaceae bacterium
CGCTCGATGTTCCACGACACGCAGCGCAGGAAGCTGCGCTCCGGCCTCGGCGCGGCCTCGAGGATGCAGCGCCCGCGGGCCGCGGAGAGCTCGAACAGCTCGCGCTCCTCGAGCGCGCCCGCGAAGCACAGCGCGGCCAGCTCGCCGTAGCTGTGTCCGGCCACCACGTCGGCGCGGACTCCGAGCGAGCCGAGCAGCTCGGCCAGGGCCAGGGACACCATGCCCAGCGCCGGCTGCGCCGCGCGCGTGTCGGTGAGCGCGGCGACCTGCGCGGCGCGTCCCGCCTCGCTGGTGGCCAGCGGCGGATAGATGCGATCCACCCACGGCGCGCCGAGCTGGAGGAAACGCTGCAGCGCCGGGAAGGCCACGAAGAGCTCGGCGAGCATGCCGGGGCGCTGGCTGCCCTGGCCGGGGAAGAGGAAGGCCGTCTTGCCCTCGCCGAGGTCGGCGCGGGGCACGAAGACGCCGCGCGGATCGCGGGTGAAGGTCCGGGCGCGCACCAGCTTGTCGCGCAGGTCGGCGGTCGAGGTGGCCACCACCGCCACCTGCACCGGACCGTCGTCGCGCCGTCGCCGCTCCGAGACGCTGCGCGCCAGATCGCACAGGCGCGGGCTCGGGCCGCTGCCGTCGCCGAGGTAGGCCTCCAGGCGATCGATCTGCGTGAGCGCGCCGGCGCGATCGCGCGCGCGGAAGAGGAACAGCTCGGCGGGCCAGTCCCCCAGGCCGGAGGCCGGGGGGTCGGCGCCTTCGTAGGCGGCCAGGATGGCGTGGAAGTTGGTGCCGCCGAAGCCGAACGCGCTCACCGCGCCCTTGCGCTCCTCGGCCGGCCAGGGGCGCGCCACGTCGCCGAACACGAACGGGCTCGAGGCCGCGTCGTAGCCGGGGTTCTCCTTCTGGATGTGCAGGGTGGGTGGCAGCACCTTGTGGTGCAGGGAGAGCGCGACCTTGATCAGTCCGGCGATGCCGGCCGCGCACTTGGTGTGCCCGATCTGCGACTTGACCGATCCCAGCGCCACGCTGCCCGCCGGCACGCCGGCGGCGCCGTAGACCTCGGTGAGCGTGGCCAGCTCGGTGCGATCGCCGACCACGGTGCCGGTGCCGTGCGCCTCGACCAGCCCGACCTCGCGCGGCGAGACGCCGGCGTCGCGGTAGGCCCGGCAGAGGGCGCGGACCTGCCCCTCCTTGCGCGGCGCGGTCAGGCCCAGGCTCTTGCCGTCGCTGCCGCCGGCCACGCCCTTGATGACGGCGTAGATGCGATCGCCGTCGCGCTCGGCGTCGGCGAGGCGCTTCAGGACCACGCAGGCCACGCCCTCGCCGAGGACGATCCCGTCGGCGGCGCTGTCGAAGGCCCGGCAGGCGCCGGTGGGCGAGAGCGCGTGCACGCTGGCGAAGAGCAGGTAGTCGACGATGCTGTTGTGCACGTCGGCGCCGCCGCACAGCACCATGTCGCTGCTGCCCTGGGAGAGCTCCTTCACCGCCAGATCCACCGCGGCCAGCGAGGCGGCGCAGGCGGCGTCGACGGTGTAGTTCACGCCGCCGAGGTCGAGGCGGTTGGCGATGCGGCCGGCGATGACGTTGGCCCGCACGCCGGGGAAGGAGTCCTCGGTGAGCCTGGGCAGGCTGGCGTCGAGCTCGGGCGGGATGGGCCCGGCGTAGCGCGGCCACAGGGCCCGGAAGCCGTAGGCCGAGCTGAGCTCGGTGCCCGCCTCGGCGCCGAAGACGACGCTGCAGCGCTCGCGATCGAAGGCCCGCTCGCCGTAGCCGGCGTCGTCGAGCGCCTGCCGGGCGACCTGGAGGCAGAGCAGCTGCACCGGCTCGATGGCCGCCAGCGACTTGGGCGGGATGCCGAAGGTGAGCGGATCGAAGGGGACGGTGGGCAGGAACCCGCCCCACTTCGACGGCGACTTCTCGCCGTTGGTCGAGCTCTTGTCGTAGTAGACGGCCGTGTCCCAGCGCTCCTTGGGCACCTCGGTGATCGAGGCCTTGCCGGTGGCGATGTTCGCCCAGTACGCGTGGCGATCGGGCGCGTCGGGGAAGATGCAGGCGATGCCCACGATGGCCACGTCGATCGGCGCCGGGGCAACGGTGTCGTCGACCGGCGCCTCTTCGAGCGAGCGCAGCAGCGCGCCGGCGCCCTCGCAGACGTCGCGGTGCAGCTCGGCCATGGTCAGCTTCTCGCCGCGGAGCGCGGCGAGCTGGCCGATCATGAACATGCCCTCGCGCGCCTGGGTGGCGCCGTCGACGCGCACCAGCATGTCGCCTTCGCGGCGCAGGCCCTTGGCGGCGATGCGCAGGCGCCCGAGGTTCAGCTGCTCGAGCTCCGCCCATACGTCCTCGGGCCCGCGGCCCTCGCCCTCGAGGCGGACCTTCTCGCGGTGGAAGGCGCGCACGTAGTCGCTGTCCACGCAGCGCGTGGCGTGGCCCGGCGCCGTCTCGAGCAGCACCGTGCTCTGGCAGCGTAGCGCCGCCTCCTGGAAGCCGGGCTCGATGGCCCCGCTCTGCACGGCCTCCTCGGTGAAGAGGTAGGCGGTGCCCATGAGCACGCCGATCTTCGCGCCACGCGCGGCGAGCGGCGCGGCCATGGCAGCGACCATGGCCGCGGAGCGAGCGTCGTGGATGCCGCCGGCGAAGAGCACGCGCAGCTCGGTCGGCTCGGCGTGCGCCAGGAGGCGATCGATCTGCATCTCCCACAGGACGAAGCTGGTGCGCGGGCCGACGTGTCCGCCGCACTCGCGGCCCTCGAAGACGAAGCTCCTGGCGCCGTCCCGCAGGAAGAGCTCGAGCAGACCTGGCGAGGGCACGTGCAGGTAGGTGAGCGTTCCCTGCTCCTCGAGCGGTCGCGCCCGCGAGGGCCGGCCGCCGGCGATGATGGCCACCGCCGGGCGCAGCTCGCGCAGGACCGCCAGCTGCTCGTCGCGCACCTCCTCCGGCACGAAGCCGAGGATGCCCACGCCGAAGGGGCGCTCGCCGAGGCGGGCCCTGGTCTCCTCGAGCAGCGCGCGGATCTCGTCGCCGCGCATCAGCGACAGCGCCAGGAAGGGCAGGGCGCCCGCCTGGGAGACGGCGTCGGCGAAGCTGGCGCGGTCGCTGACGCGGGTCATCGGACCCTGGGCGATGGGCCAGCGCACGCCGTGCTCCGCGGCCAGCGGCGAATCGGCGCGCAGCGGCTCGGTGGCGCGCGCCGCGGCGAGGTGATCGGCGATGGCCGTGCGCAGCGCGTGCACCACCCCGCCTGCGGTGCCGAAGCGCTCGGCCAGCCCGCGCGCGAAGGCGGCGTCCTGCCCGACCGGCACCAGGTCGTGGTCCAGGTCGCTGGCGCCGAGGCGCGCGCGCAGCGAGGCCTCGTCGAGCGAGGCGCCGGTGCTGGCGGCGGCCGTGCCGGGGCGAGAGAAGACGCGGTGCCCGTGCAGCAGCGCCGTCTCGCTCCCATCCATGGACCGCACCGCGGCCTGCACCGCCGCCGGCACGCTCGACTCGCGCACCAGCGCCAGCTGTCCATCGAGGACCACGCCGGCCGCGCCGCCGGCGAGGCACGCGGCCGCGCTGTGCAGGCCGATGCCGCCCTGCGCCCAGACCGGCGCGCCGAGCGCCACCAGGCGCTGCAGGAGCACGAAGGTCGTCTCCTCGCCGACGCGACCGCCGCACTCCGATCCCTTGGCGATGATCCCTGCCGCGCCGGCGTCCAGCGCGCCGCGCGCCGCCTCGACGCTCGTTGCCTGCACCAGCACCGTGCGTGCTCCAAGCGCCGCCACGCGCGCCGCCAGCCGCGCTCCGCCGGCGGCGGCGTCCTCCTCCTCGAGCACGCACAGCTCCACGGCGCTCGGCAGCGGCACCGATTCCAGCGCCAGCTCGCTGGGGATGCGCACGCCGAAGCCGCGCCGCGCCTCGCGCGCCACCCGGTCGAGGGCCGCTCGTGCCACCGCCGCGTCGCGGCCGAGATCCAGCACGGCCATCGCGCCGGCCCGCAGCAGCGCCAGAGCAAGGCGCGGATCGGGACGCTCGAACGGCGTGAGCCCGATGACGGTCGTGTCCGCTTCGGGCTCGGTGCGGCGGCGAGGGATCGGGGTCTTCAAAGTGCGGGCTCCACCACGATCGCTCCCCCGATGCGCTCCACCCGGGCGATCGTTCCCGGCGCGCCACGTGTCCGGTCGAAGCCGGGACAGGCGATTGTAACGTTGCTGGCCGCTTCGGAGTGCAACTCCCAGACCGGCAACGAACCCGAGGCGTTGCGGCGCGTTGCCCTTACTATCCGCAGTTTCGCGGGTCTATGCGGTCCGACCTGGTTACTGGAAGCACCAGCGCTGCGCGATGGAAGCAGCACCCCGTTGTGCGAACTGTGCTGGTTCGCTTGCTACCCACATCGCCGTACCTCGCGCTCGCGCGGCACGGCGAGACGCCTCAGCAGGCGCGACGCTGGCTGGGACCCGATGCGGCGGGAGGCGACCGATCCGAGGACGCGGAGGGGGCCGACTGGTCTCAGCCGCAGAGCCCGTTGCAGGGACCCTCGACGCAGTTGCCTAGGTCCTCGGCCACGTCCTGGCCGCCGCCGTAGTCGTCCGCGCAGCCGCTGAGGCAGAAGAAGTCGTCCTGGCCGCAGCCCGAGACGCACTCGATGAGCGGCGTGCACTCCGGATTGGCCAGGCAAGCCGACAGCTGTGCGGGGCAGCTCTGGGCCGCGCACTTCTGGCAGGCATCGAGCGGCTGCGTCGTCGGGCACTGCGCGCCGCAGCTGGTGTTGGCGCAGTCGTTGAGCAGCACCGCATCGGCGATGCCGGCCGGCGTGCCGCTCAGGCAACCCTGCGAGCAGCTCTGATCGCTGCCGCATCCGTCGAGGCAGGTGATGAGGGTGGTGCACGCCGAGTTTGCCGCGCAGGTGCAGTAGAGCGCGTTGCACGAGTCGACCGCGCAGTCGCTGCATGCGTCGCCGAGCCCCACACAACCGCCGCCGTTGCCGGAGGTGCTGCTGCTGGTCGTCGAGGCGCCGCTGCCGCCCTCGCCGCTGCTGGTCGGTCCAGCGCCGGTGGCGCCGCTGCCGCCCCCGCCCGTGCTCCCCGGCTGGCCGGAGGTGGTGTTGTCGACGTTGTCGCCGTCGGCGGCGGGGTCGTCGGATCCGCACGCGGCCCAGAGCACCATCAACGCGGTGATGCCGAGCGACAGGAATGCCGGGCGAAGATGTCGAGCGCGCATGCCGCGCATCGTGCGCTCGCTGCACGCGGCTCGTCCACTGGCCATTTTTCGAGCCAGGCGCGCGCAGCGGGCGCGGCGCGTCGCGTCGTTGCTCCGGTCAGCCTGCCGCGGCGCGCCCCTCGAACACCACCATGCGCGTCGGCTCGTCGGGGAAGGGGAGGCCGAGCGCGTGCGCTTCGCGTGCCGGCTCGCGGGCCTCGACCGCGTAGCCGGTGCCGGCGAACGCGGCCGAAACTGCTGCCCGATCGCGGACATCTCGGACGAACGTCTGGCCGCTGGTGAAGCGCCGCATCAGCCACCCCAGGGCGCGGCCGGCGGCGCCGGGCGCAGGCTCCTCGGCGCCGGGGACCAGGTCGAACACGAACCAGCCGCCGGCCGGCGCGAGCGCGTCGCGGACGCGGCGCATCAGGACCTCCTGCTTGTCGGCGGAGAGGTACATGAGCAGGCCCTCGGCGATGACGAAGAGGGGCTGCGCGGGGTCGCGATGAGCCTGGAGGTCGACCTCCAGCGCATCGCCGGCGACGAGCTGGAAGCGCTCCCGCGACAGCGCCTCCCGCCCGCGCGCGGTGCTCCGGAGCAGCGCCGTCTTGTAGGCAACCATGCCGCCCAGATCGACCTCCGTGTATCGCATCGCCGGATCGGCGCTGAAGGTCAGGCCGCGTCGCGAGAGGCCGGCGGCGAGCTCGATCACCTGGCGCGCCCCGGAGTCGCGCAGCAGGCGATCGATGAAGGTGTGCCGGTGCAAAAGAGCGTGCGGCAGCGAGCGCGGATCGCTCTGGAAGGGGCGCGCGACCTGGAGCGAGAAGCTCACGGCGTCGAAGACGCGCCGCGTGTCCTCGTTGGCCAGCAGGTCGGCGTTGGCCAGGCCGCCCCAGCGCCACACCTCGGCGGTGTACAGGGCGGTTCTTCCGAGCCCGTGGGGCATCGTCGCCGAGGGCGCGTCGCTCATGGCGCGCGAGTATAGCCAGCGAGCGCCGCGGGCCGCGGAGGGCGTGGCCTCAGTAGCCCCAGTCCGTCTTCTTCTTGCCCGACGGGCCCAGCGGTCGCGCGCCGGCGGAGGCAGCCGCGGGCGACGCCGGTGCCGCCACGCCAGGCGCGTTGGCGCTGCCTGCGGCCTCGATGGTCGGGGTCGGAGGACAGCCGCGGCGGCGGTCGTCGCCGGCTGCACCTCGGGCGGCGCCGCGGCGGCGGTCGGCGGCGGCGCCGTTGCTTCGATGGCCGGCGGTGCCGCGGCACGACCGGCGCGTCGCGCAGGCGCAGGCCGACGACGCCGAGGGCGACGATGGCGGTGAAGGCGCCGATGGCCGCGGCCAGCAGGCGTCGTGTGGCCGGCGCCGCACGCGCTCCTTCGCCGGCCGGCGCGAAGGTCACCGCGCTCGGCGGCATCGGCGTCAGCAGCTGCGCGCCGTGCGCTCGCAGTCCGGAGGGCGTGCCCAGCGAGCCGGGCGCGGGCGTGCTCGCCGAGGGGTCGGAGGGCGAGCCCGCCTCGAACGGTGGCTCGGCCCGTAGATCCGGCGCGAGCGAGGGCACCGACGCCGGCGGTCGCAGCGGCTCCGCAGCCGCCACCGCGAAGGCCGCGGCCAGCTCGATGGCGCTCTGGAAGCGCTGCGCCGGCTCGCGCGCCAGCGCCCGCTCGAAGAAGGCGTCGATGGCCGGCGGCAGCTCCGGGGCGAGCGCCGATGGGGCGACAATAGGCTCGGAGCAGATGCGGTAGATGACGTCGCCCACACCCTGGCCGACGAAGGGCTGGCGTCCGGTCAGCGCGCGATAGGCGATGACCGAGAGCGACCAGAGGTCGCTGCGCGCGTCGATGTCGCGCAGGCCACGCGCCTGCTCGGGGCTCATGTACTGCGGTGAGCCGAGCAGCTCCCGTGCGCGTGAAGTCGCTCTCCTCGCGCTCGTCGCCGTCCTCGGCGTCTTGCTGGCCGCCCTGCGCGGGCGGCCCGGAGATGCGGCCGCTGCGCTCGGACCGCGTCGCGCGCGCCTCGCCGGCTGCGCGCACAGAGGCCCCCCGGCCCCGCGGCCGAAGCACCGTGCCGCTGGGGGGGGTCTGGGTGGCGGCGCCGAGCGAGGCGCTGCGACCGCCGAGGATCTTCGCCACCCCGAAGTCGAGCAGCTTGACCACCTCCTCGTCGTCGGAGCGCGCCAGGAAGACGTTCTGCGGCTTGAGGTCGCGGTGGAGGATTCCCTCCTCGTGCGCGCGGCGCAGCGCCCGCGCCGCCTGGGCGACGATGGTCGCCGTCGCGCGCACGCCGAGCTTGCGCAGGCGGCGCAGGCGGCGGCCGAGGTCCTCGCCCTCGAGCAGCTCCATGATGATGAACGGGGCGCCACCCTCGACGCCGTGATCGAAGACCTGCACCACGTGCGGGGTGCGCAGGCGCGCCGCCGCCTTGGCCTCGCGCTCGAAGCGGGCACGCCAGTCCGGCGACTCGGCCGAGCGCGGGTCCATGAACTTCACCGCCACCGGCCGCTCCAGCACCAGGTCCGAGGCGCGCCAGACCGCCCCCATGCCGCCGCGCGCCAGCAGGTGCTCGAGCGCATAGCGCCCGCACACGATCGCCCCCTGTGACGGGTGCACGAAGTCGTCGGCCGGGCTCACGTCCCCCACCGGCGTGCGGCCCTCCCGGTGATGCCCACCCGCGCATCCTACCATCGTCGCCCGCCCCTGCGGCCGGGTCCGCGGTGACCGCGGCAATCAGGGCGGCGTCGCGCGAGGCGGCAGACAGCACACGGTGGCCTCCGCTTCGCCCGGCACCACCGCGCCCATCGGGTCGCCGCCGGCAGCCGCGCAGGTGCCGGTTGGCGGGCTGATCTTCGACAGGCTCACCGCGTCGAGGCCGAACGAGCTGGTGTTCATGCAGAGTCCGTCGGACTGCACCTTGTCGCTCGGGAACGCGCACTGGAAGGACATGTAGAGCGAGACCTCCGCGCTGCACGGGCCGTCCATCGCCGCCGAGCACGCGCAGGGCGAGCAGCTGCGGGTGTCGAGCTCGCCGCCAGGCTGGTAGAGCGGTCGCCGGTCGCTCCACGTCTCCGGGCACGGGTGGTCGCCGGTCTGCGTCACGCACACCGGCGCGCCGTCGGGCGGCGACGGTGTGCAGGGGCCGGCCCCGCACTCGCCGAGTGCCGTGCCCATGCACACACGCACCGCGCCGGTCCACTCGGGCGGGGGTGCGTTCAGCTTGCCGCCGGCCGGCGGGCAAGGTCCGGGCGTGCCCATGACCAGCGGGACGCGGATGGAGTCGACGCCGGTCTGGTCGAGCTCCTCGCACAGCGCGCCGGCGACGACGACGGACTTCGGCGCACCGTTGCACGCCCCGCCGCCGAAGAGCTCGACCAGCACGTCGTCGCAGCTGCCGCCGAGCGGCAGGCCGCAGGTGCAGGCCTCGCACCCCGCGGCCTGCGCCGACAAACCGGTGAACCCTTCACCGAACGGGATCTCCCAGTCGGCGGGACAGCCGGGCGCGGCGCGAGCCTGGACCAGCGTCACCGGGCCGAGCCAGCCGTCGGGGATGGGCACGCACTGGCTGTCCCAGCACACGGGGTCCGCGCAGTCGGCGAGGAGGTTTCCGTCCTCGTCGCCGGGCTCGCTGCAATCCTCGACGCCTGGGCAGAGCGGGCAGGTGCCGCCGCAGTCGACGCCGTCCTCGTCGCCGTTCCTGGCGCCGTCGCTGCAGCTCGCGCCGCAGACCTCGTCGCACGCGCCGCCGAGGCAATCCGAGTCCTGCCGGCAGGTCTCGCCCTCGCCACACCCCGCGCAGCTGCCGCCGCAGTCCACGGCGCTCTCGTCGGCGTCCAGCAGCTCGTTGTCGCAGTGGGACAGCACGGCAGCGTCGTCGTCGTCGAAGTCGACGTCGTCGAGGCCCAGGATGGCGCCGCACGCGCCGGCCGCGAACAGCAGCGCGACAAGACCGATGGCCTCGGGCGCGCGCCTCACCACATCGCCCTCGCGCCCAGCGCGGCGCCGCCGGGCAGCGGTGCCGCCCAGGCCAGTGAGCTCGGGCGGGTGCGCGCGGGCGCGGCGCGCTCGTCGGCGCGGTGGCGCGCGCCCACGAAGTACAGCGCGACGCCGCCCGCCGCGGCCACGCCGGCGACCACGAACGAGACGGTGGACGCGGTGGCCAGCTGCTGGGCCGAGTCGTAGACGCCGCGGTGCTCCGACGAGCAGGGGTTCTGCGGGCAGAGGTGGTCCAGCTCGTCGGCCTCGCCGGCGGCCGCCACCCCGAAGCCCACGCCCAGTGCTGCGCCCACGCCGGCTGCGCCGAAGGCGACCAGGGCCGGCACGAGCAGCGGATTGGAGGCGTTGCTCGGCGCCGGCGCAGCCTCGTTCACCGGCGCCGGCACCGGCGCCTGCGCCCGAGCGCCGAGGACGATCTCGATGCGCTCGCGCGCGCCGCGCGCCAGCTCGACGGTGCGCTGGGTCGGTGTCTCGTCCGCGGCGCGCGCGACCACGGTGTGCGTGCCGGGATCGAGCGCCAGCGGCGCGTCGTCCGCCGCGGCGCCGTCGACCTCCACCGTCACCGGGCGCCCGCCGGCGTGCCGCGCCTCCACGCGCAGCGTGGGATGTCCTTCACCAGCAGCGACAGCTCGGCCTCGGCCTCTCCGCGCGCCTGCAGGAAGGCCTTCGGCGCGCCGGGCAGCTTCTCGGCGGCCGCGCGCTGGTAGAGCTTTCGGGCCGCCAGCAGCCGGCCGAGGCGCGCCTCGGCGCGCGCCATGGAGAGGAGATGGGTCGGGGCGTGCAACACCGTCTCGGCGCGCTGGAAGCGATCCAGCGCCTCCGCCCACCGCCCGGCCTCGTAGAGCTCCAGCCCCTTGTCGGCCAGGGCGCGCGCAGCCTGCCGCTCCTCCGGCGAGGCGTCCGAGGTGGGCTGGGCCGACGCGGCGCGCGGCGCAGCGCACATCAGCACCGCGAGGGTGGCGGCGAGGGCGGCGCGCATCGCTGGCAGCGTAGCCCAGAAGGTCCGCGTTGCCGGCGGGGTTTGCCGGGAGGTCGACGCGCCTCTTTCCAGCGCGTACGCTCCAGGCGTTCATGGTCGGGCAGGGGCTCTTGCCGGGCGACCTCGTTGCGGATCGGTTCCGCATCGTGCGCCGCCTGGGGCAGGGTGGCATGGGCGCGGTCTACGAGATCGTGCACGAGGTCACCTTGCACCGGCGCGCGCTGAAGCTCCTCCATGCGGAGTGGGCGCAGCGCGCCGACGCCGTGGAGCGCTTTCTCCGCGAGGCCTCCGCCGCCGGCCGCATCGGCAACCCGCACATCGTCGAGACCTTCGACGCCGGCAGGCTCGCCAGCGGTGAGCCGTATCTGGTGATGGAGCTCCTCGATGGTCGCAACCTCGCCGACGAGCTCGCCGACAAGGGCGTCATGCCGCTCGGCGAGCTGGTGGAGATCATGAAGCAGGCCTGCGAAGGCGTGCAGGCTGCGCACGACGCGGGCATCGTCCACCGCGATCTGAAGCCGGAGAACTTCTTCGTCGTCGAGCGCGATGGAGGCCCGTTCCTCAAGCTGCTCGACTTCGGCATCTCCAAGTTCCTCCCGCGCTCGCCGCTCGATCGCGGCACGGTCGGTGGAGGCACGATGGGCACACCGCTCTACATGTCGCCCGAGCATCTGCGCGGCGTCGCCGATCTGGATGGCCGCTCCGACGTATATGCGCTCGGCGTGATCCTCTACGAGTGCGCGGTGGGGATGCACCCCTATCCCAGCGAGGAGCTGCCCACGCTCATCGCCAAGGTGCTGGAGGGCGCGCCCCGGCCTTCCATGCTCGAGCTGCGCCCGGGTCTGCCTGTCGGCCTTACCGAGATCATCGATCGGGCGATGGCCCGCGATCGCGACGAGCGCATCCCCACGGCGCGCGCGCTCGGGCTCGAGCTGGCGGCGCTCAAGCTGGACGCGTCGCAGGCCAAGGGCTCGCCGGCCTCGCTGGCCAGGACGCAGGTGGCGCCGCGCCGGCCGGCTCGCGTCGAGACGCCGGCAGCCGTCGCGGTGACGCCGGGGGCCACCGCGGTGACGCCGGGGGCGGTCGCGGTGACGCCGGGGCCATCGACGCGTCGGCCAGCATCGCCGAGGACGGTCCGGTGGCCCACCGCGGGCGAGGCCCGCCGTCGCTCCGACGCTGCCCGAGGCCGGCAGCGCGCCGCCGCGGCCGGGTCGCAGGCGGCATCGCGGCCCTGCGCGCCGGGACCCTGGCATCGGCCGGGGTGAGCGGCGACGTTCCCTCCGCCGGGAGCCGCGCCCCAGCACCACCAAGCTGGTGATCGCCGGCGCGCTTGCGGCGATGCTCGTGGGCGGCGTCATCGCCGTGCGCGTCGTCGGCACGTCGGAGACGGCCGCTGCGGGTGCGCCCAGCGCGCAAGCCGCGCTCCCCGAGCCGCCCATCGTGCCGACGGAGGTCAGCGCGCCGCGCCCGGAGGTGGCTCCGCTGCCGGGCGCCGGCCCGAGCGCGAGCGCGGTCGTGGCCCCGGCAGGAGCGAGCGCGTCCGCCGCGTCGAGCTCGGCGATCGCCGCACCGACCTCGCGGGCCACCCCCAAGCCGGGGGCCGGGCCGCGGCCGACCGGCGCGGCGCCGGCGGCTTCGCCCGGGATCGCGACCAAGGGGGAGTTCAAGCCGTGACCAGGGTCGCCCCTCGCCGGTCGTGGCCCCTGCCGGCCGCGCTGGCGCTGTCGATGATGACCGCGGCTGCCAACGTGGCCGCGCAACCAGCCGGCTCGCCGCAGAGCGAGGGCCGCGAGCGCTACGAGCGCGGTGTCGATCTGTTCGCGCAGAAGGACTTCGGGGGTGCGCTGGCCGAGTTCCAGCGCGCGTACCAGCTGACGCCCTATTCCGTCGTCCTCTACAACCTCGGCCTCACCTACGCCGCGCTGGGGCGCCCGGTGGAGGCGGTGGACACGCTGCAGAAGGTGCTCGATGCCCCGGGCTCGCTGTCCGCGGAGCGCGTGGCCCAGGCGCGCGCGGTGCGCGCGGAGCAGGCGGCACGCGTGGCGGAGCTGAGCATCGTCAGCACCGTCGAGGGCGCGCGCATCGAGATCGACGGCGCCGAGGTGGCCAAGGCGCCGCTGGCTGCGCCGCTGCGAATCAAGGCGGGTCCGCACCGCGTGGGCGTGGTCCTGTCCGGGTACGTGCCCTCGCGCAAGGAGGTCGACACGCCGGCGGGCACACGGACCGAGGTGCGCTTCGAGCTGGTGGCCACCGACCGCCGGCTCGGCTTGCTCACCGTCAAGACGCGCCTCCCCGGAGCGCAGCTCCTGGTCGATGGGGATCCGGTGGCGGTCACGCCGCTGCCCGGTCCCATCGCGCTCATGCCCGGGCAGCGAAAGATCGAGCTGCGACGCCCCGGCTACCAGGCGGCACGCACCGAGCTGTCCGTGGGCGAGGGCGAAAACGCCGAGGTCTCGCTCGAGCCCGAGGAGGACGTGGCCGCGGTGCGGGCAGGGGGCGCGCAGCTCGCTCTGGACATCACCGAGCCCGACGCGGTGGTCACCGTCGACGGGCGCGCACGCGGCGCCTACCTCGGCGCGCTGGCGCTGCCGCCCGGCGCGCACCGCCTCCGCATCGAGCGCGCCGGCTTCTTCACGGTGGAGCGTGATGTGGATGTGTCACCACGCCGCCTGACCACGCTGCGCGTCGAGCTCGAGCCGACGGCGGAAACGCGCGCCTCGTACACCTCGAGCGCGCGCACCTGGCGCACCCTGGGCTGGATCGGCGTCGGGGCCGGCGCTGCGCTGGCCGCGGGCGGGGCCGCGTACCTCGGCTACAACGGCGGCAAGAAGAGCGACTCCGACGGCGAGGTGGCGGCCTACAACCAGAGCACCACCGACCCCGGCGGCGCGTGCAACGAGGACTCGCTCGGCTTCGACGGCAGCATATGCAAGCAGCGACGCGACGAGGTGCTCGCGCGGCAGGCCGAGGTCTACGATCGCGACGTCTTGGGCTGGGTCGGGATCGCCGCCGGGGGCGCGGTGCTCGCCGCCGGGGTGGTGGTGCTGCTCGTCGGGGACGATCCCGGTCGCTACGACCGCGAGCCCTCCGACGAGCTCATCGCCTCGCCACGCGCCCGACCGTGGGCGGTGCTCGGGCCGGGGCAGGGCATGGTCGGGCTTTCCGGGAGCTTCTGACGAGGGAGATGGCGATGCGCAGCAGGGCAGGTCGGAGGAGGGGACCGGGGTTCTTCGGGGCGGTCGCGCTGGCGCTCGGTGCGGCGGCGGCGCCGTTCGCGCTCCCGGCATGCGACGGCGACGATCCGCCCGAGGTGGCCGCCGTGGGCGAGGGCTGCCTCATCAACACCGACTGCAGCGAGCCGCTGGTCTGCGCCTTCCGGCGCTGCCACACCGAGTGCGAGGAGTCGCGCGACTGCGCGGCGGGACAGCGCTGCATCATCGCCGACCGCCCCTTCCGCGTCTGCCAGCTCGAGGACGAGCGGGCATGCTCGTACAACAGCGAGTGCTCGGGGGAGCAGGTCTGCGCCATCGACGGCCAGTGCCGGGACCAGTGCGCCGCCGATCGCGACTGCGTCCCCGGGCAGGTCTGCACCAGCGGCACCTGCGCCGCAGAGGAGGAGCTCGTCGACGGCGGGCTGCGGCCGGTGAACGACGCCCAGGCCACCGGTCAGCCGTGCGCCTACACCTCCGAGTGTCCGAGCGGCCTCGTCTGCCGTGATGGGCTGTGCAACTGGGAGTGCATCACCAGCGCCGACTGCGACGCCTTCGGCACCTGCAACGCCGACCGGCGCTGCGACTATCCGGACGCGGGCGTCGTGTACTGCCTGCCGGGTGAGCAGCGGGTCTGCGCATGCACGCTGCCCGACGGCGAGGTCGGCAACGGGGAGCAGATCTGCGTGGATGACGGGTCGAAGTTCGGGGCTTGCGAGGGGTGCCTGTGAACACATGCCCGTGAACGATCGCGACCTTTGGCGATCGGCAGGTTGCATCCGGCTAGCGACGTCGTGATCTGACACGTGAACGTGAACGAGAACTCGTGACCTCCCGGCGATCGGCCGGTTGCAACTCGGATAGTTGCGTCGCGATCCGATCCGGGCGTGGCGGTCTCCGGATGGTCGAGATCGTTCACGTTCACGTTCACGTCCACGTGGGCCCAGCGACCCGTCGGGGGCGTTGTGGTCAGGGCGTGAGGGTCAGCAGGAGGGCGCGGCCGGGCTGGACGCCGAGGCCGACGTCCAGGCCCTCGCCCTCGGTGACGACGGTCACCATCACCGCGTCGCCCTCGCCGGCGACGATGCTGGTGGCGCGCTGCTCCACGTCGTCGCCGAAGGTGCGTAGCCAGCGGAGGACGCCGTTGCGGTCGAGCTTGAGGACCAGCGCGTCGCCGTCGCTGGCGCCGGCGACGAGCAGGTCGCCGGCCGCGTCGAAGGCCAGGGCGCTGGCGTCGCCGTGCGGCTCGCCGAGGAGGCGGGCGTAGCGCAGGGAGCCGTCGCGCGACAGCGTGGCCACGAACGCGTCGCCGCCGCTCGCCGGCACCATGCGACCGGCGCCGAGGTCGAGCGGACCGGCCGTGTGGCCGCCGATGGCAACAGCGCCGTCGGCGCCGACGGAGACGGCCATGACCTCCTGCGCCTCGGTGTCGCCCCAGCGCGCGGAGCGCATGACCGAGCCGCGCGCATCGAGGTGCAGGAGCGTCGCCTCCGCGGCGTCGGTCGGGGCCGACGCGGTGGCGCCGCCGATCCACGCCGTGCCGTCGAGGCGACCGGCAGAGTCCTTGCCCAGCGCCAGCGCGCGCGGGGTGACGCGCTCGCCATCCCCGAGGCGCAGCAGCCAGACCAGCGCGCCGTCGTGTGCGAAGCGGGCCGCGAAGCCGGCGCCGTCGCCACCGGTGCGCAGCGCACGACGACCGATGCGCAGCGTTCCGCTGAAGCTTCCGACCACCACCGCGCCGCCGTCGTCGTCCATGGCCACGGCAGCGGGGGCCACCTGCTCGCCGTCGAGCGCCGCACGCCACACGGGCACGCCGCGCGGGCGCGCCACCGCGACCACGAACGCGCCGGCACCCGGTCGCGCGAGCGCGCACTGCCAGCCCCCGCCGGGCGCCAGCCATGGCGGCGCGGCGCCGGTGAGCGCCACCCAGGCCGGGCCGCCCTGCGCCATGGCAGCGAGGGACACCACGCCGGGAAGCGGCGCGCTCGCGTCGCGCAGGCTGTTCGCCGGCAGGTGCGTGACCTCGCCGCCGAGCAGATCGAACAGGAGCACGGCGTGCTCGTCGCCACCGGCGCCGCGCCCGGCCCACGGCGCGCTGGACGGCGCCGCGGCCAGCATGGCCCCGAAGGCGTCGGCGCCGAGCACCGCATCACCAACGCCGGGCAGCGCGGTGCTCCGCGTCAGCGCGCCGCCCGGGGCGCCGATCCACTGCGTCGCCTTCGTCCCGTTCCTGGCGATGTCGATGTCGGCGGTGGCATCGAAGAGGGTGCCGCTGCTCGCGAAGCCACCGCCGTTGCCCGTGGTGGCGACGTTGCTGGACGAGGACGCGGGGCCGCCGCCGGCGTTGCCGGTGGTGGCGATGTTGCTGGACGAGGACGCGGGGCCACCGCCGTTGCCGGTGCTGGCGGCGTTGCTGCTGCTGGTGGCCGGCCCGCCGCCGTTGCCGCTGCTGCTCGCCGGTGCGCCGCCGTTTCCGCTGCTGCTTGCCGGTGCGCCGCCCGCGCCGCTGCCGCTGGCGGCGAGCGCGCCCCCGGTGCCACCCGAGCCGCTCGGCTTGCCGGGGCAGATGCAGGCGCTGAACTGGAAGTCGTCTCCGCAGACCTTCACCCCATCGGCGCCGTCGTCGCAGGTGCAGTGCGGCTGCTCGCCGGGGACACAGGGCACGCCGCCGTCGGAGACGACGCAGCGGTTGCCGAGGCACGCGCCGCCGGCGGGGCAGTCGGCGCTGGTCAGGCAGTCGAAGACGCACTGCGCCTTCTTGCAATGCATCTCCTCCGGGCAGTCGGAATCGAACGCGCACGGCGTGCCAGGCTCCGGGTCGTCGACTGGCAGACGGCCTTCCACGAGCTCGTCGGCGTCGGCGCACGTCCCCGAGGCGCACGCCTGGCCGGCGAGACAGTCCGTCTGCGCATGACACTGCGCGCGGCACTGGCCGTCGACGGCGCACACCAGCGGCTGCGGGCAGTCGCTGCTGAAATCGCAGTCGCGCTCCACCGCGAGCTGGCAGACGGCGCGCGGCTTGTCGACGATCACGCAGCGCTGCTCGGACGGGCAGTCGCGCGTGTCGGAGCACTCCTGGTGGCAGCGCGTGAAGACGCACACCAGCGGCGCCGCGCAGTCGCTGGCCAGCGAGCAGGTCGAGCCGGCGCCGAGCTCGGCCACCTCCTCACCGGTCGAGCACGAGGCGGCCACCAGGAGGGCGAGCGCCAGGCGTGCGCCGGCGGCGGGGGACAGCATGCGGCGACGACCGGGAGGACGCCGCGCAGCCGGAAGGCGCGGGGGCGTACGCAAAGCAGCCACAGGGTAGCACCGAGCTACGCCGCCCGCGGCCGGGCGGTTCCCCCCGGGGCTCGATTTTGCGTTGCCGCTTGCGGCTTCTAGCGGCCACGCGCAGGCCCACGCACATGGGCTCCGTCGCTGCGGCGAGCCTCGGTCAGCCGAGGCGCGGGCGCCCGCGGGGCACCGCCGCGCGCCCCGGTGGGTTGGGCGCCCCGGCCGGGCGTCCGCGCGCGGCGTCGTCCTCGTCTCCACCGACGAGGCGCAGGGGCACCACCTCGATGGCGCGCGCGGCGAGCATGGCCGACAGATCGCGCCCCTCGGGCTCGACGAGCAGGCGCCGGTCGAGCAGCACCACCTCGACGCGGCTGTCGTCGCGCAGGCTGGAGAGCGCCCCGGCGGCGTCGCGCGCGATGAGGCAGCGCGTGCCCAGCGAGCTGCGCACCAGGGCTGCGATGACCGTGGACGGGTTGTCGCCACGCGCCGCCACCAGGATGACGCGCGGGAGCACCATCGTCCCCGAACGGCGGCGCAGGGTCGGCGTCGGATCGGTGGTGTCCTCGTCGGCGACGTGCACGCTCTCCGGTCGCCGCGCCGCCGTCTGCACGACATCCACCAGCTCGGCCTGCCAGCCCGTCGCCTCGCCACGCTCGAAGGCCACCGCCCCGAGCTGGCGCGCCAGGCGCCCGAGGTCACGCGGCATCCCGGCCTGACGGCGCGAGGCTCCGCAGGAGACCTCGCTCCTGGCCGAGGCTGGCGGCTCCACCTCGTCGCTCCGTGTGTCCTGCGGATCGATCTCGAGCTCCAGGCCCTGGGGTGCGGTGGTGGTGCCGGTGCCGCGCCCGCCGTCGAGCAAGACGCCGCTCCTGCCGGTGAGCACCAGCGGCGTGCGGTGGCCCTCGGTCCAGCGGCGCAGCAGGGCGACGTCGATGGATCCGTCGCCCACGTCGACGACCAGCGCGGCCGGCCAGGAGATGGCGGCCGACAGCAGGGCCTCCTCGAGATCGAAGACGTGCTCGACGCGATGGCCGGCGTCCTCCAGAGCTGCCACCAGCTCCAGCCCCGCCTCCACGTCGTGCGCCGCGATCAGGATCCGCAAAGCCGCCCTCCACACGCGCGCCGCCGCGATCGATGGTACCGGACGCGGCCCGGACGCGGCGCGTCGACCGGTGTTCCGGTCGCTCTTGGTTCGAGACCTTGGATTCTACTCCAGCCGCGGCCGTTGCGACGAGGTTGGCGCGCCGCCGGAGTGACCACATTGTGGTAGCCTTTCGCCGCCGATGCCCACGCCGCCGGAGACATTCGATGTCACCCTCGTCGCCTCGCGCATGATCGCTCCGGCGGTGCGCGAGATGGTCCTCGAGCGGTCGGACGGCAAGCCGTTCCTGTACGAGCCCGGGCAGTGGCTGAACCTGCTCCTCGACCTGCCCGACGGCCAGCTCAAGCGCGCGTACTCCATCGCCTCCGAGCCGACCGGCTCGCCGCGGTTCGAGGTGGCGGTGACGCGCGGCACCGGCGGCCCCGGCTCCATCTGGCTCCACGAGCTGGAGCATGGCGCGCGGCTCGCGGCCATCGGACCCTACGGCCTGTTCACCCGCCCGGCGGCGGATGTCACCCCGTCGCTCTTCGTGGCCACCGGCACCGGCATCACCCCGCTGCGGAGCATGATCCGCGCCTCGCGTGCGTCGCGATCCTCGGCAGGAGCGAGGTCTCCTGACGGAGCCTCGCCGCCCCTGTGGGTGCTCTTCGGAGCGCGCAAGGAAGAGGACGTGCTCTACCGCGACGAGCTGGAGGCGATGGTGCGCGAGGACCCGCGCTGTCGATACGTGATCACCCTCTCGCAGCCTTCGGATGCCTGGCAGGGGCGCCGGGGCTATGTCCAGGCGCATCTGCCCGAGCTCTACCGCGCCCTGGCCGAGCACGCGCACCCGGCGCATGCAGACCTCTACATCTGCGGGCTGCAGCGCATGGTGCAGGCGGTGAAGGAGCTGGCGCAGGGTGAGCTCGGCGTTCCGCGCAAGCAGGTCCACGTCGAGCGCTATGATTGACCTCGCGTCCTTCTCCCGCCCCGCTGGGAGAGAGCGCCATCCCTGGCTCCACGCCGAGCAGACAGAAAACGTGGGAGGTCGTCGAATGCGTGCAGCGAAGGTCAGGGCGCTCCTCCTTCTCCTCCTCAGCGGCATCTGTCTCGTTGGCTGCGGTAGCGACGAGCCAGCGGGGGCAGGCGGCAGCGGGGCCAGCGGGGCCAGCGGCGGCGCGTCGAGCTCCGGCGGCGCAGGCGGCGGCAGCGACCCCGTGCCCTGCGACGGCGCACCGGCGACGCTCTCCCTCGGCGGCACCTGGGCGGCGATCGCGCGCCTGAAGGTCCAGCTGGAGGGCTCGCCCGACGGCGCCGTCTCCCTGTGCCCGGAGGAGCAGCACGGTGACGCGGAGCTCCTGCTCATGGTGCACATGGTCGAGGACCCGACCGATCCCACCCAGCTGCCCGAGGTCACCGCGGCGCTGTGCGACCTGTCGCTGCCCATCGTCAAGGCCAAGGTCGGCGACTGCGCCGTGGGCGACCAGAACCTGGTCTCCACCGAGATCATCGCCCCGCCGGCGCTGCTCGCCGGGCTACCTTCGGTCCCGAGCTCACCGGCCACCGCGGCGCTCGGCGGCAGCGCGCCCGGCGCCTCGCTCACCGTGCAGGGGCTGAAGATGACGGTGGGCTCCACCAAGTCGGGCGCCGAGATGCCGGCCTGGGACGTGGGTGACAGCGCCTGCAACGGCGACGACATCGGACGGACCAACGCCTGCGAGGAGACGTGCGTCAGCGACTGCGCCGCGCTGCGCGACGACGACGGCGACGGTTACCCGGGCGTCACCGTGCACGTCTGCGGGTACGTGAAGGGCGAGGAGCCGTCGGCCTGCAACGCCGACGATCCGGCCAGCACCGGCGTCTCCCTGCAGGGCAAGGCCTTCATGGACATCGAGGTCGCACCGGTGCTCGACGGCGAGGCGGTGAGCTCCTGCGAGCTCGCCGGCAAGGTGGCCACGCCCATCGCCTACAACCTGGTCGGCGCCGACATCTGGATCGGCCCCGGTCCGATCGGCGTCTCCAGCGGCATCAAGAGCTTGCCTCTGTTCGACGTAGACCCGGAGGCGTCGCGCTTCCGGATGGTGCGCATCGACGGCGCCTTCGGCGCGCCGGACTGGGACGTGGACGCTGCGGACGCAGCCGGCGCCTGCGCAGTCATCGTCTCGCGCGCGAACCAGTTGCTGTAGTTGGGACCCGTCGGGTTCGATGTCTGTCGCTGCGCCAGTGCGCCCGGGAGCGCCACGCGCATCCCGGGCGCGTCGGCGGCGCGCCGCAGCCAGCCCAGCGCCGGCTCGCCGTGACCCTGCATCGACACGGAGCCCGACTCCGGCGCGGGCGCTACTGCCAGCTGCCTCCGTCGAAGCGCACCTCGACGAGCTTGCCGTCGATGGGCAGCTCCACCTCGCGTGTCGCCAGCCGCGGCGGCTTGCCCGGGCCGTCCGGCACCAGCGCGTCGAGGCGCAGCTTGGTCGGCGCCGACGGCGCCAGCTCGTCGCGGCGCTTCAGCTTCAGCACCACGTCGCCGCCGTCGCCCGGATCGAGGCGCAGCGCGTAGAGGCCGATCCCCTCGGCGGCGACCTCGGGTCTGCGCTCCTCGCGCGCATCGCGCGGCCCGCGCACCAGCGTCGCCTCCACCGGCAAGGCGCCGGCCGGCGCGCGCACCAGGATGGTGGTGGCGCCGGCAGGCGACGGCAGCTCGGCGGCGAAGCGCGCCAGGCGTTCGGCATCGTCGGCGCTCACGCCCTGCCGGCCGCGCGCCACGGCGAGCCGCACCGCGTCGAGGCGCCCTGCCAGCTCCCCCAGCAGACCGTCGCCGGCGCGCCCGCCGGTCCGTGCCACGCGCCCCAGCATGCGATGGGCGATGTCCAGGCGACCGGCACCGGCGTGGGCCAAGGCCAGGCGGACCACCGCGGCGGGGTCGTCGGGCACCAGCTCCTCGAGCACCGTGTAGGCCTGCGCGGCGAGCGCGAACAGCCCCTCGTTGCGCAGGCGGTCGCCGAGGAAGGCGCGCGCCCACGGATCGTCCGGCGCGCGCTCGGTGAGCTCCCCGAAGGTTCGCTGCGCCTCGGCGTCGTCGCCGCTGCGGCGCAGCGCCGAGGCGGCGTCGGCGAGCAGTCCGGCGTCGGCGAAGGGATCGAGGCGGATGCGCCGCGTCTCCTCCACCAGCTCGGGCTTCTTGCCGGTGGCCTCGAGCAGGGCGAGCAGCCGCCGACGCAGGTAGGCGTCGTGCGGGGCGATGCCCAGGAAGCGCCGCACCACCGCCAGCCGACCGGCGTCGTCCTTCTCGGCGCGGTAGCGCTTCTTGAAGGTGCCGAGCGGATAGTGCTCGTCCCCCACCAGCGCTACCTGGATGGCGCGCAGCTCGTCCGGCGTCGCGGCGCGGCGCACCGCCTCGCGCCGCAGCAGCGCGGCGGCGTCGCCCTCGCCGGCGGCATCGAGCTGGCGCGCCACCTCCACGCGGCGCAGCCCGTCCTCGACGTGGCCGAGCACCAGCTCCAGCATCGAGCGTCGATCGGTCCACGCCGGCAGCTCGCAGCTCGCCTTGGCCTCGAGGTACATGGTCCAGGGTGGCGTGGCCTCCAGGCGCTCGCGCCAGACGCCGCGGCGAAGCGGCAAGGGCAGGGTGGACGTCGCCGAGCACTTGCGGCCGCGCAGCGTGCTGCGCGGCGGCGGCAGCTGCATCGTGCGCTGCACGATCACCGTCACCGTCAGGCCGCTCTCCGGGTACGACAGCCCGGCGAGCACCACCTCCACGCAGCGGTTGAGCGCGGCGTCCTCGGCGGTGGCGGTGATGCCGTGCGATGACGTCTTCTGCGCGCGGCCGCCGCCGTCGATCTCCACCTTGACGTCCAGGGCGCCGGCCAGCTCCGGCCGCAGCGCGGCGCGCGAGTCGCGGCAGGCGCGGATGGCGGGCGCCGCGCGCTCGATGACCTGCTCGGCGGCAGCAGAGAGCGCTGACTGGAAGGCCTCCTCGCTGTCCGTCTCCGGCTGCTCGATCCCTCGCGGCACGTCGGCCAGCGCACCGCGCCCGCTGCGCGGCGTGGCGAAGACCGACGCGAAGCTGGCCTCGGCGCCCGAGGACAGGTCGAGGATGCGTGTCGCCAGGGGCGTCGGGAGGTAGACGTCCTGCTCCAGGACCCAGCCGGTCCACGGAGTGAGCAGGCCGGCGCGCAGGGCGACGTCGGTCGCCGCCTCGCGTCCCTTGCCCGAGAGCACCACCTCCTCGACGCGCGCCGCCGCCCAGCGCCGCGCCACGTCGGCCGGAAAGACGGTGCGCTCGGCCGAGAGCGGCAGGCGCTGCTCGCGCCGGCCGCTCTTGTCGCGCCAGCGCAGCGTGACCTCGCGCGGCAGGGCGCCGCGCGCGCGGCCCACCGTGGTCACGGTCTCGCCGGCGAGCGCGGCGCGCTCGCTGCGCGGGTAGACGCGCTCCACCTCGGGGCCGAGGTCGACCTCGACGCTGGCCACGGTCGGCGTCGCGCCTCGGAGACCAGCGTCACCGCGGTCTGTGCCGCGTCGCTGGTGTCGGCGATCTCCAGCAGCGGCCCGCCGCCGCGCACCAGCGCCGTCAGCATGTAGCGGTTGGCGAGCGGGCCCACCGCCACCGCGCCCAGGCGCGGGGCGCCGCCGCTGCGTCGCGCCAGGCGCGCGTGGATGGCGTCCACGCTGCCGTCGCCGAGCGTCGGCCAGCCGTCGCCGACGTAGACCACCAGCGCCGCGGGCGCATCGGCGGGCAGAGCGTCCGCCGCGGCCTCCAGGGCGCGGCCGAGGTCCGTCGCGCCCCGGGCGAGAGCCGGCCCAGCGCCTCGCTGACCGCCTTGCGGCGCGCATCGTCGACCGGGCCGATGGTCGCCGGCCCGACGGCGCTCACCATCTGATCGGCGGCCAGCACCACCGCGCGGTCGCGCGTGCCCAGGCCAGCGAGCACCGCATCGACCACGGCGCGCTCGGCGTCGAGGAGCGAGGGCTCGATGCTCGACGAGGTGTCGACCACCAGCGCCAGCGTCACGCCGTCCTCGCGCGCCGCGGCCGGCGCCTCGGTGCGCACCACCAGCATCGCGCCCGCCTCGTCCCCGTCGGCGGCCGGGGCCACGTAGGCCCGCGCCGGCGCGGTGAAGGGTTCGATGACCACGTCGACCACCAGGTCGGCGGTGGGGCGGAAGTCCGGACGGCGCAGCTCCACCGTCTGCCCGCTGGCGCGACCGCACAGGCCCGACGCCATGGACACGGGGTTCGAGGGCGAGGCGTCCACCCGCGCCGAGAACTCTCCGATGAGCGGCGGCGCCTGCGCCGCGGCCATCGGGTAGCGGTACTGCACCAGCAGGTTTGGCCCGTGCTCCTGCTTCGCCGGCGTCATCCACTCGATGTAGGAGACGACCACCGTCACCGTGGCGCCGGAGGCGATGGTCGGCAGCGCACCGCGCAACCAGCCGTCGCCGGCCCACTCCAGGATGCCCTGGGTCGGGCGGATGGCGGAGCCGCTGCGTGCGGCGAGCACCACCTTGCCCTCGCGCATCGCCCCCGTCTGCCCCACCGCGAAGCGCGAGACGACCGCGCCCGGCGGGATGGCCATGCGGTAGTCGCCGGCAACCGCGTTCGAGCCGGCGTTGAAGTACGTGGTCGACACCTCGGTCTCGGCCACCTCGCGATAGATGGTGGCCCGCACGTCGTGCGCGCGGATGGTCAGCGGCGAGCCGGCGTCGCCCGGCGCCTGGCCTCGGCCCCACAGCTCGCCGACGGCGCGCCGTGGCGCGCCCTTGGCTGCCCATGGCGCAGCCATGCCGCCGGTCCAGTCGTCGAAGGCGCGCTCCGGCGCCACCGTCACCTCGGCGCCGCTGATCTGCGCCGTCTCGCCGGTGCGCACCGACTTGTCGCTGTTGCCGGTGCGGACGGTGAGCTCGCCGCTGGCGGCATAGAGGCGCGCCTTGCCGTCCTTGCTCCGCTCCACGCCGGCCTGCGCGCCGCTCACCACGCCGGTGGCGCCCCCGACAGTGACCGCCGTCTTTGCGCCCACGGCGCCCTGCACGAAGAGGCGACCGTGCTCCAGCTCCGCGCCGCCCTCGGTGAGGCGCAGCCTGGTGTTGCGGTCGACGAGGAGCACCGTGCCGTCGTCGAGGCGCAGGCGCGCGCGCCCGTCGGCGTCCGTCTCCACCATGTCGCCGAGGCGAAGGCGTGTCAGGCGCCGCACGTCCTGCCCGCCGGCGCTGACGCCGGCGTGCACCGCCGACAGATCGGCCACCGTCGGGACCAGCGGCTGTGCCAGGCCGGGCCGCCAGGTCTTGACCATGACCACCGTGCCGATGATGACCAGCAGCGAGGCCACCACCGTGAAGAGCCGCGGCCCGTCGAGGCCGCGCTTCGCCTCCGGCGCCGCGGCCGCGCCGGGCCAGGCCTCGCCAGACACCGGTGTCCACTGGGCGACGTCGAAGCGATCGCCGCGCGAGACCACGATCTCCAGGTGCGTGCCCGGAGCGCCCGCGGAACCCAGAGGCTCCGCGGGAGCCTTCCCTCCAGCGCGAGGCTCAGTCACGGCGCACCTCCTTGCCGGCGAGGGTCAGCTTGATCTTGGCCGGACCGCCGGCCGTGAAGGACAGCGGCATCTTGACGATGTGCGCCCCGTCGTCACCTTCGTCCCAGGCCAGGGTGAGCACCGCCACCGCGCCGAGGCGCGCGGCGTGCTCCACCTCGTCGGGTTCCACCCGTACCTCGAGCTCGAGGCCGTCGCGCGGTGGGAGCACCGCCTGGGCGATGCCCAGCGTCACGTCGCCCTCCGGCGCCGGCATCGGCGCGCCGAGCGCGTTGGTCCACAGGGTGGGGTGGAACTCGGGATGCGACCAGGTGAGCGCCACCCGCACGCCGCCGCGCGGCTTGCTGGCCGCGCCCAGCGAGGCGCCGGACAGCACCCGCGCCGCGCGCGCCGCCAGCGTCTTCTCCTCGTCGGCCTTGCCGCCCTCGCGGGCCGCCAGCCGACCCCAGGCCAGGTACGTCGCGGCGAACGCCCGCGCCGTCGAGGCCGGGCCCTGGTCGACGTCGGGCGCGCCGGCGGCGCCGCCCTTCTCCGTCCACTTCACCGCCTCCTCGAGCAGCCCGCGCCCCCGGCGGCGGCGGCCAGCAGCAAGGCCACGCTGGCGTCGTCGGGCGCCAGGCGGGCCAGCGTCTCGTACTGGCGGCTGGCCTCGGCGAACCACCCGTGCGCGCGCAGCGAATCGCCGAGGCGGCGCCGCGCCGCCGGATCGTCGGGCGCGAACTCGACGATCTCGCCGAAGGCGCGGCGCGCCTCTGCCAGGTAGCTCTGCTTCACCGGCCCCTCGCCGGCCTTGCCGGCGAGGCGGAGGTAGAGCTCGCCGATGGCGGTGCGCAGGCGCGCGTCGGCGTCGGCGCGCGCGCAGCTTGCGCCCAGCTCGCGCGCCGCCGGCGTCGTCGACGTCCTCGAGCGCGTCGAGCAGGCGCAAGGCGAGCTGGGTGTCGTCGGGCCAGGCGGCGACCAGGGCGCGCAGCTTGCCGGCGCGCTCCGCCGGCGTCTTTGCCTCCTTCAGCGCCTTGTCCAGCACCGAGGGCTCCACCGTGCGCAGGCCGAGCGCGGCCGACAGATCGCGCATGTCGGCGGGCGTCTTCACGCGCGCCAGCATGCCGCGATAGAGGAAGTCGGCGGCGCCGAGGTCCTTGAACATCGTGCGCCAGAGCTGGACCCGTCCAGTCGCGCTGGGCATGGCGTCGAGCAGCATGGACAGGAGCTGCGCGCGGGCGCGCCAGGTCGGCGCCTCGCAGGCGGTGAGGGCGCTGCGGTAGACGGAGGCCACCGCCGCCGCGTTGCCGCCGACGCGGGAGAGACGCTCGCGCCAGAGCAGCGCGCGCTCCTCGAGGGGCACGTCGGCGGCGCCGCCGCAGGCGATGCGCACCCGCGCCACGTCGCCGGTCCTGAGGATGACCGGCATCTTCGGCGCCATGGCCATGGTCTTGGCCTTGTCGGCGCCCTCCGGCGCGCCGTCGCCCGGCGAGAACATCACCGGGTAGACGACGCTCACCTTGCCGCCCTCGGGCGGCGGGAACGATAGACCGGAGAAGGCCCGTGTCACGCAGGTCACCACGGCCCCATCGGGCAGGTCGGAGCCGGCGTTGCCCGCCTGGCCGACGACGCCGTTGCCGTCGATCTCGAAGCGCACCGCCACCTTGCCCTGCAGGTTGGGGTTGTTGCGGAGGCCGTTCTCGTAGCAGAGGCGGAAGCGTCCGAAGTTCTGGCGCACGATGCGCTGGATGACCTCGAGGCAGGCGCCCGTTCACCTGGGTCGCTCCCATGCGCACCTCGGGCGGCTTGGGGCGGTGCCCCGCCGAGGCGACCCTGTCCCGAGCCGAAGCCCTGCCCCGTCCCGGTGCCCGCGCCGTGGCCCAGAGTGCCGATGCTGCCCAGGCCGACGCCGTCGCCGTCTGGCTTGCCACCGCCTCCGTCGCCGATGCCGCTCAGGCCCAGGCCGCCGGCGCCGTACGCCTCGCCGATCGGGTCTCCCCACGGATTGCCGCGCGCGGGCTCGGGGTCGGCGGCCAGCGAGTCGTCGCGGCCCCACGGCGCGGTGGGTGCGTTCGGCTCGCCGCCGGCGCCGGTGTTGAGCAGGCCGATCATCCCGAACTCGGCGGCGTCGCGGAGGCCTTGCTGGCGCGCGCCCTGCGACGGCGGCGCCGTCGAGGCCGACGCCGCGCCCTTGGCGATGTCCATCACCGGCGGCTCGGCGGCAGTGGGGTCCTCACGGGCCTTGTCCAGCGAGGATCGCTTGTCGAGCTCTCCCTCGTGGTCCATGGCGCGCTTCGCCGCAGGCATGTCCGTCGCGGTCACCGGCCTGGGAGCCGGCCCGGCGGCGGTGGCCATGGCCCCGGGTGCGGCCGGCGGCGGTGCCGGCGCGGCGACGACCGCGGCGGCGGCCTCGCCGCGCGGGCCGGCGATGCCGAAGCGCTGCCCGGAGGGTCGGCCCATCGAGCCCTCCTCGCCCTTGGCGCGTGTCCCGGTGCCGCCCTCCTTGTTGTCGGCGTTCTGTTCGCTGACCGCTTCCTCGTCGTGCTCGTTCCGGTCGTCCTTGGAGGGCAGCGCGCGGTTGCCCGAACGCTCCGCCAGGCGGCGGCGCTGCAGCTCGGTGCGCTCCTCGGCGGTCATCTCGTTGGTGGTCGGCACGTAGAACGAGGTGACCGGGGTGATGATCCCGTGGCGAGATCCGAGGTCGACCATCGCCGCGCGGCCGGTCCCCTCGTCGATCATCTGCGCCAGGCGCCCCTCGGCCCAGCGCTGGCGCAGGTCGCCGCGATCGTCGAGCGAGGAGATGGCCAGCGAGCTCTTCTGTTCGCCGTGCGGGCCGCGGACCAGCACCGAGCTCGGCAGCGCGCCGGGCAGGAGGCGCCCGACCACGAGCACGCTCTCGTCGGCGACCATGGCCGACAGGTCGCGCGGGAAGATGCGCTCCACGCTGGCACCGAGGTCCACCGACGTGCCCAGCCACACCGGCCGCTCCGCCTGCTCCAGCAGGCGCAGGGCGGCGCGCGCCGCGCCGCTCTCGTCGCCGACCCGCTCGGCGAAGGCGCCACGCGCCAGCCCCTTGAGGATGCCCATGTCCGCAGCGTCGCCGATGCCCAGCGCGAAGACGCGCGTCGGGCGCGACTGCTTGCCCATGCGCTCGCGCAGCTCGACGAGGCGGAGCTCGCCGACGGTGGGCACGCCGTCGCCGATGTCGAACACCGCGCCGCGGCGCGCCGGGTCGAGCTTCTGCGCTGCCGCGGCGAGCATGGCGCCGAGGTCGCTGGCCCCGCCGCGCTCCAGGTTGGCGAGCGTGGCGGAGATGCGGCGCCGCGAGGCCTCGGCCACGGGCCCGAGCTCGGCGCGGTCCTCGAGCAGCGGGCGCAGCGCGTCGTCGCCGGCCCACACCGCAGCGCGGTCGTCCTTGCCGAGGTGGGCGAGCAAGGCGTTGGTGGCGGCGCGCGCCAGCGCCAGCGCCGGCGCGTCGGTGGCCGCGGAGGCGTCGACGACGATGGCCAGGTCGAGCCCTCCCGACGGCGTCGGCACGTCGGCGGCGCGCACCGGCACCAGCAGGTAGTCGGCCTCGTTCTGTGCCAGCCGTGTGGCCTCGGCGCGCTGTGACGGCGGCAGCGCTTCCAGGTCGGGGCGGTGCAGGGCGCGGTAGCCGCGCGCCGACTTGGTGCCGGCGTCGAAGAGCTCCACGCTGAGGTCGGCGCGCGGCACGTGGTCCTGCGCGCGGACCACCACCACGTTGCCGTCGCGGCTGCCGGCCATGCCCACCCGCACCTCGGTGGCGCCGGCCTTGGAGAGATCGATGCGCGCCGTGAGCTCCTCGATGTGCGGCAGCGAGCTCTCGGCGCCGTCGGCGGCCATGGGGTAGACGTAGAGACGGCGCTCCCCGCGCTCGCCGCTGCGGCCGAGCCACTCGGCGTAACGCACCACCACCCGCCGCGACTCGCCGGGGCCGATGGGATAGAGGCGCGCGCGGTAGACGCCGGGGGCGTCCCACTCGAGCAGCGCCGGGTCCTCGGTGGAGCCCTCGTAGACGTTGGCCTGGTACTGCGCGGCGGCGGCGGCCTTCTCCTTGACCCGTCCCCACATGACCACGCCCTCGCGGTCGACGCCGAAGCGGTGCAGGGTGGCGCCCTCCGGCGTGCGGAAGCGGTAGATGCCCTCGACCTTCTCCGAGCTGGGGTTGAAGAACGTCTCGTCGACCTCGGTGATGGCGAAGTCGTCCTCGATGGTCACCCGCACGTCGAGCTTCTGGATGGCCAGCGGGAAGCGCGGCGTGCCCTGCTCGCCGGGGCGACGCGCGCCCACCGTGCCGATGCCGAACGGCGACGGCGCGGCGGTGCGATCGGTGGTGGCCAGCCCGCCGGTCCAGTCCTCCCAGGTCAGCGCCGGCGCGGTGCTGGCCTTGGCGTCGGCGCCGATGCGCAGCCGCTCGCCGGCGGCGGCGCGCATGGCGCCGGTGCGGCAGTCGTCGCCCTTGCAGTCGGCGGCGGCGGCGCTGCCGGCGGCGCGCACCTCGCCGGCGAGCACGTACGCCTCGGTGCTCCCGTCGCTGGCGACGTCGATGCTGGCGCGCACGTGCGCCAGCACCAGCGGGGCCTTCGGCGTGTCGAGCGGTGGTGCGCCGCGCGGCGTGTCGATGAACACGCGGCCCTCGAGGAGCTCCACCTTGTCGGCGCGCACCACCAGCCGCGCCGGACCGCGGACCAGCAGGGTGGCGCCGCCGTCGCGCCGCACCCAGGCCAGGCCGTCGGCGGCCACGCTGATCGCCTCGCCGTCGACGAGACGCTCGCGCGGGTAGGGGGAGCGCTCCGCCTCGCCCGGGGGCGTGACCATGACCGCACGGCGCACGACGCGCAGCTCGGCCCAGGTCTGGGACCGCGGCAGGAGTGGCTTCTCGGTCCCGCCGCAGCCGGGCAGGACGACCGCCGCCAGCGTCAGGACGACCACCAGGAGCCAGGCCGCGGCGTGGCGGCGGGGGCGAGGCGCGGGCGCGGTGCGCGCAGCGTCGACGACTGGAGTCGGCATGATGGGCTGTCTTTCCGCTTCCTCGAGGCGCGCTGCGCCTCGGGTGGTCTGGCTACTACCGGATTACGGCGAGATCGCAGGCCTCCGCCCTCGGGGGCCGGCATTCAGACGCGGGTGGGGTCCGGAAAGTTTCCGGCAGCGTACACTCTCCCCCTCGAGCGCGGGTCAGCCCGCCCTCATTCCCACTCGCCGACCAGCTCGCAGGCGTCGCCGCCGCGCAGGCGACAGCGCGTCTCCACCACCGATACACGCTGGGGCCGCCCCAGCTCCACCGTGCGCCGCGCCCACCCCTCGACGGACAGGCAATGGGTGCGGTGCGGGGTGGGGAAGTCCTCGATGCGGATGCGTACACCGCGCGGGCCATTCGCCGTGGCCACCAGGCGCCCGCCCTCGTAGTGGTGGCTCCACAGGCCGGCGGCGATGCTGAGCACCGTCGCCGGGCTGAGCACCCGGTAGACGAGGCTGCGCCAGACGCCCATGTTCGCCTCCGCGGCGAAGCGACCGATATCGCGCGACATGGTGAGGTCGCCCTCGGCGAAGAGGCGGCAGCACAGCTCGGTGGCCTCGATGAACTGGCCGAAATCGACCCAGCGGTCCCCGGGCGTCAGCAGCGTCTCCAGCAGGTGCGGCGAGCACGACTCGCGGTAGCGCTCCAGCCCCGTCTTGCCGAAGCGCGCCAGCACATACTGATCGCGCACGCGGACCGTCGTCGCCTTCACGCGGGCCAAGGGCCCACTCGGAGGGACGGAGAAGGTGCCGCTCACGCCCATGCGCTCACCGTAGCCCGACCCACGCGGTGGTCCAGCCTGCGACGAGCGCGGAGGGCGTGGGTCACGGCTTCGGGGCGGGGGCCGGCGGCGCCGCCGGGGCCACGCCAGCGGGTGCCGGCGTGGCCGGAGCACCCGGGGCAGGCGCCACGTCCTTCTTCGTGGACTTGAGGATGTTGAACTCCACGCGGCGGTTCTTCTGCTTGCCGACGGTGTTGTTGTTGTCGGCGATGGGCTTGTCGGGCCCGTAGCCCTTGGCGGTGAGGCGCTGGGGCACGATGCCCTTGGTGCCCAGGTAGGCGACCACGGACTCGGCGCGCTTCTGCGAGAGCGTTCGGTTGAGGTCGGCGGCGCCCGCGTTGTCGGTGTGCCCGGCGACCTCGACCAGGAAGATCTCCGGGTGGCCCTTGAGCGCGCCGGCCACGGCGTCGAGGACCTTGAAGCTCTTCGGCCCCTCGATCTTTTCGCTGCCGGTGGCGAACTCCACGCGCTCCAGGATCTTCAGCTCGTCGCCGGTCACCGTCACCAGGTTCGGCCCCTGGTCGGGGCAGCCGTCCTCGTCCTCGATGCCGTTGTAGTTCTCCGGCCGGGTGGGGCACTTGTCGAGGGCGTCGGCGATGCCGTCCTTGTCACCGTCGGGCGCCTCGTCGGGGCAGCCATCCTCGTCCTTGAAGCCGTTCTTCACCTCGGGGACGTCGATGCACTCGTCCGCGTCGTCGGGGATGCCGTCGCCGTCGTTGTCCGGGTCGGGGCAGCCGTCGGTGTCCTGGAACCCGTCGGTGTCCTCGGCGGCGGCCGGGCACTTGTCCCACTCCGCCTCGCTGCCCGCCGGGCCCTTGTCGGCCACGCCGTCGCTGTCGTTGTCCGGGCAGCCGTAGAACTTCTTGCTGCGCACCTTGCCCGCATCGTCCGGGCAGATGTCGTCCTTGTCCGGGATGCTGTCCTTGTCGCGATCGGAGACCTCGTCCGGGCAGCCGTCCCCGTCGAGGTAGCCGTTGATGGTCTCCGCCTTCTGGGGGCACTTGTCGGAGACGTCGGGCACGCCGTCGCGATCGTTGTCGTCCTCGGGGCAGCCGTCGTCGTCCTCGAACCCGTCCCTGTCCTCGGCCACCGTCGGGCAGGAGTCGGAGCCGTCGCCGATGCCGTCACCGTCCTGATCCCCCACCTCCTGCGAGTAGAGGATGCTGGCGATGCCGCGCGCCACCGGCACGCCGGCGCCGGCGATGACGCCCGCGCCGCCGCCGACGGTGACGATCAGACCCGAGGAGAGCGGCTGGATCTGCACCGCGCCGTCGATCTCCAGCGAGTTGGTGCCCTTGTCGCCGCTGAAGCGGGTGCCGCCGTAGCCCTCGGCCAGCACGCGGAACACGGGGCTCAAGCGGTACGAAGCGCCGGCGCCGTAGCGGAACTCCGGGCCCACGGTGGCCGACCCGAGCGTGGCGTCCTCGCGGAAGACGCCGCGCAGGTTCACGCCGAAGCCGAAGGGACCGTACATTCCGTCGAGGATGGCGCGGATGCCGCCGGTGATCGGCGAGGAGTTGCCGATGTACGCGTCCTCGGCGGTGGCGTGGCCGAGCGGCGCGCTGATGTCGGCGGCGCCGGCGAGGACGATGAGGTCGTTGGTCGCACCCCAGATGCGCACCTTGCCCTCGAGGGTCGGGTCGCCGACCCCGAACGATCGCACCGGTGTGTCCGCCGGCCCGCCGTCGGTGGTGTCGATGCCGTCGCCGTTGGCGTAGCTGAGCGGCACGCGCAGACCGATCTGGACGATGGGGATGGGGTTGACCGCGCCCACCAGGTCCCAGGTGAACAGGTCGCGGACCACGGCCACGTCGGTGCGGCCGGAGGCGGACTCGTCGTCGCAGTCGGTGAGCGAGGCGCAGCTGACCAGGACGAACGGCTCGCGGGCGTAGTTGAACCAGAGGCCGGCCGACCAGCCCCAGTTGCCCTCCATGCGGGCGCCCTCGATGCTCAGGTAGTTCTTCGTGCCCGGAGCCGGCTCGAATCGCTGCACCGAGAACTCGCCGTCCTTCGCCGGCGAGTCCTGGGCAGCGACCCGCGTGGGGGATAGGACGGTAGCGGCGGAAAGGGACAGCAGCAGCGGCAGTCGCAGGGTCATCTCGGGGTGTCTCCCTCGGGCGCGAGCCAGGGTGCTACGTGGTCGAGCTCACTTCATCGGCCGCGTTCGGCCGGAGCTGAGCCCCAACTGCGTGGCCTACGCCCGTGGTCACGGAGGGGCGGGGCCTGCGGGCATCTCCAGGACGGCAAACCAGGAGAATCGCACGAATAGAAGAGCGCATTCCCCAGCGCAAGATCCAAAGCGAGGCGCAGCCATCGAGCCAGGCGGCGACCCGGGCTGCGACGGGAACGGCAGCCTGGACAGGTGCGAGGTCTCCTCTCCCCTCCTGGCCGGAGCCTGGACAGGAGCGAGGTCTCGTGGCGGAGCCTGCCTCCGCTGAAGTGGCAGTTGACCCGGCGCGTCCCGCATGAGACATGGCGGCGACTTTCCAGGGTTTGACGACGCGTGCGGCGGCCGGCTGCCCGAGCTCGTCGACCCCGAGCCAGGGACGGGCCGAGGGTGGAAAAACGAGCGATGCGTGCGCGGGTCCATCGTGGTGCCGTGACGAGCCTCCTGGGCCTCCTGTGCCTGGCGGCGGCGCTGGCTGTTCCGTCCACCGCGAGCGCGCAGCCCGCGCCCCCCGAGGAAAAGCCGGCGCCCGCGAAGCCCAAGCCCAAGCCCAAGCGGACCCGCCCCCGCCGCGCAGCCGCCCGCTGCACAGCCCCGGCAGGCCAGCCGCCCGCGGCCCAGCCCGCGCCCGCCCAGCCGCCGGCCACGCAGCCGGCGCCGGGCCAGCCCGTGCCGCCGGCTGGCGCGCCTCCTGCGGGCGCCCAGCCCGGGCGCCGCCGCCCACGCGGTCCAGCCCGGGCAGGCGCCCGCCGGCCAGCCCGGTGAGCCCCTGATCGCGCCGGAGCAGCCCCCGCTCCGCAGCCCGTTGCTCCGCCTGCGCTGCAGACGCCCGCGCCGGATCCCGATCGAGACGCCAAGGCGCTCGCTGCGCAGGGCGCCGAGCGCCCGATGGGTCAGGGCGAGGTCGGCACGCGCCGCAGCGAGGTGTACGCCGAGGACTGGTGGTCGCACGCGCGGCCGACGTTCGAGCTGCACGGCTACTACCGCCTGCGCGCCGAGCTCTTCCACAACTTCGCGCTCGGTCGAAAGGACCCGGGCGCGTCGGTGATCTGGGCGCAGCCCTCCGACACGTTCTACAGCGACAGCAAGAACAACCGCGTCGAAAACCTGGAGAAGCTCTGCGGCGCAGAGGTGGACACCAACGAGCCCTGCGACAACAACACGCAGGCCGGCGCCAACATGCGCTTCCGGCTCAACCCCGAGCTGCACAACAGCGACAACGCCCGCATCCTGTCGCAGGTCGATCTCCTCGACAACCTGGTGCTCGGCTCGACGCCGGACGGGTACACCAACCGGCCCGGCGAGGGCGGTGGCTACCAGCTCGTGGCCCGCGGCGGTTACTCGCCGCTCGGTGCCTTCTCCACCACCCAGTGGGCGCCGAGCGCCGGGCAGACTTCTTCCCAGGACTCGATCGTCGTCAAGCGCGTCTGGGGCGAGTACCTGACGCCGGTCGGCCTGCTCCGCTTCGGGCGCATGCCCAGCCACTGGGGCCTCGGCATCCTGGCCAACAGCGGCGACGGCTACGACTCCGATTGGCAGTCCACCGCCGACCGCATCATGCTCGTGACCGGCATCAAGCAGTACGACCTGTACTTCGCTGGCGCCTGGGATTTCCCCAACGAGGGACCGATCTCCTCGGCCATCGGAGAGCGCCAGGGCCAGCAATACGACGTCGCCCAGCTGGACGACGTGAGCCAGTACGTGCTCGCCATCGCGCGGCGTCGCGACCCGGAGCTGCAGAAGCTGGAGCTGGCCAAGGGTGAGCTGGTGGTCAACGGCGGCGGCTACTTCGTCTATCGCCACCAGTTCCTGGCCAACGACGCACAGAGCAGCGCGGCGGGCTCCGCCGATCTCGACGCGCTCCCCAGCGACGTCTCCGATGGGTACGTGCGGCGTGACGCGCAGGCCTTCATCCCCGACGCCTGGCTGCAGATCAACTACAAGAAGTTCCGCTTCGAGGCGGAGGCGGCCTGGATCGTCGGCTCCCTGGATACCGTGGACATCAACGGCGGCGCCAAGGCCGACGACAACCCGAGCGCTCCCGACAACCCCGGCTGGAACCTCCTCTCCTTCGGGCTCGCCACCCAGACCGAGTACAAGGCGGTCGAGGATCGACTCCGCATCCACTTCGGGTTCGGGTACGCCACCGGGGATCAGGACGTCGAGGGGCTGTCGCCAGGGCAGAACGGGCTGCAGCCGCAGCTCACCCTCGATCGCACCTTCTCCACCTTCCGCTTCCACCCCGACTACCGCATCGATCTGATCCTCTGGCGCAACATCCTGAACCGCGTCCAGGGCGCCTACTACTTCCGCCCCGGGGTGGACTACGACTTCACCCGCGACAAGAACGGCCAGCGTCTCGGCGGCGGCGCCGCGGTCGTCTGGAGCCGCGCCGCGGAGTTCGTGCAGACGCCGGGCAACGCGCGCGACCTCGGCGTGGAGCTCGACTTCCAGCTCTATTACCAGTCCAAGGACGGCACGCTGAACGACGACCCCGACAAGATGGGCGGCTTCTACGCGTCGCTCCAGTACGGCGTTCTCTTCCCGCTCGCGGGCCTCGGGTACCTCCCGCGGCAGATCGACGAGAAGATCGGCTTCACCGGCGAGACGGACACGGCGCAGACGCTGCGCCTCTTCCTCGGCATCATGTTCTGACGGCGAGCGCGCCGGGGCCCCTCCGGCGCGCGTGTCAGAATCCCGCGGCTACGACATCGATCCGACCGAGGTCACCGCCGCGCAGTACAAGACCTTCCTGGACGCCGAGGCGTCGATCGATGGGCAGCCCGCGTACTGCGCGTGGAACACGAGCTACGCGGTGGTGGAGAGCGACGGGGACAAGTGCCTCGGCGCCTTCGATCCGGTGACCTATCCCGACGTCGCCGTGGGCTGCGTGGACTGGTGCGATGCACGCGCCTACTGCGCCTGGCGCGGGCGGCGTCTGTGCGGGCGCATCGGCGGCGGAGCCATCGTGCAGGAGCTGGCCAACGACCCGGAGCAGGGCCAGTGGTACCGCGCTTGTTCGGCGGCCGGAGCGCGCGCCTTCCCCTACGAAGGCCCCTTCGACCCCCAGCGCTGCAAGACCTCCGGCTCGCCCGGCGGCGCCAAGGTCTCGGAGGTCAAGCTGCTGCCCGGCTGCGAGGGCGGCTCGCCCGGGCTCTTCGACATGAGCGGCAACATCCAGGAGTGGGCAGACTCCTGCAACGACGGCCCCGACGCCGACGACCCATCCGACGACAGCTGCACCGTGCGTGGCGGCGCCTTCTGGACCGACGAGGTCGAGTCGCGCTGCGACAGCACCAAGTACGGCCCGCGCCGCAGCTGGGTCGGTGCCGACTGGGGCTTCCGCTGCTGCAGCGCGGGCTGAGGGAGACGCTCTCTCAGGGCTTGGCGGGGGCCGGCGAGCCCTCCTTGGCCACCACGACGAGCAGCTTGCCGGTGGCGCCGCCGCCCTTGACCTGCTCGCCGAAGGACACGAAGCCGTTCACCTCGTAGCGCCCCTCCTTGGTCAGGTCGCACTGCACCGGCGCGGTGAAGCGGTGCGTTCGCCCCGGCTCCAGCACGGCCGGCCCCTGCAGCACTGCCTTCTCCATGTCGGGCAGGCACTTGACCTTGGTGCCATCGCGCACGGCCGAGAAGACGACGCGTGGGTTCTTGAGCTCGATGGGCTGCGCGGTGGTGTTGGTGACGTCGACCTGCGCCGAGTACAGCCCCTTCTTCGCCTCGTCGGCGGTGAGCGGCTTGGTCTGCGAGCCGCCGTTCATCACCACCACCAGGCCGGGCCGGTCGGGATACGGGGTATGCGCCACGCCGTCGGGCGCCGTCACCTCGACCGGGATGCTTCCCACCAGCTCCTTGCGGTCGGGCGGCGTTCCGGCGGCGGCCCCGAAGCGCAGGTAGGTACGGACCTCGTACTTGCCGGGCACGGGCATGTCGCACGACAGCTCGCGGGTCAGCGTGAAGGACTGCCCCGGCGAGAGCTGCGCGGGCTCGCCCGGGTACTTGCCGGTGCCGGTCGTCGGCGAGCACGGGTACTCGACGTTGTCGCGGCGCACCGAGAAGAAGACGCCGGGAGCGGCCACCGGGACGTCGGCGTTGCTGGCGTTGGTGAGCTTGACGGTGACCTTGTAGCCGTCGCCGGTGCCGCCGCCGCGCTGCACCTTGCCGGTGGAGGGGCCGGAGACCACCACGTGCAGCGAGGGGTTGGCGGCGTACGGAGGACCGGCGGAGGCGTCGACGGCCGGCGCGGGAGCGGGCGCTGGCGGCGCGGCCGGCAACGGCGCCGGATCGCTGGCCGTCATCGGCTCGGGAGCGGGGCCACACGCCGTGGAGGCGATGGCCAGGGTCAAGGATGCGGTGAACAGCTCGATAGTTTGCTTGTGCACGCCGCGGGCGTGGCGCTCCACCGGGCAGGTGTCAACGAAAGCCGGTGACGATGTGGAATCTTCGCGTACAGACACAACCGGCTCGCACAGACGCAACGACCCACCCGCATGGGATCACCGTGGCGCACTCGCGCTCACGAGACTGCGTCTGCACGCTGCGCCGCCCTTGCGTTGCTGGTGCTCGTGGGCGAATCATCACTGCGCGTGGGTGCAGGGCAATGGGGCAACTCGGTCGCGTGCGCGCAAGCACGCGCGCGCCGGACGAACGCGACGAGCGCGCGCTGGTCACGTGTGCCCGCGCTGCGCGCCATCGCGGCGCTGGCCGCGCTCCTCGTCCTGCTCGGTGGGGCACCGCGGTCGCAGGCGCAGGACGCGCGCACCGAGACTGCCTTCCGCGATCTGGCCACCGGAGGCGACTTCCGTCTCCGCGTCGCCGCCGCGCTCTCGCTGGGCAAGTCGAAGCTGTCCGCGGCGCGCGTGCCGCTGGAGAAGGCGCTCGGCGATCCGCACCCCGCGGTGCGCGCGGCCGCGGCCGCGGCGCTGGCCGCCCTCGGTGACAGCGCCGCGTTGCCGGCCCTGCGCTCGGCCGCGAGCCGGGAGAGCGGCTCGGTCAAGTCGCAGATGGAGACGAGCATCAAGCGCCTGACCGCCGGCTCTTCGCAGACCGGCCGCACCAGGTTCCTGGTGGCCCTCGGCCGCGTCGACGCGCGCACCCAGGGTGCCAGCCCCGGGATCATGAGCACCCTGCGCGCGGCGTCGCGCAACAAGATCGCCCAGGTCCCCGGCGTCGAGCTGCTCGCCGACGGAACGGACGGCGGCGCCGAGTCGAAGAGCCGCGGCCTGCCGGTGCTCTTCGTCGACTGCGCGCTGACCCAGCTGGCCCGCGGCGACACCAAGAGTGACGTCAGCTACGCCGCACGCGTGGAGTACCTGATCCGCAAGGTCCCGGAGCAGACCCTCAAGGGCACCATGACCGGCCGAGCGGAGGCGCTCGCCGACGTGCGAGCGGTGCGCGGGCGTGGCGAGCTGGCGCAGCTGCAGGTCGATGCCGTGACCGCCGCTGTCGACAGCGCCATGAAGGGCGCGACCGTCTCCTTCGAAGCGGCCGCCGGCAAGTAGCAGCCGGGCGCGGCGCTCGGTCTCCGGGCTCGGGTCTCGCCGGCGGGCGTCGGATCCGCCCTGCCAACGGCGTGCTATTCAGACTCCGGCTCGGTAGCCGGACAGACCGTCCAGCGCCCGACCTCCCCACCGCAAGGCTGAAGTCTCGAGCTCCGAGCCCGAGCTCCGACGCCTGCAGCCCGAAGCCCGAAGCCCGAACGACCATGCGCTCCGCCGCCGAAATCCGCCGCACCTTCCTGGAGTTCTTCGCCCAGCGTGGCCACGAGGTCGTCTCCTCGGCGCCGCTCGTCCCCCAGAACGACCCGACGTTGATGTTCGTCAACGCCGGCATGGTGCCGTTCAAGGACGTCTTCACCGGCAAGGACACGCGACCGTACAAGCGGGCGGCCTCCAGCCAGAAGTGCATCCGCATCAGCGGCAAGCACAACGACCTCGAGAACGTGGGCGTCACCGCGCGCCACCAGACGTTCTTCGAGATGCTCGGCAACTTCAGCTTCGGCGACTACTTCAAGGAGGACGCCATCGCCTTCGCCTGGGAGCTGTTGACCAAGGTCTTCGACATCCCCAAGGAGCGGATGCTGGTCACCGTCTACAGCGGGGAGAAGGGCCTGCCCCCCGATGACGAGGCGGCCGAGATCTGGCGCAAGGTGAGCGGCTACGGCGACGACCGCATCCTGCGCTGCGGCTACGCCGACAACTTCTGGTCCATGGGGGACACCGGCCCGTGCGGGCCCTGCTCGGAGATCTTCTACTTCTATGGCGACGACCCCGACGTCTCGCGCTTCGGCGAGGAGCCGCGCCCCGATGGCAGCGGCTGGACGGAGATCTGGAACAACGTCTTCATGCAGTACGAGCGCACCGAGAAGGACGGCCCGCTCGCCCCGCTGCCGGCGCCGTGCGTGGACACCGGCATGGGCCTGGAGCGCGTGGCCAGCGTCCTGCAAGGCGTGACCTCCAACTACGACACCGACGTCCTGCGCGCGCTGGTCGACAAGGCCGCGCAGCTTGCGGGCAAGCCCTACCGCCAGAGCGGCGCAGACGACGACGTCTCCATGCGGGTCATTGCCGACCATGCGCGCACCACCGCCTTCCTCATGGCCGAGGGCATCATGCCCGAGCGCCAGCGCCGGGAGTACGTGCTCCGCCGCGTCATGCGCCGCGCCATCCGCCACGGTCACCGCCTGGGCATCGAGCGACCCTTCCTCCACGAGGTGGCGCTGGAGTGCGTGCGCATCATGGGCGACGCTTACCCGGAGCTGGTCGCCCGCAAGGACCTCATCGCCCGCGTCACCGAGGACGAGGAGGTGCGCTTCCGCGCCACCCTGAAGCGCGGCATCAAGATCATCGAGGAGCGCTTCGACGACATGCGCGGCAGGGGCGAGACCACGCTGCCCGCAGCCATCGCCGCCGACCTCTACACCACTTACGGCTTCCCGCTCGACCTCACCGAGGTCATCGCCGGTGAGGCCGGCTTCCAGGTCGACGTCCCCGGCGCCGATGCGCTGGTCCACGCCGGCGGCGACGCCGACGGCCCCATCGACCCGGACGCCGCGCTCGATCCCGCGTACCGCGCGCTGGCCAGTGGTCTCCAGCCCACCCGCTTCACCGGGTACGACCGCGAGGAGGGCCAGAGCGCGGTCACCGGTCTGGTCATCATCGAGGCCGGCCCCCACTCGCAGGGCCGTCCCGTGCGCCGCGCGGTCGACCGCGTGGAGGCCGGCCTGGAGGTGGAGCTGTCCGTCGCCGAGACGCCGTTCTACGCCGAGTCCGGCGGCCAGGTCGGCGACTCGGGCACCATCGAGGGCCCCGGTGGCGCGCGCTTCGAGGTGCGCGACACGCAGCGCCCCATCCCCGGCCTGGTCATGCACCACGGTACCGTGCGCGAGGGTGCCTTTTCGGTGGGCGACCAGGTGACCCTCACCGTCGACCAGGCCGCGCGCTCGGCCACCCGCCGCAACCACTCGGCGACGCACCTCCTGCACTGGGCGCTGAAGAAGGTGCTCGGCGAGCACGCCCAGCAGAAGGGCTCGCGCGTCGGCCCCGACGTGCTGCGCTTCGACTTCGCCCACAACAAGCCGCTGACCCGCGAGGAGATCGTGCGCATCGAGGACCTGGTGAACACCAAGGTGCTCGTCAACGAGCCCATCCTCACCGAGGTGCTGCCCCAGGACGAGGCGCGCAAGCGCGGGGCGGTGGCCATCTTCGAGGAGAAATATGGTGACGTGGTGCGCATGCTCACCATGACCGGCGATTCGGTGGAGCTGTGCGGCGGCACCCACGCGCGCGCGCTCGGGGACATCGGGCTCTTCAAGATCATCTCCGAGGGTGGAGTGGCCGCCGGGGTGCGGCGCATCTTCGCGGCCACCGGCTTCAACGCGCTCGCCTACCTCCGACAGGCCGAGGACGAGCTGATGCGCGCGCGGCAGGCGGCCAGGTCGCTCGGCGGCGATCTGGTCGACAAGATCGGGAAGATGAGCGCGCACGAGCGCGAGCTGGAGAAGAAGGTCGCCGACCTGGAGCGCAAGCTGCTCGAGGGGGGCCCCGGGCGCGGGGGGGGGGGGGGGGGGGGTGGAGGCGATGCTCGCCGGCGCACGCGACATCGGGGGCTTCAAGGTGCTGTCGCACCGGGTCGCCGACGGGACCAAGGCCGAGGCGCTGCGTGAGCTCGCCGAGAAGCTGCGCGACAAGCTGGGGGACCGCGCGGCGGTGCTGCTCGGCGCGGCGGCAGGCGACAAGGCTCAGCTCACGGTGATGGTGTCGAAGGGCGGGACGGACCGCCTCAAGGCTGGCGAGCTCATCCTGCCGATTGCGAAGATCGTCGGAGGCAAGGGAGGCGGGCGCCCCGACATGGCGCAGGCGGGCGGCACCGACGTCGGCAAGCTCGATGAGGCGCTGTCGTCGGCCTATGGCGAGGTGGCGCGCTTGCTCGGGGCTTCGGCGAGCTGAGGCGCGGGCCGAGCTACTCGGCCTTGCGCTTCTTCGTCCTGGCGAGCGGCTGTGGCCGCGTCCGACGAGGTCCCGGCGTGCGCGGCTTGGCTCGCGCATGTGCACCGACCGTTGCCCGCGCCTGAGGCGAAGCGTCACCGAGATCGAGGCCCAGCGCCCCGATGGCTTCCGCCAGCACCGCGATGCGCTCCACCGCCCCCGCAGCAGAATCCACCACCACCCGCTGCCGTCCCCGCACCGTACAGAGCCCACCCCGCGCCGCGCGCCCATCCGGAAACGCTCCCCCATACCCCTCGACCCGCACCTCCACCCCACCGCGCAAGGCGATCCCCCTCAACTCCTCGAACAGCTCCAGAAGCTCCACGCCCAGGAAGCATCGCCGAACCCAACCCCCCCCGCCATCCACCCGCCCGATTCCCAGAGCGAATCCGGCCCCGCGATCCGGCCGACGCCCATCAGGTGCCGCCCCCCATCGGCACCCCACCCGCCGACCGCGGAGCCTCACGAGCACCGCGCGCAGCGCCATGCATGGAGCGGGCTTCCTGAAAGGGAGGGGGTGCTCTCCTTGTCCCCGCGCCGCGCGCATCGCCGGCAACGCTACCCCCTGGCTCCGCGGAGCATTCGGGGGGGCACCGCGCAGGCGGGGGGCTCCGGGATGGGGGGCCGAGCACGGAGGGGCTGGGGACACGCATTCGCGTCGTGCGCCGAGGCGCACCGGCGCGAAAATTGCCGAGGGGCCCCCCCCGCGCGCCAGGCCCCCGGCCCCCCCCCGCCCCCCAACGCTACCTCCACCCCCCGAAATGCGAAGCCCCCCGTTGACGACCCCCCTGGAGTAGGGTAAGGGCACGTCCGGCACCTGAAGGCCAGCGAACCGCGTGGGAGCGATGTGCGCTTCCCGGCTCGTGGCGGGGGTAGTTTCCCCGGATCGGTCCGCCGGTGCTCAATCCCGACGTGGCGCCGCAGGGCGGCGCTGGACTGACAAAGGGCCCGCTCGGCTTCCCGTAGACCGGGCCGAAGGAACAGCCAGATGACTTTCACGGATGCCGCTGCCGAGGTCTTGCGCCTCGTCGGTAAGCCGCTTCATTATAAAGAGATCACCGACATCGCCATCGAGAAGAACCTCCTCTCGCATGTCGGCAAGAGTCCCGAGGTCACCATGGGCGCGCGCCTCGCGGCGACGCTCAAGAAGGACTCGGACGAGAACCCCCTGGTGCGGGTCAAGCCCGGCGTCTTCGCCCTCCGCTCCTGGGACGAGAAGACGCTCAAGGCGGGCCTCGACCCCAAGAAGGGCAAGAAGGGCGCGAAGGCCGACAAGGGCCGCAAGGTCGAGGAGGGCGAGGTCGAGGAAGCCGCCGACGAGGCGGTCGAGGCCGGCTCCGGGGGCGCCGCGGACGACGCCGCCGATGACGACGACGACGAGGCCGTCCCCACGCCGCCGCGCGTGCCGGCCGACCGCGCCTCCGCCGCGGGCCGGCCCGCATTCGCGGACGAGGACGAGGAGGACGCAGGTCCTCCCGGGCCCGACGAGGCCATGCGCGCCGAGGCGGCCGCAGGTGCCGCGGACATCTTCGACGAGGAAGAGGACGACGACCAGCCGCTCCTCGGTGGCAACGACGATCGCCCGGCGCCCGGCTCCGGCCCCGACACCGGCGACGGTCGTCGTCGTCGTCGTCGTCGCCGCCGTGGCCGCGGCAACGAGGCCGAGCGCCCTGCCACCGGTGTTGCTGGTGGTGGTGGCGGCGGCGGGCTGCCGTCGTACACGGCGACGCCGGCCTTCGAGGGAGCCGCGGCGCGCGAGCCGCGCCCCGAGCGCCCGGAGCGCGCCGATCGCCCGGAGACCCGCGGGCACGACGGACGCCAGCACGAGCGGCGCCCGCGCGAGCGGGAAGAGGGCGGCGAGATGTTCCGCCCGCAGGTCATCGAGCTCACCGGCGGCGAGGGGCATGCCCTCGACGATCTGGCGGGGCGCGACCTGGCTGACGCCATCGCCACCATCCTCTCCACGTTCGATCGCAACGCCGGGGCCGTCTCGCTCCGGCAGATCGCAGAGACGGCGCAGCGGCGTGGTCGCCTCGCCGGCGACGCGCAGCTCGCCCAGTCACAGATCGCAGCCGCGGTCCGTGCTGACAACCACCGCCGTCTCGCCGCCGGGCAGCGCCTGCGCTTCCGCTTCGCAGGCGGCCGCGTGGCGCTCACCGACTGGCTCCTCGGCGGCGACCTCGGTCGCCTCGAGCAGGAGGCGCTCGCTGCGGTGGAGCGCTACCGCGAGGCAGCTCGCCGCGCCTTCGCGCGCAAGCTGGCCGAGCTCCCCGGTCACGCCTTCGTCGAGGTCTGCGTGCTGGCGCTGGAGCGCATCGGCATGGGTCAGCTGCGCGCGGTCCGCCGCGCCGGCGCGCCGGGTGGCGAGACGCACTTCTCCGGCGCGCTGCGCGCCATCCAGGCCGGTGGGCCCGGCGGCGACGAGATCAAGGCGGCCATCGTGGTTCGCCGCGACGGGCGCGAGGTCGGGCGCGAGCGGGTCACCGAGCTGCGCGGCGCCTTGCACCACTACGGTCCCGCCACCGTGGGCTGGATCTTCACCGCCGGGCAGATGCTCTCCGGTGCCCGCGAGGAAGCGGCCATCGCCGGGACGGCCCCGGTGGCCCTCTTCGATGGCACGGCGGTGGCTCGGCTCTGCGAGGAGAACGACGTGGGCGTGCTGCGCGCGCGCCTGCCGGTGGCCATCCCGGACGTCGACTTCCTCGAAGCGCTGCGCGCCTCCTGAGTCGTGGAGCGCATCGACAGGTGCGAGGTCCGGGGGCGGAGCCTGGAGACGCACGCCACGCCGCGCGCCGCTCCGGCGTCGCGCGGCGGCGCACCCCCGGCTGCCGCGGCGACGGCGCCGGCCGCGGCCGCGGCCCTCGTCGGCCTCGGTCTGCTGCTGGCCGGTTGCGGTACCCCGCCGCCGGCCTCGCAGTTCCCCAGCGCTGCTGACGCCCTGGCGCGGATGCACGCCACCTACGCGTGCGTGAACGGCGTCCAGGGCGACGCCAAGATCGACAACTTCTCCGCGCAGGGGCGCATCCGCGGCGAGATGTCGCTGATGGTCGTCAACCCCGACCGCGTCCGCTTCGACGTGGTGAGCCCCTTCGGCGTCGTCCTCTACAGCCTGGCCTCCAACGGCGCGCGCTTCCAGATGACGGACGTGAAGGAGAAGATCCACTCCTACGGGCCGGCCAAGACCTGCAACCTGGCGCGCCTCACCCAGGTGCCGGTGCCGGGGCACGCGCTGGTCTCGCTCCTGCGCGGCGAGGCGCCGGTGCTGGCCCACGAGCCGCAGGCGGCGTCGATCTCCTGGGACGACGGCGGGTTCTACCGGGTGCTGCTCACCGGGCGGCACGACGCCACCGAGGAGATCCACATCGGCGTGCGTCCCGACGACTGGCAGCGGCCCTGGGCAGAGCAGCGCGTTCGAGTCCTCGACGTGCGCGTCAACCAGCGCGGCATCGACCTCTACCAGGCCGAGCTCGATCGCCATCAGGCAGCGAGCACCGCGCCCCCGCGCGACGACCCCGACGGCATCGACCCGACCATCCCGCCGAGCGGCGGCGCATGCGACGCAGAGCTGCCCCGCTCCATCCGCATGCGGGTCCCCAACACGCAGCAGGACGTCATCTTCCAGTACAAGGAAGCGAAGTGGAACCCGCCCATCATCCAGGGCGCGTTCCGCCTCGTCGAGCCGGGCGGCGTGCGCAAGCAGTTCGTCGACTGCCAGGACTAGAGCGAGAAGTTCGCCGCTCGGGCGAACGTCTCGCGGGCAGTATTCCCACGCGCCTGGTTCTTGCTGGCCGCTGTCGGGCAGCGCGCGCGGCGGCTACTGCTGAGAGGCGGCGAGCGATGGGACCGGTCGCCGATTGGAGGAGCCGATGAAGCGCTTGGCTTTGATCGCCGCGGCCGCCCTGTGGCTCGGCGGCTGTGGACATGGGCGGCACGTGCAGCGCGGGGCCGACGAGTACCGCTCGGCGGACTACGGCGGCGCGATGACCGAGTGGCGGTACCTGGAGGACCGCGAGGACGACCTCAACGACAAGGGGCGCGTGCGCTACCTCGTCTTCCGCGGCCTCACCCACTACCGTCTCTTCCAGCAAGCGCGGCACCCGGGCGAAGCGGGCGCGGCGCTGCACTTCCTGGCGCGGGGCAAGCTGGCCTACGACTCCGGCAGCGCGGGCTGGCTGAACGCCAAGACGGTGGTGGAGATGAAGGACGCGCTGGCCGTGCTGGCCGGCAACCCGCCGCAGGCCGCAGGCCAGGTCATCGTCGTCCAGCTGCCGGAAGCGGCCCCGCAGACGGTCATCGTCCCCATGCCCGCACCTGCCGCGGACGAGGACGAGGACGACTGACCCAGGGCGCGTCCGAGCGCTCTCGCAGGGAGGCGACGCTAGCGCAGGGCGGCGAGGATGCGGCCGGGCACGTCGGTGATCAGGCCGTCGACGCCGATGGCCGCCAGGTCGCGTGCCTCGCCCTCGTCGTTCACCGTCCAAACGCTGACGCGCATGCCGCGCGCATGCCAGCGTCGCACCGCGCGCGGCGACGCCAGCGTGCGCTCGATGTGCACCGCGAAGACGCCGAGCGGGGCGGCGGTGAAGCTGGCGCGCTGGTGCCAGACTGCGTCGCGATGCAGGAGCAGCGCACGCGGCCTGGTGCAGAGCAGGCCGAAGCCGGCCAGCATGAATGGATCGAAGGACGACACGACGACCGGGTGGCGCGCGTCCCACGACGAGAGCAGGCGCGCGGTGGCGGTCACGATGGCCTTGCGATCGGGGGCGTCGCGCTTGAGCTCGATGTTGACCGCCAGGTGCCGCGCGCGGGCCAGCGCCAGCACCTCCACCAGCCGAGGCAACCGCTCGCCGCCGCCGGCGTCGGCCAGGGCGAGCTCGCGCCAGGACATGTCGGAGATGGCGCGGGGGTCGGCCCCGCCGCTCACGCGTGACAGGGTCGGGTCGTGGGCCACCACCGGCTCGCCGTCGCGGCTGACGCGCACGTCGAGCTCGATGCCATCCGCGCCTTGCTCGGCGGCGGCGGTGAACGCGGCCAGCGTGTTCTCCGGGCGCTCCCCGCGCACGCCCCGGTGTCCGTAGATGAACGGGCGCCCGGCGCGCCGAAAGGCGAAGCCTGCATCGCCGAGGGCGTGGGCCAGCCGGCCGTCCGGTGCCGCGCCGGCTGCATCGCGCCGGGCGCTCATGGAGCCACGGCCACGTGGACGGCGTCCCGCGGCACGTCGACGCCTGCGCGCGGCCCGCGCCCCGCGGCGATCGCGCCCTGCGCCCGAGGACCGGGCGCGACGGCTTTGGGGTGGGAGTGAAGACGGGCCGCCAGATGCCTGCCGGCGCGACCGTTGCCGCGCTGACGGGTTGCTGGCGGCGACTGATGCCGGGGAGTCACAGGGGCAGAGCACCTGCAACGGCCGACCTCAGTTCGGGCTGGCTTCGCCCTGGAGTCGGATGACGTTGACCGCCTGGAGGCCCTTGGGTCCCTCCTTGATCTCGAACTCCACCGTCTCGTCCTCGAAGAGGCGGCGACGGCCTTCCCCACTGATCTGCGAGTAGTGGACGAAGACGTCAGGGCCCTGATCCTGCTTGATGAACCCCCAGCCCTTCTCGTCGTTGAACCACTTCACTTTACCAACTGCCATAGCTCCTCCACTTCCATATCCGGAACGGCATCGACCCGCTGGTTCGGCGGGTCGTGCCTTGCTGTCGCTCGAAGCATCCGCGTGCCTGTGTCTCGCCTCTGACCTGCTGACGTTTCAGATGGTCATCGCGTCGTTTCGGGTCGTGACTGTTCGGACAGACAGGGACTCTGACGACGTTGCGATAGCGATCTGGCGATGCGCCTCCCTCCGAGCGGGCGCCAAGGTAGGCGCAGAGCCCCGAGCAGGTCAAGCCAAGTTCAGGCCTCGGGCTTCGGGCTTCGGGCTCTGGACGCTTCGGAGCGGAGCCGGACACGGCTGCCAGCGTCGGGGCGGAACGAGCGACGACCATCGAGGCAAGGAGCGTCGAGGCCCAGCAGGACACGTGACTGCGAAGCCGCGATTGCGTCGCCCGCAGCGCCGGGGTTGTCTGGCGGCGCCCGAAGTCCGCGCCTGGAGCCTCTTCGGGTAATTGACAGAAAACTACGAGCTTGGTCGGATTTGCGCGGCAGTCGCGCGCGCGTCCGAGGGCGACGCGTGTGGTCGGCGTGCCCTCCCCCTCCTCACAGCCATCAGGGCCGAAGCGACGAAATGTTCGCGATCATCATCAGCGAGAAGGGGGGAGCGGAGCGTCGCGAGTCTTACGACCGCACCGAGATCAGCGTCGGCCGCGTGCAGGGCAACGACCTGATGTTGCCGAAGGGCAACGTCTCCAAGCGCCACGCGAGGCTCCTCTACCGGGACGGTCGCTTCATCGTCACCGACCTGAAGAGCACGAACGGCACCTACGTCAACGGGCGGAAGATCGCCCAGGCGACGATCGTCCGCGAGGGCGACAAGATCTACATCGGCGACTTCGTCCTGCGCATCGAGGCGGCGGCGGGCATCGGCAACGTCGCCGGTGGCGTGCCGGAGGAGAGCGGCCCTGTGCACGACGGCGTGCAGCGCGATTCGCAGCACTCCCAGCCGGCGGCCGCCGACCGACGCGGATCGATACCCGATGACCCGCGGCGCGAGCAGCCCGTGGAGCGCGCCGAGATGGTCGCGTCACCGCTGCCGATGCCGCCGCCGGCAGCCATGGATCCCGAAACGAGCGAGGTCTCCTGGCGGAGGCGGCGCGGCCTCCGATGGCCACCGAGATCCCCGCGTCGACTCGCAGCGCGCAGGGGCGCGCACGCCCGGGCAGGAGGTGGTCAGCCACTTCCCGCTCGAGCACGACGGACGAGGCCGCGCCACAGCCTACGCCGTTCCCGCCCCCTCGTGTTCCGTCGGGCGCCCGTCCACCCGCGCCGCCGAGCAAGCCGAGCGGGCACCTCCGAGCGCGCCGAGCGGCCGAATCACCTCGCCGAGCATGGGCGTGGCCGGCCTCCGGCGCCGCTCTCCTCGCTCCAGCCAGCGCTGCCCGTCGCCGGTCCCGCGCCGCTCGCCGCCGTCCGACCGCGCGAGCGGGGGCGGCCGACAGCGCGGCCGCCGCTGCCCACCGCGCCGCCCTGCGGGCACTGATCGGTCGCGTGGAGAAGGCCGTGGACACGGCCGCGCTGGCCGACGGGCGGGCCGCCGACGAAGGGCTGGTCGGTCGCCTGGAGCGCGCGCTCGCCGAGGCGAGCACCACGCTCAAGGCCGACGGGGAGTTGCCGACGGACATCGACGCCGACGCGCTGGTGGTCGAGGGGCGCCGCGAGCTGCTCGAGCTCGGCCCCATCGGTCCGATGCTCGCCGACGAGGACGTCAGCGAGGTGCAGATCTTCCGCCACGATTTCGTGGTGGCCATGCACGGCCGGCGGAAGCCGACCGAGGTCGCCTTCTCCAGCGAGGCGGCGTTGATGCGCGCGCTGCGGCGGCTCTGCCTGGCGGGCGGCAAGCCGCTCGCCGCCGACGAGACGCACGTCGAGCGTCGGCTGGAGGGCGCGCGGCTCTTCGCCGTCCTGCCGCCGGCGGCGGCGCAGGGGCACATGGTGCTCCTCCGCAAGCCACAGCGCGCGGACATGACGCTCGACGACCTGGTGCGCAGTGGCACCATCTCGCGCGCCATGGTCGGGCTGCTCTCGCAGTGCGTGGCGGCTCGCGCCAACATCCTGGTCACCGGCGCCCTCGGCGCCGGCACAACCTCCCTGCTCGGCGCGCTGGCGGCCGCGGGCAGCATCGACGACCGCGTGGTGGTGCTGCAGGAAGACGACGAGCTGGTCTTCAACCAGCCGCACACCATCTCCATCCTCCTGGGCGAGACCGTGCCAGAGCGTGCGCGCGCCGTGCGCGAAGCGACGCGCGTGCACCCCGATCGGCTGGTGGTGGGCAGCTTCGCCGGCGAGGTCGCCGCCGAGGTCGTCGACGCCATCGGCGACGGCGTCGACGGTGTCCTGGCCGCGGCGCGCGCACCCACGCTGCGCCAGGCCGCGGCGCGCGTCACCGCCGACCTGGCAGCCAGCCGGCCGGGTCTGACGCCGGAGACCGCCCGCGAGTGGCTGGCCTCGTCCTTCGACCTCTGCATCGAGATCGCGCGCCTGCGCGACGGCCGCCACCGCGTGCTGCGCGTCGCCGAGCTCGGCGTCGACGGCAACGCTGTGGTCATCCGCGACATCTTCTCGTTCTCCGTCGAGCGCACCGCCGCCGGCGGCGCCGTGGAGGGCTCCTTCTCGGCCAGCGGCGTCACCCCGCGCATCGTCGAGGACCTGCTGGCGCGAGGCGTGAACGTCGACACGTCCATCTTCAAGCGGGGGGCGGTCGTGACCGGCCGCGTCCCCGTGGGTGCGTTCGCCGAGGGCGGGGGGGCGGGCGGGTGCTGCGCTGCGCTGCGCTGCGCTGCGCTGCGCTGCGCTGCGCTGCCAGGCGAGCGCTGGCCCGGGCGGACGGGCGCATGACGCGTCCCATCGACAACCGTGCCGCGCTACGCTAGTTGGCTGTCCGCGCCGTACGCCACGAGAGAGCAGCACCCCGCATGGCCATCCGCACCATCCTCACCTATCCCGATCCCCGTCTCCGCGAGAAGGGGCTGGCCGTGGAGCGCATCACCCCCGAGGTGGAGCGCCTGATCGAGGACATGGCCGAGACCATGTACGGCGCGCCGGGCGTCGGGCTGGCGGCCACGCAGATCGGCGAGAAGGTGCGGCTCTTCCTGGTCGACGTCTCCACCGACGAGGAGCCGGACAATCTCCTGGTCTTCATCAACCCCGAGATCGTCTCCTCCGAGGGAGACGAGGTCGGTCCCGAAGGGTGCCTGTCGTTCCCCGGCATCACCGAGGACATCAAGCGCAAGTCGCGGCTCACCGTCCGCGCGCTCGACCGACGCGGCCAGCCCTTCGAGATCGCCGCCGACGGCCTGCTGGCGGTGGCCATCCAGCACGAGTCCGATCACCTCGACGGCGTCTTGATGATCGATCACATGGGCGTGCTCAAGAAGCGCATCATCCAGCGCAAGATGCAGAAGCGCGCGCTCGAGCGCGCCGGCGCGGCGACTCGGCGCGGCGCCGGAACCCGCAGGCGCGGCGCCGCGAACCCACAGACGGCGGAGCCGCGAACCTCGAGCGCGCCGGCACCGCAGCGCAGCCTCCAGAGGCCGCGACCTCGACGCTGAGGAGGTGGGGCGGCTCGCCCCCGCCCTCACGGCTTGGCGGGGAACGCCAGCCGCCCGGAGACGTAGGCGTCGCGGCCGCACAGCTCCCAGTTCGGGTCGACGATGCGCGGCGCGTCGGTGGGCGTGTCGGGGCCGGCCCAGTCCACGGCGCCCGGCCGGCCGCGCGGCCCGAGGAGGATGGGGGCGATGAAGGCATGCAGCTCGTCGGTGAGCCGCGCCGCGAGGAAGCTGCCGGCCAGCTCGGCCCCGCCCTCGACCAGCAGCGAGACCACACCCTGCTCGGCGAGCACGCGGAGCGCGGCGGCCACGTCGGTGCGGCCCTCGGCGGAGTTGGCCACGCGGATGACGGTGCAGCCGGCGTCGGCCAGCGCCTGCTCTGCCGCCTCCGGCGCATCGGGGCCGGCCAGCACCCACACCGGGATCTCGCGCGCCGTCTGCACCATGCGGCTGTGCAGAGGGATGCGCAGGTGCGTATCGAAGACCACGCGCGCCGGCGCCCGCGCTTCGGGCTCGACGTTGATGTCGCGCACGGTCAGGCGCGGGTCGTCGGCCAGCGCGGTGCCGATGCCCACCGCCACCGCGTCGCGGCGCGAGCGCAGCTCCTGCACCTTGGCTCGGGCCTCCGGCCCGGTGACCCACTTGGAGGCGCCGCTGCGGGTGGCGATGCGTCCGTCCAGCGAGAGCGCCAGCTTGAGCGAGACGTAGGGCAGGCCGGCGGTGATGAACTTCGTCCAGGGGGCGATGAGCGCCTTGGCCTCGGCGCCGGCCACGCCGACCTCGACCGCCATGCCCGCCTCGGTGAGGCGCTGGGCGCCGCCGCCAGTGACGTTGGGGTTGGGATCGAGGCAGCCGATGACCACCCGCGTCACGCCGGAGCGCAGCACCGCATCCGTGCACGGCGTCGTCCGCCCCTGGTGGTTGCATGGCTCCAGGGTCACGTAGAGCGTCCCACCCTTGGCCTTGGCGCCCGCTGTGGTCAGGGCGACCTGCTCGGCGTGGTCCTCGCCTGCGCGCACGTGATGGCCGCGCGCCACCACCTCGCCCTTGGTGTCGAGCACCACCGCCCCGACGGGCGGGTTCGGCGACGGCAAGGACTTTGCCGCCTCCTCGAGCGCCAGGCGCATCGACTGGACGTCGAGGTCGTTCTCGGCAGTCGTGGTCATCGCGCGGGCACCTTGCTCTAGTCCGTCTCCGCGGACATGCCTAGCGGCTTCGCCGAAAAGACCGGCGGGCACGCGCGCGGGCGCTCGCCGGGCGGCATTTTCCTCGGCGCGCGTCCAGGCGCGAGCCCGCCGGCTCGGCGGGCGGCGCCGTCAGCGCTTGACCAGCTTGCCGAGCTCGGTGAGGAATTCGTCGATGTCGCGGAAGGAGCGGTAGACGCTGGCGAAGCGAACGTAGGCCACCTCGTCGAGCTCCCGCAGGTGGGCCATCACCCGCTCGCCGATCTCGGTGGCCGCGACCTCGCGCAGCTCGCTCTCCTGGCTCTCCTTCTCGATGGCGTCGCAGACGCTCTCGATCTGGTCGGTGCTCACCGGGCGCTTGTTGCAGGCGATGCGCAGGCCCTTGACCAGCTTGGCCCGGTCGAACGGCTCGCGCCGCCCGTCCTTCTTGACCACCGTTGGCAGGATGTCCTCGACGCGCTCGTAGGTGGTGAAGCGCCGCGCGCAGGCCTCGCACTCGCGCCGGCGCCGGATGACGTCACCGGGCGTGGTGGCGCGCGAGTCGATGACCTTGTCCTCGAGGTGGCTGCAGAAGGGACAGCGCATGGTGTCCTGGCGCCGGCCGCCGCGGCGAGCGGGAGCCGGAAGAGATCACCACGGAGCACGGAGAAGTTGATGTGTCTCCGTGTCTCCGCGTCTCCGTGTCTCCGTGGGGGATTCCGGACGGCTCGTCACCCGTCGAAGCGCGAGAGCACAAGGCTGCAGTTGGTGCCCCCGAAGCCGAACGAGTTGGAGAAGACGTGCTTGATCTTCCGCTCGCGCCCCTCGAGGGGCACGAAGTCGAGCGGGGCCTCCGGGTCCTGGTCCTCGAGGTTGGCGGTGGGCGGCACCCGACCCTGCTGGAGCGCCAGCGCGCAAAGCGCCGCCTCGACCGCGCCGGCGCCGCCGAGGAGGTGACCCATGACGCTCTTGGTGGAGCTGACCCAGAGCTTCTTGTCGAGGGCGTGGCTGCCGAAGAGCTTGATCAGCGCGCGCGCCTCCTCGATGTCGCCCTGGGGCGTGGAGGTGCCGTGCGCGTTCACGTAGTCGATGTCCACCGGGTCGAGGTTGGCGTCGTCGAGGGCCCAGCGCCTGGCCCGCGGCGCACCCTCGCCGTCCGGTGCCGGCTTGGTGATGTGGTAGGCGTCGCAGGACGCGCCGTAGCCGGTGACCTCGGCGTAGATCTTGGCGCCGCGCTTCCGGGCGTGGGTCAGCGACTCGAGCAGGAGCGAGCCCGCGCCTTCGCCGCAGACGAAGCCGTCGCGGCCCTTGTCCCAGGGACGGCTGGCGCGCTGGGGCTCATCGTTGCGGCGCGAGAGCGCGAACATGGCGCTGAAGCCGCCGATCCCCAGGCCGGTGATGGTCGCCTCCGCGCCGCCAGCCAGCATGATCGCCGTGCGGCCGCGCCGGATCCACTCGAACGCCTCTCCGATGGAGTGAGCGCTCGAGGCGCAGGCGCTGGTGTTGCAGTAGCTGGCGCCGCGCAGGTTGAGGGCCATGGCGACCTGGCCTGCGGCGAGGTTGGCGATGACGGTGGGGATGAAGTACGGGCTGACCTTGCTCGGACCCCTCTCGTGCAGGGTGATCGAGTGCTGGTAGAGGTACTCCAGGCCGCCGAGACCGACGCCGATGAAGGTCCCGCACATGTCGCGGTCCTCGTCGGTCATGTCGATGGCCGCGTCCCGCATGCACAGAGTGGAGGCGGCCACCGAGAGCTGGGCGAAGCGCCCCATCTCCTTGACCTTCTTCTTCGGGATCCACTCCTCCGGCTTGAAGCTCTTCACCTCGCCGGCGAACCGAGTGGGGAAGATGGCGGCGTCGAAGAGGGTGATGGGCCCGATGCCCGACTCGCCCGCCATCACGGAGCTCCAGGTCGCCTCGGTGCCGGTGCCGTTGGGCGTGACCAGGCCTATGCCGGTGATGACGACGCGTTCCATGCTTCTTGTGCCACTGCTTGTGGGGTGGCGTGCTCCACCCGTGTCTCGGCCCCGCCCCGCACCGTGAACGGCACGAGGCCCACATGCAAGTGGGCGGCCCTCGGAGGGCGACGGCCGCCCGTGCGCCGCCAATCCGGCTCGCGGGCGAGCGGTCGGCTCGCGGCGCGGACGCTACTTCTTGGCGTGCTTCTCGATGTAATCCACCGCGTCTTGCACGGTGCGGATCTTCTCGGTGTCCTCGTCCGGGATGTCGATCTCGAACGCCTCCTCGAACGCGAGGACGAGCTCGACCAAGCCGAGCGAGTCTGCTCCGAGATCGTCGATGAAGGTCGCCTCGGGCTTGATGTCCTTCTCGTCGACGTCGAGCTGCTCCTTGATGATGCGCTTCACTTCGGCCGTGATGTCGCGACCCTCAGCCATGCTGTCCTCCGAAGCGTGTCGTTACCGCGCGGCACTAGTACCCGATCATGGGCGCTATTGCATCACTGAAAAGTCCAGGGCCTGCGCGGGCGTGGACGGCGAACTGCGTCACGTCCCGCGCGGCGGGTGCGTAAGGGCGCGCGCAGCGGCGCGGCTCACATGTACATGCCACCGTTCACGCGCAGCGTTTGTCCGGTGATGTAGCTGGCCTCGTCCGAGCAGAGGAAGGCGATGGTCGCGGCCACCTCCTCGGCGCGCCCGGTGCGCCCGAGCGGGATGGACTTGAGCATGACCTCCTTCATCTCGGCGGTGATGGCGGTGGTCATGTCGGTGTCGATGAAGCCCGGCGAGACGGCGTTGACGGTGATCCCGCGCGAGGCGTACTCGCGGGCGATGGTCTTGCTGAGGCCCAGCAGCGCGGCCTTGGAGGCGGCGTAGGCAGACTGGCCGGCGTTGCCCATCTCGCCGACGACGCTGGAGAGGAAGACGATGCGCCCGGTCTTGGCGCGCATCATCACCTTCACCGCCGCCTTGGCGCAGGCCATGGCGCCCTTGACGTTGACCGACATGATGCGGTCGAAATCCTCGTCCTTGATGCGCAGCAGCAGGCCGTCGACGGCGATGCCGGCGTTGGCCACCAGGCCGTCGAGGCGCCCGTGGCGCTTGGCGATCTCGGCGATGGCGTCCTCGGCGGCCCTGGAGGTGCCGACATCGAAGCCGGCCGTCTCCGCCTTGCCACCGCGCGCGGCGATGCCCTCGGCCACCGCGCGCGCCTCGGCCTCGCCGCGCACGTAGTTGACGACCACCGTCGCACCCTGCGCCGCCAGCGCCTCCGCCGTGGCCTTGCCCAGGCCGCGCGAGCCGCCGGTGACCACGATCACCTTTCCATCGAGCCGGAACATGGGCACCCCTTACCACTGCTCGGCGCGGTCTGCCCCAGCCTGGTGCGCGACGCCGACCGCCGCGCCGCGTCGCTAGCACTACTGCCTGAGGTGCGGCTCGACCAGTGGGTCAGGCGCTGCCGCCAAACGCCACGCAAGACCGGCGAGCCCGGTGCTTGCCTCGTCCCACCCGTGCGCCAGCCGCGGACGGGTCCAGACGGCTGAGCCCTCCGGATCGCCGCGCGGCGCGAGCCAGACACACCCAAACATGCACCGGTCGCGCCGGACTCGCGTTCGCCTCGCTGCATGCTCAGACCCACTCCATCAGCCAAGACCTCAGGCAGTAGCGCTAGGCTTCGAGGAACGCCGGCACGCGCTCCAGCGCGGCGGCGTCGTTGAGGCTGAGCACGGCGAGCTGCTTGGTGATGCGCTTGCACAGCCCGGCCAGGACCTTGCCCGGCCCGATCTCCAGCGCATGCGTTACGCCCTCGGCGACCATGCGCTCCACCGTCGCCACCCACAGCACCGGGCCGTCGATCTGGCGCAGGAGCAGCCCGCGGACACGGGCCGGGTCGGAGTTGGGCTGGCCGTCGACGTTGGCCACCACCGGAAAGGAGAGCGCACCGATGTTCGCCGTCTCCAGCGCGGGCGCCAGGCGCTCCGCCGCCGGACGCATCAGCGCGCAATGGAAGGGCGCGCTCACCTTGAGGGTGATGGCCTTGCCGCCGCGCGCCGCCGCCAGCGCGCTGGCCCGGGCCACCGCCGCGGCGTGGCCGGCGATGACGATCTGCACCGGCGCGTTGAAGTTCGCCCGCGCCACCACCACCTCCCCGGCGGC
>JBBJMR010000163.1:0-18879 GCA_037720395.1 Polyangiaceae bacterium
GCGGGGTGCCGGCGCGGGGGGCGCCCCCATGGGTCGCAGCCAAAAAAACACGCGCCCTCCGGTCTGGCGGCCGCTCGTCGGTCGAGCTCGAGGCTCGACTTCAGGTCGTCACTTGCACTCGTCGGGGGCGCCGGGCTGCGCCGCAAACAGATCCAGGGCAGCCTGGCACTGGTCGTCGTCGGCATCATCGGAAACCACGCAGGCGCCGCTACCGATCGCGTCACAGCAGTCCTGGAGGTCATCGCACGCGCTGCCGCAGCCCGTGCCGAACGCGGCCATGGCCGCCACCGTGAGAGCCATAAAAACGGTCTTGAAGTTCATCGGTCCCAATCTCCTTAAACGAGGTGCAACACCTGCGAGCGAGCGCCCACTGCCTTCGACTCCCCCACGGATCAACGGTCAAAAAGGGAGAGCCGGTCCGGCCGAGGGCGGCCTGTTCTTTCACAACACGCGCCGTTCGGGGAAAAATTCGTACTGCTCGGCGCGTACCTCGCGGCCTCCATCGTGGCTCGATGCCCATGACGGCGGCCCCGTGACCCACGCTCCGCGGACTCTGACGAAGTCCGCGCTCTCAGCTTCAACCCGGGCTGCGAGATCCGGTTCTGCCCCGATGCATTGCGATACGGATAGCGAGTGGTCGAGAATCGAGTAGCCCGACCGCGGAGCTCGGGGTGATCCGAGAAATCCGCTGAGGCGACCGTCCCCTCGACGCGTCGTCTTACGACCGATGGGAAGTTTGCTTCCCCTCGGCCGGGTTTCGTCGGCGGAGAACGCCGGGCGACCCCGCGACGTTCGAGCGAGGTTGCAGCGCGCGTGCCAGGGCGACTGCACGCGCAAGTCCGCGGAACCAGGGGGATGCGCCGCGGCCTACGCGGCGAAGCGGGCAACCTTCGCGAGTCGCTGCCGCGACACTGTGCGCCCTGCACAACGGCGGTAACGCGCCGACGCAGCGGGATGCGCAAGGCATGGCGCAACCCGCGCGACGCGTGCGTTGCCCGAGGCGGCCGTTCGCGCCGCCGCCTCCCCTCCTCGACGCGCGCGCACCGTGAACTTGCAGGCCGCGAGTGGTCGGTGACACGATCGCGCTCGAGATGCCCAACAAGCGCGCGCTGGTGGCCCTGACCGCCCTTCCGCTGATTGCCGCGGCGTGCAGCGACAACCGCCTGCCCCAGATCGCCGTGCCCACCGCCGAGGGCGGGCGCGCCGTGCCGCCGTGGTATCCGGAGGCGCCGTGGAGCGCGCAGAACGGGCAGAGCCGCGTGCTCATCGAGGGCAAGGTGGTCTTCGAGACCGACAAGGCCATCATCCGCCCCGGTAGCGAGAAGGTCCTGCAGACGCTCCTCCAGTTCGTCACCGAGCACGGCGAGGTGACGCGGCTGCGCATCGAGGGACACACCGACTCCACCGCCAGCGACGAGTACAACCAGGAGCTCAGCGCGCGGCGCGCCCTGGCGGTCGCGGACTGGCTGGTAGACAAGGGCGTGGACCCCGAGCGGCTCCTCGCCGTGGGGTTCGGCGAGTCCAAGCCCATGGCCCCGAACGAGAGCACCGTCGGCCGCTCCGAGAACCGGCGCACCGAGTTCCACGTCGCCGAGGTCAACGGGCGCATCTTCGGCACCAAGGACCCGACGAACGGCGGCCTGGTGCTCGAGGTGCGGAGCCTCGAGGATCGAAAGACCGCCGCCGCCGCGGCCACCGTGCCCACCGCACCGGCCCCGAAGTCCTTCGTGCCCACCGGCGACGAGGTGAAGACCGTCGGGCCAGCGCCGAAGATACTGGTCAAGCCGCGCCCCAAGGGCGACGCCAACGGCACCTAGAGCACCGAAGGGTTTGGTGCTCTAGCGCTGGCCCAGGCCTCAGGGCCCGAGGTGGCGTGTGCGCGGCTCGGCGATGCGGTAGCGCTCGAGGAGCGCCAGGGTGGCCTGCAGCGAGGCGTCGTAGCCGAGGACGTTGCCCTTGGGCGTCGCGTATTCGAGGTAGAGGTTGTCGTCGGTGGAGACGAGCGGACCGCCGTCGTCCGCGGTGTCGGCGGCGAAGCGCTCCAGCTCCGGGCCGGAGAAGACCAGCTCCTCGAGCAGGCCCTCCATCCGCGCCCCGCCCAGCGTCGCCGCCACCCGCGCGTCGGCGTCGAGGCGCAGCAGGCGCGCGCTGGAGGCGACTAGCGGCTGCTTGCCGGCCACCAGGATGCCCTGCGCGCCGCCGACGAAGAGCGCCACGTGCGGGAAGGAGCCGTGCAGGGTGCGCACGATGACGCCCAGCTCGCGCGGGCGGATGTGGTGCAGCTGCACCCACTGCTGGAGCACGCCGGTTTCGGTGAGGCGGCTCTTCACCAGGTCGTAGAACTCCGTTGAATACAGGCTGGAGGCGCCAGCGAACCAGACGCTGGTCAGCTCGATGGTCACCAGGTCGTAGGGCTGGCGAGCCACCAGCAGCACGTTGCGGCCGTCGTTGAGGGTGAGGTGCACGCGCGATTCCTCCAGCGCGCCGAGCATGGGCTGCTGGAAGAAGGTGCGCGCCGCCTCGACGATGGCCGGCGAGATCTCGGCGACGTCGATGGTCCGGTACGGGTAAGCGGCGATGGTGCCGAGCGTGGTGCCGGTGCCCAGCCCGATGACCAGCGCGCGTCCCTCGTGGGCGACGAAGAGCGATGGGAAGTGGGCGAAGCGGCGTTGGGCGATCATCTCCGGCCCGTCGTCGCCCTGGAACTTGCCGTTGGTGTACATGGTGGTGATGCCGGCGCGGTGGGCGACCGTGGTCACGCCGCCGTGCACGTCCTCGCGGACGAAGTCGATGCGGTCCGGCCGCGGGCCGAGCGCGAAGTAGACGTTGGCGCCGCTGGTCAGGCGGCCGAGGTCCCAGCTGGGCAGGAGCACCGCCAGCGCCACCGCCAGCCCGCCGGCGCCGAGCGCGAAGCGGCGCGCGCCCGGGCGCACGTCGGCGGAGCGCGCGCACAGCGCCGCCGCCACGGCGAACGCGGCGGCCACGCAAATCAAGGTGCCCTGCGAGCCGAGCGCGGGCAGCACCAGGTACCCGGTGACCACCGAGCCGACGATGGTGCCCGACGTGTTGAGGACGGTGAGGCGACCCACCCGCGCGGCCACGTCGGCGCGGCTGCCCATGCGACCGAGGAGCAGCGGGAAGGTGGTGCCCATCCACAGTGTCGGCAGGGCGAGGATGCCGAAGGCCGCGGCGGCACGGGTCAGCTCGCGCCCCGCCCAGGAGTGGACCACCTTGCCGGCGGAGGCGAAGAGCAGCGGCAACAGGTCCCAGAGCGGGATGGTGACGGCGATGGACAGCGCCGCCAGGGAGAGGCCGAGGGGCTGCGCGCTGTCCCCGTGCTTGCGGGCGAACGCCGGCGCGCGCGCGGCGCCCAGCGCCAGGCAGGACAGGAAGATGGCCAGCATCAGCCCGAAGGCGTAGGCGCTGTTGCCGATGAGCAGCGCCAGGAGGTGCGTCTGCACCACCTCGGCGGCGAACACCAGGAAGCCGCTGGTCAGCGCCAGCGCGCACAGCACCCGCCAGGCGCGCGGCGGGTCGGCCTCGGCTGCGGTCGCCGTGGGGGTGTCGATGGCGGTGGACGTCACCGTCGCCTCCTCGCCGTCCACCCGCGGCGCGCGCGAGCCGATGGACAGGGCGCCGACGCCGATGGCGCCGTTGACCAGGGCCGCGGCGAGCATGCTGCCGCGCACGCCCAGAACCGGCAGGATGACGTAGGCGCTGAGCAGCGCGCCGCTGGCGCCGCCGAAGGTGTTGATGGCGTAGAGCCACGCCAGCCGCCGTCCGCCGTCGACCGCGCCGCGTCCGGCGATCTGGCGGGAGAGCACGGGCAAGGTGGCGCCCATGGCCACGGTGGGGAGCACGACGACGCCCACGGTGAGGGCGGCGCGCACGAAGGTCAGCAGCGTGAGCGACTCCGGTGCGGAGCGCGCCAGGGCGACGTAGGCGGTGCTCAGCGCGGCGAAGATGCTCGGTGTCAGCGCACAGACCGCGCCGACGGTGAGCTCGAGGACGCCGTAGGCCATCAGCGGGCGCCGCAGCCGGCGCGCGTGGCGCCCACCGACATGAGCGCCCAGCGCCAGTCCGGCCATGAACGAGGCCAGCACCGTGCTCACCGCGTAGGCGGTGGCGCCGAAGATGGTGGCCAGGAACTTGGAGAAGGCGACCTCGTAGAGGAGCCCTGTCGCGCCCGAGACCAGGAACAGGGCGGCAGCGGCGGCGAAGGCCCGCGACTCGCCGTCCGCAGACGCGCCGGCCTTCGGCGCAGGCCGGATGGTCGATGACGGAGTCGTCGCGGGACCTGACGTGCGGGGCCCCGGGGCCGACGAGTCGCGCTCGCCGGCATCCGGCATGCGCTCCTGGGACGCCGTGGCGTCGGACTTCATCGGCGCGCGCGAGCCTCGAGCACGCGGGGAAACCACATCGCCGCGCACCTTAGTACACGGCGCGCGCCGCGCACCCGACGAAACCGCCAAGGCGAGCTCGCTCGTGTCTCGAAGTGCTCTTCCACTGGCTCGAGGGCTCGCCCTGAAGCCTGGTGAACTTTCGCCCGAAGGGCGGAAGTCACGTCTGATGTAGACTCCGCCGCCGTGAGCGGGGCGGACAGCGAAAGCGAGGCGCGCGCGGCGACGGGGGGCGACGGCGCTGCGGCGCCCGGTCCCGGGCGTGCCACGGCGAGCGCGCCCGGCCCCCGCATCGTCCTGGAGAAGGTGGCGCGCCACTACGGCGACTGCATCGCCGTGGCAGAGGCGAGCGTGACGCTGGAGCCGGGCGCGGTGCACGCCATCGTCGGCGAGAACGGAGCCGGCAAATCGACGCTGATGAAGATCGCCGCCGGGGTGGTGGTGCCGAGCTCCGGCCGGGTGCTCGTCGACGCAAGCCGCTGACGCGGCCACGGCCGCCGAGGCCATCCGCCGCGGCATCGGGATGGTGCATCAGCACTTCATGCTCGTCGGCGCCTTCCGCGCCGTGGAGAACCTGGTGCTCGGCAGCGAGCCGGTACAGGGGCCCCTCGGGCGCCTCGACCTGGCGCGCGCCGCCAAGGACGCCGCTGCGCTCGGGCGCCGCACCGGCCTCTCGGTGCGCCTCGATGCGCTGACCTCCGAGCTGACCGTGGGCGAGCGGCAACGCCTGGAGATCCTGCGCGTGCTCTACCGCGGCGCGCGCGCGCTGCTCCTCGACGAGCCGACGGCGGTGCTCTCGCCGCAGGAGGCCGACGAGCTCTACGCCAACCTGCGGCGCCTCGCCGACGAGGGCGTGACGGTGGCGGTGGTCACGCACCGCCTCGACGAGGTGACGCGCTACGCCGACGACGTGACGGTGATGCGCGGCGGGCGCGTGGTGCGCGCGGCGGACGCGGCCAGCCGCGCCGCGCCGCCGGGCGCCGCCGGGCGGCGCGCGACGCCGCCGCCGGGAGGCGCTGACGCGCGCCATCATGGGCGAGCCGCCGCCGCCGGTCGAGCCGCCGCCGCTCGCCGAGGGCGCCGCGCCGGTGCTGCGCATCACCGGGCTGAGCCTGGACGGCGGCGCCGGACAGGCGCGTCTGTCGGCGGTGGACCTGGAGGTGCGCTCCGGCGAGATCGTCGGCATCGCCGGCGTCGAGGGGAACGGCCAGCGTGAGCTGGTGCGCGCGCTCGCCGGGCTCGAGCCGTCAGCGCGCGGCTCGCTGCGCGTCGCAGATCACGAGGTGCCATGGTCGGCGCCGCCGGCGGCCAGGCGGGCGCTCCTCGGCGTGGTCCACGAGGACCGCCACGCCGACGGGCTGGTGCTGGAGGCGACCGTCGGCGACAACCTGGTGCTCGGCGACCTGGGCACGCCAGGCTTCGACGAGGCGGCCACCATCGCCCGGCGCATCCGCGACTTCCAGGTGCACCCGACCTCGCCCGCGCTGCGCGCCGCCGAGCTCTCCGGCGGCAACCAGCAGAAGCTGGTCATCGCCCGCGCGCTGGACCGCGTGCGCGCCGCGGGTGCCGGCGCGGCGCTGATCTGCGCGCAGCCCACGCGCGGCGTCGACGTCGGCGCCGCCGCGGCCATCCACGCCGCCATCGGGGCCGCGGCCGGCGCGGGGATGGCCGTGCTCCTGGTGAGCGCCGACCTCGGCGAGCTGCGCCGCCTCTCGCACCGCATCTGCGTCATGGCCCGCGGACGCATCGTGGCCACCCTGCCCCCGGACGCCGACGAGCAGCGCATCGGCAAGGCGATGCTCGGCGGCGAGGAGGCCGCGTGAGACCGCGCGCTCATCGTTCCTCTCGGGGACCTCGCGTGCGATGCGACGGCGGCGAGGAGGCCGCGTGACCGAGCCGGCTGCCGAGCCGCCGCAGCGGAGCCAGGGCCGCAACGACGCGGTCACCCGCTGGCTGTGGCGCGCGGTGGAGATGGTGGTGGCGCTGCTCGGCATGCTGCTGGTCTTCGACCTCATCGCCTTCGCCTTCGGTCAGGCGCCGCTCTCCACCCTGCGCCGTGCCGCCGAGGGCAGCTGGGGCACGCCGTATGGCGTCGGCCAGCTGCTGTTCAAGGCCACGCCGCTGATCTTCACCGGCCTGGCCTTCGATGTGGCGCTGCGCGCCGGGCTGTTCAACATCGGCACCGAGGGCCAGCTCGGCGCGGCCAGCCTGGTCGCCGCGCTGTGCGCCGCGCACCTGCCGGCGTGGTTGCCGTGGCCGCTGGGCGTGGTGGTGGCGCTCACCGTGGCCGCGGCCACCGGGGCGCTGGTGGCCTTGCCGCCGGCGCTGATGCGCGCCCGCCTCGGGGTCCACGAGATCATCAGCGGCATCATGATGAACCGCATCGTCGAGGTGCTCCTGCCGTGGGTGCTCGGTGCGGTGCTCGTCTCCGCCACCCTGCGCACCCCGGACATCGTGCCCAGCGCGGCCATGCCGCGCATCGAGCAGATGCACGGCAGCGCGGTGAGCCTGGCCTTCGTGCTCGCCGTGGCCACGGCGTTCGGCGTGCACTGGGCGCTGGTGAAGAGCCGCGTCGGGCGGGAGATGCGCTGGGTGGGCCTCGGCCCCGACGCCTGCCGCGCCGAGGGGGTCGACGTCCCGCGCCGCGTGCTCGGGGCCATGCTGCTCTCGGGCGCGGTGGCCGCCCTGGCCATGAGCGGCACCGTGCTCGGCTACAAGGGCTACTACGAGCTCGGGCTCGGCGCCGGCACCGGCTTCTCGGGCATCGTGGTGGCCATGCTCGGCCGCGGCAGCCCGCTGGGCATCGTCATCGCGGCGGTGCTGCTGGGCACGCTGGAGCAGGCCGGCTTCGCCATCAACGCGCGTGTGCCCAAGGAAGCCATGGACGTGGTCGAGGCGGTGGCCATCGTGCTGGTGGCCATCGCCTACCGCCAGGCGGGCGCCGCGCGCCAGGGCGCCACGCCGGCCCCGCGACAGGACGCCGCGCCGGCCGGGCCCCCGGGAGAGGCGGCCTCGTGAGCTCGCTGCTCTCGCTGACCATGCTCGCCGAGACGCTGCGCATCGCCGCGCCCTACGCGTGCGCGGCGGCCGGCGGCATCTGGGCGGAGCGCGCGGGCATCATCCACATCGGCCTCGAGGGCGTGCTCCTGACGAGCGGCTTCACCGGGGTGGCCGTGGCCGCCGCCACCGGCAGCGCGGCGATGGGCCTGTGCGCTGGCGTGGCCGCGGGCGCCGCCCTGTCGCTGGCGCACGCCCTGGTCACCGAGAAGGCGCGCGTCGACGCGGTGGTCAGCGGCATCGCCGTCAACCTGCTGGCCATGGCCGGCACGCGCCTGCTCCTGCGTGGGCTCTACGACAGCTCGTCGAATTCGCCCTCCATCGACGGCTTCCGCTTCGGACCCACCGGCGCCTCCGGTGCGGCGCTGCTGGCGCGCGTGCTGTGCGACCCGGTGACCCTCGTCGGCGTGCTGGCCATCGCCGCCTCGCCCTGGGTGCTGACGCGGACCCGCTTCGGCCTGCGCGTGCGGGCCTGCGGGGAGAACCCGGCCGCAGCGGCAGCGGCGGGGATCGACGTGGCGCGCACGCGCATCTGCGCCCTCCTGGTGTCCGGCGCCATCTGCGCGCTCGGCGGCATCCACCTGGCGTTCGATCAGCACCGCTTCGAGTCGGGCATGAGCAACGGGCGCGGCTTCATCGCCCTGGCCGCGGTGGTGGTCTCCGGCTGGCGCGTGGGGCGCGCGGCCCTGGCCTGCCTGGCCTTCGGCGCGCTCGAGGCGCTGCAGATCGTGCTCCAGGACCAGACGCGACGCACCGCCATCGGGGACCTGATCCAGCTGCTGCCGTACGTGGGCACGCTGGTGGTGCTGGCCTTCGCCGCCGGGCGCGCGGCCGCGCCGCAGGGCATCGGCAAGCACGTCGAGCCTTGACCATCGCAAACGGCAGAGCGGAGCTCACCACGGAGTCACCGAGTCACCGAGTCACCGGGTCACCGAGACTCCTGCTTCTTTTCCTCGGTGGCTCTGTGTCTCCGTGGTGAATCCCGCGCACGGGTCCAGCCGACCCCCCGTCAGGTCCGCCAGCCGCGTGCCTCGAGCCGCGTGCGCGCGCCCTTGAGGCCGTAGATGGTGCCGCCCCCCGGTGGGACGACCGGGGCGAGCAGCGCCGCCGCCAGCACCGCCACCACCGCCAGCGCCTCCACGTCGTCCTCGTCGCGCGCCGCCACCTGCCAGAGCCGCTGCCCGCGCCCGACGAGCACGTCGAAGCCCGCGCCGCCGATGGCCTCGGCGCCGCGCAGCGCCAGGGCGCGCACCGCCGGCGCGCGCTCGAGCGGCACGGTGACCACCTCCACGTCGCGCGGCGGGCGGCCCTCCTCGAGGCGGTCGAGGTGGCGCATGCGCACCAGCACCGCGTCGACCAGCGGCAAGGTCGCCGATGGGTAGCGCTTGGCCGGGGAGAGCTCGAGCACGGCGCGCACCGAGGTGCGGGCCAGGTGCGCCCAGCGCCCCTCGTCGATGCGCGAACCGGGCTCGGGCGCGAGCAGCGCGAACGAGCGGTCCGCCTGCAGGGGCTCGACCAGGCCCGACGCCCAGCCGTTGTCGTCCCAGGCGTGCATCGGCGGGCACGCTACTCCATCCGCGCGGCGGTATGCTGCGCGCGTGAGCACCGTGCCCGAGAGCCCGCCCGGCGCCGCCAAGCGACCCGAGCCCACGCTCCCCATCCGCTCCGCGCGCGCCGAGGACATCGACGCCTACGTGCAGCACATCGTGGAGCACGTGGCGGAGTCCGGGCGCGAGGGGGCGCCGCACTTCGCCATGAGCCGCCGCGTGCAGCGCGACGAGGTGCGCGAGGCGGCGCTCACCCGCTGGACGCGGCGCCTCGACGAGCCGCTCTGGGGGCGCTCCTGGCTCCTGTGGGACGCGCCGCGCTCCGCCGACGCCGCCGCTTCCCCCACGCCGGGCGCCGCGCGCGCCCGCCGCGCCCGCGTGGTCGGCCACATCGAGCTGCGCGGCGGGCGCATCCCCTCGGAGATGCACCGCGCCGTGGTCGGCCTGGGCATCCTGCGGGCGCACACCGGTCAGGGCCACGGCGGCCGCCTCATCGCCGCCGCGGTGGAGTGGGCGAAGACGGTGGCCAAGCTCGAGTACGTCGACCTCGGCGTCTTCTCCAACAACGAGCCGGCCCGCAAGCTCTACCGCCGCGCAGGCTTCGTGGAGATCGGCGTGCGCAGCGACGCCTTCCGCATCGACGAGGGCGTGCGCGTCGACGACGTGCTCATGGTCCTCGACATCCGCTGAGCCGCGGCCACCGTGTTTCCCGCGGCCGGGCGCCCGAGACGCCAGGTGCCGAGCTCTGTCCTCAGCACCAGCGGTTCAGCCGCCATGCTGCGGGGTTTCAGGGGCAGCAGGCCCTGCTGTTCAAACCGGCAAGCCGCGCGCGAACGGCGCCAGGGCGTCGACGAGCGGGCCGGTGGTGTCGTCGACGTTCGGCGGATTGAACCAGGCGAAGGGCTGGAGCAAGCGCGACGGGTGCAGCGATATGCCGCCGCGCGAGCACTCGACGAGCAGCGACAGCGCGCCGTGCCGGTCGTGGAACCAGTCGAGCTCCAGGCCGCTCAGCGTGATCCCCGGGCCCCACCAGGACGCCGCCACCGCACGGTAGGGCCTGGCCGCGGCGGCCCGAGCGATGCGGCGCGCCCAGGTGCGGTGCTCGCCGGCGTCGGCCACCGGCCAGCGCGACGAGGCCGGCGGGTAGAGCACCATGCCGCCGAAGCTGTGCAGCGACACGGCGCGATCGACGCGGCGGTGCGCCAGGGCGTGGGCGATGGCCCCGACCTCCGGCTCGCTCTCGGCGCGCGTTCCAGGGGAGCTGAAGAGAGAAGTGACGCGCTGGAAGATGCCGCGGTGGCCCCAGCGGGCGTCGAAGTTGCGGTTGAGGTCCACGCCGCGCGCGTTGTGGCGCAGGAAGCGGCGCCGGCCGGTGCGCAGGTTCATCTCCACTGCCAGCACACCGTCGGGGTTGACGATGGGGAAGGACACCAGCGCCCGGCCGCCGAGGTCGACGCCGGCCAGGCGCTCGAGCAGCGCCAGGTGGGTCTCGATGCCAATCCACTCGTTGGGATGCACGCCGGAGAGCACCACCGCGGTGCGCGTACGCGCGTCGGGCGCAGCGACGCCGAGGTGCACGGCGAAGAGGGGTTCGCCCCGCACGCTGCGGCCGGCGACCTCGACGCGCGCCCCACGCGCAGCGAGCTGGGCCACCGCCTCGAGCATCTCCGCGTATCCGCGGTAGGGGCCGAGACCGCGCGGCGACAGGGTGCGCGACAGCGGTGTGCGTCGATGGGCGCGGATGGTCTCGTCGAGGACCTGGCGGGGATCCGAGTCGTCGACCTGATCGCGGTAGCGCTGAGCGTTCGGCACGAGCGTCGTATCGTAGCGCGTCGCGCGGCCACCGACGCGGTCCGCGGAGATGGGCGCCGGGGCGAGGTCGGAAGAGGCCGGGCGAGGCCGGGCCGAGGCCGGCGGGGGCCGGGCAAGGTCGGGCGAGGCGGGCAAGGTCGGGCGAGGGCGCGACGCCGGCCGCTCAGCGCACGATCACCAGCACGCGGTCCTTGTCCGGTGGGCAGTTGCCGCGACCGTCGCAGTTGCTGGTGGTCACCCAGAGGCGCCCGTCCGGTCCCATGATCACCTCGCGGAGGCGTCCGTGCGTGCCTGCCAGGTAGACGTCGTGGGAGGTCACCTGCCCGCTGGCGTCGAGGCCGACGCGGTGCAGGTGCTCGCCCTTGAGGCTGCCCATGAGCAGGCTGCCACGCCACTGCGGGATGCCGTCGCCCTTGTAGAGCGCTGCGCCGCCCGGGGGGTTCGCCTCCTCCCAGGAGATGGAGGGTTGCACCAGTCCGGCGCCGCTCTCGCAGCCGTAGATCGTCGGCCAGCCCAGGTTCTGCCCGGCGCGCGCCACGCTCACCTCGTCGTGTCCGCGCCGCCCCTTGTACTCGCCGCTCGGCCCGTGATCGCTGATGACCAGCGTCGTGTCGTCGATCCAGTCGAAGCCCTGGGTGTTGCGGATGCCGGAGATGAACACCGGGCTATCGGGCGACGGATTGTCGGCGGGCACCTTCCCGTCCGGGGTGAGGCGCAGGATCTTGCCGGAGAGGCTCTTCGGGTCCTGCGCGGACTCCGGCTGCTGGCCGTCGCCGGTGCCGATGTAGAGCATGCCGTCCGGCCCGAAGCGCAGGCGTCCGCCGTCGTGGTTCTGCGCGGCCGGAATGCCCTCGACGATCACGTCGACGCGGCTGTCGCGCGTCTCGGCGGCGTCGAAGCGCCAGAGCTCGACGCGGTTCTTCGCGGGGTTGCCGGCGGTCAGGTAGAGGTAGATGAAGCCGTTCTTGGCCACGTCGGGGTGCGCGGCGATGCCCAGCAACCCGCCCTCGCCGCTGTCGCCGATGGACAGCGTGGCCACCGGCGTGGGCAGGAGCTTGCCCTGGCGCAGGAGGCGCACGCGGCCGGGGCGCTCGGTGATGAGCGCGTCGCCGCCGGGCAGGAAGGCGATGCCCCACGGCACTTCCAGGCCGGAGGCGACCACCTCGGCGCGGATGGGAACCGTCCCCGCCTCGCCGTGGCCATTCTTGACGAGCACGCAGGAGCGCGGCGACGGCAGCGCGGCCGTCTCGCCGCTGCCCGCGCTGGCCGCGGGATTGGAGACCCGCACCTCCTCGGGGCCCGGCGTGATCTTGGTGCCGCTGCTGCACGAGCTGCAGCCGGTGACCAGCAGCGAGAGGTAGAGCGCGACGCGCCCCGGAGCGGCGGGCCGAGGCCTCACCCGCGCGCGCCCCCCGTATGGATGTTCCAGGTGATCAATCGACACTCGATGTCTCCATTGAAGAGCGAAAGCGTTCGGTCGTAGCGCATGCGCATGGCTCGGATCAGACCGTCCGAGAGCTCGAGGGGAGCGATGACTGCAGCCCGATGACCATCGAGCCCGCGGAGAGCGACGGCCAGCTCGCCGACCAGACCGGCGCCGCGCGGGAGGCGCGCGCCGTACGGCGGTTGATCACCACCACGCCGGGCGGCGTGGTGGGGCCGAGCTCGCCGATGCCAGCGTGGCGCACCTCGAGCGGCACGCCGGCGGCCTGTGCCGCGGCGCGTGTCGCCTCCAGCGCCGCCGGGTCGACGTCGCTGGCCAGCACCGGCGGCCCTTCGGCGCGGGCCTTGGCGCGGACGCGCTCGCGCAGCTCGGTGTACCGCTCCGCGGCGCCTGCGTCGTGACTGGCCCAGCGCTGGAACCCGAACCGCGGTCGGCCCAGCCCGGGCGCGATGCCGCGCGCCCACTGGGCGGCCTCGATGGCCAGCGTGCCGCTTCCGCACATCGGGTCGGCGAGCGGCAAGACGCGGTCCCAGCCGGAGAGGCGCACCACGGCCGCCGCCAGCGTCTCCTTGATCGGCGCCAGCAGCGGATTGTCATCGGATCGCGCGGCGCGCCGGTAACCACGGCGGTGCAGCGGCTCACCCGCGAGATCGACGTACACCGCCGCCTCGTCGCGCACGACATGGACGAAGATCCCCACGTCGGGGTCGGAGAGATCGACCGAGGGACGCGCGCCGTGACGCGCGCGCAGCTGGTCGACCACCGCGTCCTTCGTCTTCTGGGAGATGAACTGGGTGTGCGTGAGGGCGCTGCTCCGGCAGGCGGCGCGCACGGCCAGGGTGCGCTCCGGGCCGAGGAGCTCCGACCAGTCGACGGCGGCCACCCCCTGGTAGAGCGCGTCGGCGTGCGGCGCCGGGAATCGGCCCAGCAGGCGGAGCACGCGCACGGCGACGCGCGACTCGAGGCAGGCGCGCCACCCGTCCTCGATCGGTCCGGCGAAGTGCACCCCGCCCCGATCGGCGCGGACGCCGCGGAAGCGCAGCTCGCGCAGCTCGTCGCGCAGCGCGGGCTCGGTGCCCTTGGCAGCCGTGGCGAAGAGCTCCAGCGAGTCCACGGCAGCACGCTCGCTCGAACGGGCGCGCGCGCCAAGCGCGCTCTCCCGGCGCGACGGAGGCCCGCTCAGGAGACGATGCGCAGGGCGCGGCCGACGAGCACCTCGTTGTGGCTGCCCATGCGATAGCCGCCGAGGTCCAGCGTCACGTAGCGGAAGCCGTGGCGCTTGCCGGCGGCCACCACCTGGCCGCGCACCGCCTCGTCGGCGGCGCGCGCCAGCTCGGGCGCGCCGAGCTCGATGCGCGCCAGGTCGCCGTGGTAGCGCACGCGCACCTGGCGGAACCCGAGCGCCTTGAGCTCGGCCTCGAAGCCGCCGATCTGCGCCAGCCGCTCGCGCGTCACGCTGGTGCCATACGGGATGCGGCTGGACAGGCAGGCCGCCGCCGGCTTGTCCCAGACCGACAGCCCGATGACCGCGGCGCCGTCGCGCACGTCCTGTTTGGTGAAGCCAAGCTCCACCATCGGGCTCACCACGCCTGCCTGCTTGGCCGCCTCCAGACCGGGTCGATAGTCGCCGAGGTCCTCGACGTTGGTGCCGTTGGCGATGGCCGCCAGGCCCCACTCGGCCTGCTTGTGCACGGCGATGCGATACAGCTCGCTCTTGCAGTGGAAGCAGCGGTCGGGATTGTTGGCGAGGTACGCCGGGTCCTCGATCTCGTTCGACTCCACCAGCCGATGATCGGCGCCGATGGCCCGCGCCACGGCGCTCGCCTCCTCGCGCTCCCCTGGCGCGAGGCTCGGGGAGACGGCGGTCATGCCCACCGCGCGCGCGCCGAGCTCGGCGTGCGCGACCGCGAGCACGAAGGCGCTGTCGACGCCGCCGGAGTAACACACCAGCACCGACCCCAGCCCCCGCAGCCGGGCCCGCAAGGCCTCCAGCTTGGCAGTGATCTCCGGATTCGGCGTGGTCACAGGCACACCCGGATCTACCACGCCAACCGCCGAGCGCCCAACCGGGCCCGGGCCATCCGGCGCGTGCTCGCCGGAGCGGCCAGGCGTGGCCACATCCGCCAGCCCGGATGACACCCGAGCGCTCTCACTGCGCAGATCACGGCCGCGGGCAGACCCCGGGCACTTGCGTGCGTACGGCCATGGCTAGCGCGGCGCCCCGTAGCTGCACCACGTCGCCGCACAGAGCGCGAGCAGTCCACCGACGGCTACCGCTCCGCCGAGCACCGCGCCGAGCACGACCCAGTTCGGCCCGTCGCGCGGTTGCCGCAGCTTCACCAGGTCCAGGTCGCCGACGGCCACCGTGTGGACCGCGTTGCTCCCTTGCACCGTCAAGGATGTCCCTCGCAGAAACAGTTGAACGGGCTCCTCGAACGGCGCGACGGGTCGCCAGCCGCGCGCCTCCGCAACCAACTCGTACTCCTCGGGCACCGACACGATATCGACGCCGCCGGAGACGAGGTGGCGATCGGGGACCACCAGGAGGTCACGACCCTGGTGCGGGTACAACCGAACCTCGGTGACCTCGGCACGAACGACACGCGTCGGCGTCCCGTGATCACTGCGGATGTCCACCACCGCCCCTCGGGCCGAGATCAATCGTGGCAGCTCCGACGGCGGCACCTCGACCCATGTCGTGCACCCCGTCGCGCCGGCGCCGGCGATGGCTCCGAGGAACCCGATCGCCCAACGAGGGACCGCCACCGCAACACCCGCGAACGCCCCTTCCCATGCGAACGCACGCCCCCACCACCGCCTACGCGCCGACGCCCCACGCCCTTCGTTCCCCCCGCCCAGCACCACCACGCCCCCACCCGAAGCACGATCGAGACCCACCTCGCGTGTCGGCCTTTCGTCACCCGAGGCCACCCAACGATACCCCTTGGGCCCATCGGAGCTTCCGAGCGGGCCGCGGCGCAGCGTGGTGGGCCGGGGATGTTCCCGAGCACGGCGGCATGGGGAAACGCATTCGCGTCGTGCGCCGCAGGCGCACCGGCGCGAAAAATTGACGAGGGGCCCCGTGCCGCCGCGCGCAGGGAACATCCCCGGACCGCCACGCGGCCGACCTGGTCCCCGACGACGCGGAGATCTATCGTGGAACCGGCTCGATGATCACTTCGTTGATGGGCAGCACGTTCATCCCGCCCGGATACCCGTACGAGACATTGGCCGTGAACACGCTGGTCAGCGGCGTCCCCCAGCCCCAGACCCACAGCCCGAACGGCCCATCGCTGGACATCTCGCGCCGCCCCGTCGAGCAGTTGCCGACGTTCTGGAAATTCCCCGTGATCAGATCCGCGCGCGTCCACTCGTAGTCGCCGACCGGCGTCCAGCCGCCGAGCACCCCGGCGCAGTCCAGCGTCACGTCGTGGAACTTCCCTCCCGCCTTGGCGCGGACGACGACCAGGTTCGTCTCCGGGTACGTCGGGTCGGTGAAGAACACGTACTTGCGCATGTACTGCTGCGGAGGCACCGAGATCACGAAGTCCGCATCGCCGTAGTCGGTGAGCCCAGGCTGCCACGTCGAGCCGCTCATGTAGGCGAAGAGCATGAACGGGTGGTCCTCGTCCTGGCTCTTGACCACGAACGGCTCGGCAGTGCGTTCGTTGTTCGGGAGCCTCGGTTCGCCACATGAACCTCCAAGCAACAGCCATTTCCAAGCCCGGGCAGCTTACCCGAAGTCCAGGCCGCCGCGCGTGCTGGCGATGCGCGCGCGGATCTCCTCAGCCAGCAGGGCGGGCGCCTCGAGCGCCACGTTGTGACCTGCACCCGCGACGCGGCACGTCGCCGCACCGGTCTCCGCCGCCACCTGCGTCGCCAGGGCCAGGAACCGGTCGTCACGCGCGCCGACCACCAAGCACACCCGCGCTCGCGCCGAGGCCAGCGCGTCCCAGCGTGGTGGCATGCGTCCGAGGCCCAGCACACGCAGCGACTCGGCCAGCGCCCGCGCCTGGTGCGCGAGGCGCGCGGCGCGCTGCGCCGAGCGCACGGCCTCCGGCAGCGCCCGCTGCGTGGCGAAGAGCGGCAGCTGCTCCCAGGCGGCCAGGAACGCCGGCAGCCCGGCGTCGACCAGCTCGACCGCGCGCGCGTCGTCCTCCGCGGCGCGCGCGGCGCGCTCGGCGCTGCCGCGCAGCCCGGGATGCGCGCCCACCAGCACCACGCCGACCACGCGCGCCGGGTGGCGCGCCAGGCCCGAGCGCGACCCGTCCTCCGAGCGAGTAGCCGACGACGATCGCCGGCTCTTCGAAGGGGATTCGCGCCGCGACCTCGTCCACCACCGAGTCGAAGGTCGCCGGCCCGCGCGGCGTCCACGGGTCGGGCCCGTGCCACGGCAACCAGTCGGCGTGACCGCGGTGGGCGCCGAGGCTGGCGCGCGTGGCATCCCAGCTCGCGGGCGTGCCCAGGAAGCCGTGCAGGAAGACCAGCGGCGGATCCATGTGGCGGCTCGAAGCTACCACCGTGCAGACCGCATCGGCTCCGCCCCACGCTGTCGCAACCTTCCCCGGATGCGCACGACGTGTCCTTGCTTCGCAGCCTCTGCGCGCCCGCGCCGTCACCAAGGCGTCGGCGTCCTGCCGCGCGCAGCGAGAACCCTGCTCGCGCGTGGCCGGCAGGGATCGGCATGCCTACATCGACCCTCGCGCGGCGCGACGTCGCGCGCTGGAGGCTAGCGACATGTTCCGTTCGATGCGGATGAGCGCGGTGGTTGTGATGGCGGTGATGGCAATGGCCGGGTGTGGCTCGGACGCGTGCGAGGACGCCGCCGCCAAGCTCGAGGACGAATGCGGCGTGGACGTCGGCGAGCCCAAGGAGGGCCTGGAGTGCGCGGGCCAGGACGAGTGCGAGGCGGAGTGCTGGCTCGATCACGGCAAGTGCGAGGACCTGGACAAGACGCTGATGGAGTCGAACCCCGCCTTCCGCGACTGCATGCTGGGCTGCCTGGCCGAGTGAGCGGCGATCGCGTTCAGAAGGCGCCGCGCAGCGAGAGCGCGGCGCCGCCGGCCGCCGGCTGCAAGGCCACGGTGGCGGCGCCCGCGTCCCACTGCACGACGAAGGCGCCGAGCGCCGCGGTGCCGATGCCCAGGCCGCAGGTCACGCCGAGCAGGACGTAGGTGCGCGTCTCGGCCGACTGGCCGGCGGCGGCCTTGTCCTCGGTCTTGTCGGCCACGAACTCGGCGTGACGATCGAGCGTGTCCACCCCGGAGGCCACGGTGATCCCCGTGAAGAGCGCGGTGGCGCCGACGCCGACCCAGAACCAGGTCGGCGCTACCCCGCTGTGCGGCACGGTGCGGCGCCGGCGGTCGGTGGCCCCGAGCGCGGGCGGCTCGACGTCCCCGGTATCGGCCGGTTCCACCGCCACCTTCCCGCTGGCGCCGGCGATCTCCACGCGACCCCCGCCGGGCACCTCCACCTCGCGCGTGTCGAGCGCGTCGCCGACGGTGACTTCGACGCGGTGTGGGCCCACCGCCACCCAGTTGTCGAGGTTGGCCTTCACCGGGCGCCCGTCGATGCGCACCGTGCATACGTCGCAGCGAACGTGCAGCGCCCCGGCGCGCGCGCCGTGCTTCTTGCGCGCGGCGCGCACCGCGCTGGCCAGCCGCGGCGGCATGCTGGCCCGCCCGGCGCGCTGGACGAGGCTCATCGCCAGCGGCGCGTCGTCCGCCAGCGCCGCGGCGCCAATCGCCGCCTCCAGCGCGATGGGGTCGGGCACCAGGTCGTCGGCGCGCGCGAACAGCGAGGCCGCGCGCGCGTAATCGCCCTTCGACTGCGCCTGGACGCCTCGATCGTACAGCGTGCCCGCCGTCTCCACCTCGTCGGCCCAGGCCGGCGATACGGACAACGCGAGCGTGACTACCAGGAAGACCGCCCACCAGCGCGCCATTTGGCTCAGCGCTTTTTGTACGGATTCGGAGGCGGCGTCGACCCATCCGTGCCGTCGCCCTGCGCCGGGGGGTCGGTGCGCGGTGGCAAGCGAGCGCGACCCAGCTGCGGGGATGGGCCGGCGGCGCCGGTAGGGACGCTGGGCAGATCGGGCAGCTTGACCACCGCCGGCCCGCCAGCGGGCGGCGTGGGTGGAGCCGGCGGCAAGATCGGTCCCAGGGTGACCACCGACGTCGGCCCCGGTGGTGGCTGCGGCCGCGCCGGCTCGCCGGCGGGCGCGTCCGCGCGCGAACCCCCGGAGTTGGCGCCGGCGTCCGGCGGCGGCGATGCGGGGGAGACGAGGATGGCGATGGCGATGAGGATGGCCACCGAGGCGATGGCCAGATACGCGGCGCGCGGCAGCGGGCGGTTGCGATCGAGCAACCCGCTCGTGAAGCGGGTCGGCGCCTGCGCGGGCTGCCCCGTCGCTGGCGGGTGCGGAACGAAGGGCATCGGCGTCTGGCCGTCGAGGCCGGGGATGGGCATCAGCGGCAGGATCCGGGTCATGGCCCGGTCCGGCGTGGTGTCCCGGAAGAGCGGCGGCCCTGCCGGCGGCAACGCGGAGACCGCCGGCATCGCGCCCGAGGCTCCGCCAGGAGACCTCGGACCTGTCGAGGCTCCGCCAGGAGACCTCGGA
>JBBJMR010000164.1:0-18784 GCA_037720395.1 Polyangiaceae bacterium
GAGGTCCCCGTCTGGCCGAGCTTCGGCGGGCTCTACGGCAGCTCGCTGCCCATGCGCCGCCTCTTCGGCATGCTCGATCGCGTGGCGCGCAGCGACTCCAACGTGCTCATCGAGGGCGAGAGCGGCACCGGCAAGGAGCTGGTGGCCACGGAGATCGTCCAGCGCGGCACCCGCGCCGACCGCCCCTTCGTCATCGTCGACTGCAGCGCCATCTCTCCGAGCCTCATCGGCAGCGAGCTCTTCGGCCACCTGCGCGGCGCCTTCACCGGCGCCGACCGCGAGCGCGTCGGGGCCTTCGAGGCCAGCGACGGCGGCACGCTCTTCCTCGACGAGATCGGCGAGCTGCCGCTCGACCTGCAACCCATGCTGCTGCGCGCCCTGGAGTCGCGCGAGATCCGCCGCATCGGCGAGACGCACCCGCGCAAGGTCGACGTCCGCGTCATCGCCGCCACCAACCGTCGCCTCGATCGCGAGGTGAACCACGGCCGCTTCCGCGAGGACCTCTACTTCCGTCTCTCGGTGGTCACCCTGCGCGTGCCGCCGCTCCGCGAGCGCCTCGACGACGTGCCGCTGCTGGTCGAGGTGCTGCTCGAGGGGATGATGAAGGCCGGCGACAAGGCGTCCCTCGCCAACAACGAGCCCTCCTGGCGGAGGCTCTTCACACCCGAGGTGGTGGCCGACCTCCAGCGCTACGACTGGCCGGGGAACGTGCGCGAGCTCAAGAACTACGTGGAGCGCGCGGTGGTCCTGGACCGCGCCGCGCCGACCTCGGAGCGGGCGCACGGCGAGTCGTGGCTGCCGCCCGAGCCGGGCACGGCCGCGGCGCCGCCGAACCTCGACGTGGCCTTCACCGCTGCCAAGGAGGAGGTGGTCGCCGACTTCGAGCGCCGCTACCTGAGCGCGCTCCTCAAGTGGGCGGGCGGGAACATCAGCCGCGCCGCGCGCCGCGCCGGCATGGACCGCATGTACCTGCACCGCCTCCTGCAGCGGCACGGCATGCAGAGCGCGTCCTTCCGCGGTCCGGAGGCCGAGGGGCCACCGTCCTCGCGCTTCCGCGGCGACCGCGGTCCGGAGGCCGAGGGGCCACCGTCCTCGCGCTTCCGCGGCGACACCGAGGGCCCCCCTCGTCGCGCGGCCCGCGCTGAGGGTCAGGCCAGTCGGCCCGTCAGCCGGTGAGGCCGGCCAGCGGGGCCACGCCGTCGATGCCGAAGGTGTCCTGGTTCACGTCGAAGGCGTGGAGGAGCGAGACGTAGAGGTTGCCGAGCGGGAGCTGGGTGGCCGGGTAGTGGATGGCCTTGCCCGGCACCAGCGCGCCGCCGCACTTGCCGACCAGCACCGGGGCCAGGTTGGTGTGGTCGTGCGACCCGCCCATGCCCATGTCCGGCAAGAGGAGCATGGCGGTGTTGTCGAGCACCGAGGTGCCGTCGATGTCGATGGCGTTCTTGAGCTTGGTGGCCACGTCGGCGGCCATCTTCGCCTCCCACTCCTCGAGCCGCGCCAGCTCCGGCGCCACGCCGGCGCCGCCGTGGGTCAGCGCGTGGTGGCCGCCGTAGGACTGCACGAAGTCGTGGGTACGGCCGCTGAGGCCGTTCTCGATCATGAAGGTCAGCACCTGGGTCTGGTTGCAGCGCAGCGCCAGCACGATGAGATCGTTGAAGGCGTACACGCGGTGCTCGTAGTCCAGGCCGGCCGCGGGCGCCGGCCCGGAGTCGCAGCTCTCGCCGGCGGGCTCGGTGATGCGCTTCTCCAGCTCACGCACCGACGTCAAGTACTCGTCGAGCTTGGCCTGGTCGCTCTTGCCCAGCTTCTTCTGGAAGTGGTCGGCGTCGTCGAGGACGTAGTCGAGGACGCTGGCCAGCGACTGGCGCCTGCGCTCCTGCTCCTCGGTGGTGCTGCCCTCGTCTGTGCCAGCGAAGAGCTGGTTGAAGGCAGTGAGCGGGCTGATGGTCGGTGCCAGCGGCTGCTGCGGCCCGGCCCAGGAGATGGCCTGGGTGTAGCTGCACGAGGCGGCGAAGTCGCAGGCCATCGGTTCGCCGGCGCCCCACTGCAGCGAGGCGAAGCGCGTCTTCGGCTTCAGCCTCTGCACCAGCAGCTGATCGAAGGAGATGTCGCCGTGCAGGTTGCCGTTCGGGAACGGCGCGCTGTTGAGGATGGTGCCCGTGCCCTTGGCGTGGTCCCCCGTGCCGGTGGCCTGCCGGCCGGCGACGTGATCGAGGTTGGACAGGCAGAGCAGGTCGGCCTTGAGCGCCGCCAGCGGCGCGAGAGTGAAGGGGAAGGAGAAGTCCGCTCCCTGCTCCGGCGGGATCCAGTTCCCCGGGACGCGCCCGTTGGGGAGGAAGTAGACCAGGAAGCGCAGCGGAGCGCCGGAATCCAACTCGTCGGAGCGCGCCTCGCGTGCGTGGAACCACTCCAGCGCCGGCAGCGCCACCAGCGCACCTGCGCCACCGAGGAACATGCGCCGCGTGGCACGGCTCTTGGTCCAGGTCATGGCTACTTGCCCTCCTCGGCGTTGCGCATGCGGAAGGCGGGCGAGAGGACGATGAGCTCGATGGCCCTGTCCAGGCTGCCACCGGCCACCGGAAGCTCGTCGCCGAGGTCGGCGAGGAAGGCCTTGTCGCTGGCCTCCAGGGTGCGGCCCATCGCGTACATGTAGAGCTTGCTGGTCAGGCACTCCGAGAAGCGGGGGTCGTCCGCGAGGGTTCGTGCCAGCTCGGCGGCACCCCAGAACGGCTTGCCCGGCGGGATGGCGCCGGAGCTGTCCACCGGCTTGCCCTTCTCCGTCTCGCGCCAGGCGCCGATGCCGTCGAGCTCCTCCAGCCCGAGCCCGGCCGGATCGAGCAGGTCGTGGCAGCTGGCGCACTTCGGGTTGGCGCGGTGCTCGGCCAGCGTCTCGCGGATGGTGGCGCCCTCCTTCGGCTCCTTGAACGCGGGGATGTCCGGAGGCGGCGCGGCCATCTCCTGGCAGAGCGCCTGCTCCAGGAGCCAGCGGCCACGGATGACCGGCGAGGTGCGGGTGCTGGCCGACATGGCGGTCAGCCAGGCGCCCTGCGAGATCAGCCCGCGTCGCTGATCGCCGGAGAGCTCGACACGCACCAGCTCGTCGCTCCCCGGCTCCGGCAGCCGGTAGTGCCGCGCCAGGCGATCGTTGAGGTACCCGAAGTCGGGGACGAGCATGTCGCGGATGGGCCTGCCGTTGTGCAGGAAGTCGTCGAAGAACAGCTCCGTCTCCTCGATCATCGCCGCGCGCAGCGGCTCGTCGAAGTACGGGAAGGCGTTGGGGTCCGGCGCGTGGCCCGCGAGCATGCGCGTGCTCAGCCACTGCGCGGCGAAGCCCTTGCGCAGCGCGGACGCCTTGTCGTCGCCGAGCATGCGCTGCACCTGGGCACGCAGCTCCCCCGCGTCGCGCAGTGAGCCGGAGCGCGCGGCCTCGAAGAGCTCGTCGTCGGGCATGCTGCTCCAGAGGAAGTACGAGAGCCGCGAGGCGAGCGCGAAGTCGTCGAGGGGCACCAGCCCTCGGCGCCTCCGACGGGACCGGAGAAGTCGCCGCCCGGGGTGGCCGCCGGGAGCGCCGCCCGGTAGAGGAAGTGCGAGGAGAGCAGGGCGCTGCGTACCACCAAGCTGACCGCCGCGTCGTCGCCCTCGGTGACGCGCAGCTCCTTCCAGAGGTCGAAGACGCGCTGCTGCTCGTCGGCGTCGAGCGGGCGCCGCCAGGCGCGCTCGGTGAAGCCGGTCACGATGTCGCGGTAGCAGTCCTCGGCATCGGCGGCCGTCGCCGGGTCGCAGACGTAGACCATGGCGCGGCCGGGCGGAGTGACCTGCACGTCGCTCACCACGTCGATGCTGCCGACGACGAGGGAGTTGAAGACGTTCGCTGCCGGCTGGTCGTAGCCGTTCTGGAAGTGCACGCGCAGGCTGTGCGTGCCGGCCGGCAGGGTGAACTGCACGGTGTGCACGGCGGGCGCGGTCGGCTTGGCCGTCACCGTCCACGTCTGCACCGGCGTGGCGAAATCGCCGTCCACGAAGAGCTGCATCACCGGCACCGGCACGGGCACGCCCGTGTCGGGGTTGACGCCGACCTGGTCGCCGCCGGCGAGGATGGAGAGGGTCACCGTCTCGTCATCGGGCACCGCGAACGGCGTGAGGTCGATGGCCTTGCTCCCCTGGCGCGACAGCGACCAACCCCAGCCGAAGGCGTTGCCGGCCATACCGTTGTTGGGCGCATCGACGACCGGCTCGATGCGGTGGGTGAAGCGCGGCGCGTCCTGGAGCGCGGCGGCGGCGAGGTTGCGGGCGGCCGTGTGGTAGAGGTCCATCTGCGACGGCGACAGGCTCAGCGCGGCGGCGATGTTGTCGAAGCCCCCGCTGGTGCCATCGGGCGGGAAGTCGCCCGCCGGGGTGATGGTCACCCCCAGCAGATCGCGCACGGTGTTGTCGTACTCGAGCCGGTTGAGTCGGTGCAGCGGCTCGATGGCCGCGCCCTTGGCGCCCAGCCCGTTCGGACCGCTGCTGCCGCCGTCCTCGATGTCGGCGTCGTTGTCGCCGATGGTACCCAGGCAGCCCGCCGCCAGCAGCAGCGTCGCCGGGGTAACGAAGCGAGTCGGCCAGCGTGTCATGTTTCTCCGCCGAGCTCCCGGCGCGTCGGCGGTGCGGATGCACGCGTGCGCGCGAGAGACGTTTCAGCCTATTTTTGCCGCACGGATCTGTCAAAGGACGAAGCGTCATCCCTCGGTCATCGACGCTGCGGTTGGATCTTCACTGTGCGGGCGCAACGCGCCCCATGCCAACCAGCGGTTGCGGTGCCTGCGGGCGCGGGACACCGAGGGGCGAGGACCGTCGCGCAGGCGCTTGCCGCGCGGGGCGCGCGCAGGCACCGTCTGCGCGTCGTCTTGGTGGATCCTTCGATGGCATCGTCGGCAGCGAGGCCGCCGCGACGGCGGCGTGGATCGCGGCTGTCCGGGCGCGCACGGCAGCGCGGCATGACGGTCGCGTGGCTGTTGCTGGCCCTGGCGGTGGCGCCTCCAGGATGCGGCTCCAGCGACGCCGATGGTCCGTCGGGCTCGACGAGCGACGGGTCGGGCGCCGCCGCGGCCGGTGGCGGCCCAGGCCACGGGGGCGCGGCGGGAGCGGGCGCGGGCGCCAGCGTGCCCGAGGAGTGCACGGCGCTGGCGGGCGCCATCTGCGCGCGCCTCGACGAGTGCTCGCCGGCCTCCATCACCCTGCCGTACGGCACGGTGGAGACGTGTCAGGCGCGCGAGGCACGCCGCTGCGCGTCGGCGCTGGCCATCGCCGACAGCGGCTATTCGCTGGGCAAGGCCGTCGCCTGCGCCGCCGCCTACCAGGCCGCCACCTGCGACGGCGTGGTCACCGCCGTGGCTGCCGACTGCGCACCCGGCGGCGGGGCGCGCGGCGTCGCCGAGCCGTGTGCGTCGCCGGATCAGTGCGAGAGCGGCCGCTGCGCGCCGGCCGCGGCCACCGGTGCGGGCGGCGGTGGCGGTGGCGTTGCCGAGCCGCCCACCGGCTGCGGCGTGTGCGCGCCTCGCGCCGCCGTCAGCGAGAGCTGCGCCGACGATGCCGCCGCCTGCGCGCCCGCCACCGCCTGCGTCGCCGGCGTGTGCGTGGCGCTGGCCACCTTCGGCACCAGCTGCGCGACCGGCCAGCCGTGCGACCTCGGGCTGGTCTGCGATGGGAGCATCTGCGTGCCCGGAGGCGCAGCCGGTGCGGCTTGCAGCGCCATGGCGCCGTGCGATCCGGGCGCCTGGCTGGGGTGCGTTGCCGCTGCCTGTGCGGCGCCCGTCTGGGCGGAGGGCGGGCAGCCGTGCGCCGCCGCGGTCGAGGGCGATCCGGTGCCGGTGTGCATCGCCAGCAGCCACTGTGGAGGCGGGGCGATCTGCGTCGCAGCCGCGGAGGATGGCGCGGCCTGCGGGGGCGCGCCGGGCGTCTCCTGCTACCCGCCGGCGATCTGTTCGGGCGGCTTCTGCACCTTGCCCGACGTCATGCAGTGCGACTGAGTCACTCCGACGGTGTCTCGAGCATGGTCATGGCCAGCCCGGCCACCAGGCCGCGCGCCAGCTCCGGATAGTCCTCGAGCGTGGCCAGGCCGTCCTCGAGCTCGGTGCGATATGCGACGACGCGCGTGTTGGTGCGCGCCTCGTAGGAACGCGGCATCTGCGCGTACGCATCCATGATGCCGAGCATGAACCCCTTTCCCAGGTCGACGAAGCGTCCGTCGGCGCTGGTGCAGCGCACGCTGCCGCAGGCGATGCGCGTCCACCATGACGAGGGCTCCCCCGGTTGCCACAGCGCCTCACCCTCCTCGAAGCGAACCTCGCGGATGGCGCGCGCGTTGGCGAGGAGCGCGTCGAGGTTGGCGCCGGCGAAGGCCCCGGTGCTGCGGCGGGCCGACAGCAGGTGATCGACGATGGTCGCCGGGTGCTCGGGCCACGTGCCGAGCTCCACCGGGGGCGCGTCCTCGGGGCGGCAGGGCAGGTGGCCCCGCTTCCGTACCAGGCCGCCGGTGACCAGGCGGAGGCTGTTGCGCAGCATGGGGAAGCTGCGGTCGAGCGCCTCGTTCATGGCCGACGCCGGGGACTCGGCGGTGAGGGTGTCCACGTCGGCCACCGCGGAGATGCCGTGCGGGTCGCGCGCCAGGACGGACAGGTTGCCGACGCCACCGCCGCGCGTGACCACCGCGGTGCGCCGGCCCTTGCGGTGCACCGTGATCTGTCCCTCGATGACCATGTACACGTTGTCCAGCGGGGCGCCCTCGCTGGCCACCACCTCGCCGGCGCGGAAGGCGCGGCGGCGCGAGTGCTCGGCCATCAGGGTCAAGGTCTCGTCGTCGAGCGCGGCGAAGGCCGGGAACGAGCGCAGCAGGAGCACCCGGTCGCGGATGGTGACCAGCGGGGTGTCGTTCAGCATCGCCCTGCCTCCGCGCCGGTCATGGTGCGCTGGCCTCCACGCCGCGCGCCGCCGCCGTCGCCCTCGATCGGCGCAGGCCCGAGACGTCGCAGCGCGCGGGCGATCTCGCCGTCCGTGGCGCGTCCGCGCACGCTCTCGACGCGAGCGCGGAAGCGGGTCAGCCGGAGCTCGCCGAGGTGGAAGACGGTGAGCTCGCAGAGGCCGTGGCTCTCGCTATCCAGCATCTTGTCGAGCAGCGCCTCGTAGTCCGTGTGCGCCGGGCGATGGTGGCTCAGGCCGGCGGCGAGGCGCTCGGCGTCCGGCAGATCGTCGAGCAGCCCGAGCACCGCGCCGCGGAGCGGAGGATCGAGGAGGTTGCCGAGGAGCTCGATGCTGCCGGCACGCTCCTTGGCGCCGCCGGCCAGTCCGCGCCGGATCTCGTCGAAGCGCTCGGCGGGGTGCAGCAGCGCCAGCAGGCGCAGACCGCGACCGAGCGCGTTCCGCTCCTTGTCGTGCAGCATCCTCACCAGCAAATCGTGACCCGGGGTGCGGCGGCTGGCATCCGCCTCGGCGCCGGCGATCAGGGTCAGGCGTCGCTCCAGGTAGCGGTAGGCGCGGCTCACCGTGCCGTCCACGGCGCGAGCCAGCGTGGCGCGGTCGAGCGACAGATCCGGCGACCGGCCCACCAGCCACTCCAGCGCGCGGATGGCGCGATAGCGGACCATGCCGTCCCGCTCCGCGGCGAGATGCTCGAGCAGCAGCGGCCCGGCCCGCTCGGGCGCGAAGCTCTGCAGGAGGCGCGGCAGCTGCCAGCGAAGCTCCTTGGGCAGCGAGACGTCGCGCAGCGCCTCGGCCACGAACTGCAGTCCCTCGTCGCCGTACGCCACCAGCGCGTCTCGGGCCGCGCCGCGCGTCCGCTCGCTGACGATCGACTCCAGCAACGCCGGCAGGTACTGCGCGTCGCGGTGCCTGCGCATCGCCGCCACCGCCGCCAGGCGCACGTCGAGCTCCGGGGCTCGCGACAGCGGCACCAGCCGCGCCGCCAGCGGGGTGCGCTCGCGCAGGCCGATGGCTGCGCACAGGCCGATGCGCGTGGCCACCGAGCCCTCGCGCACCAAGCGGTCGATGCGCTCCTCGGCCTCTGCGCCGACGAGCTCGCCGGAGGCCACCAGCTGCACCACGATGGCCGCTCGCACCTCCGGCGACTCTTCCAGGCTGAGCAGCTGGTTCAGCTGCCGCGCGTCGGGCGCGAGCACCGCGCGGGTGGCGATGGCGGCCGCGCGCAGGCGAGGCGAGGGATGATCGAGGAGGCGATCGATGACCCGCACCGCCGCGGTGCGGCCTTCGCGGGCGAGCACGGCCAGCGCCTGCTCCACCACCGCCTCGGAGGGGTGGTGGAGGATGAGCGCGGGCATGAGGCGGCTGCGGCCCTCGCGCTCGAGCACGCCGAGCGCCACCAGCACCTCGTCGTCGTTGTTGCTGTCCAGGCTGGCCACCAGCGTGTCCAGCGAGGCCATGTCGAGCTCGGGGAAAGCGCTGCTTTCGCTGGCGTAGAGCTGGCTGCGGAAGAGGTCGAGGTAGTGGCGGCGCAGCGCCAGCGCGCACAGGAGCCACAGCCCGGCCAGCAGCGCCAGCGCCGCACCGAGCAGCGGCCTGGCCAGGGTCAGCGATCCGAGGCCGAGGATGGCGAGCGAGGCCAGCGCCTGGCCGCCGCGCTGCCCGACGACGTCGAGGAAGCCCTTGGTGCGGCGGCGGGCCTCCTCGGGGAGCGGCACGAAGAGGAGCTCGGTGGCGTGCGGTGCAGGGAGGCCGCAACGAGCCGTCGGCGCCGCGCACCAGCAGGGCCGCCACCAGCCCGCCGCCGGCCACCACCCCCAGACCGCCGCAGAAGAGCAGCACCGGCAACACCGACAGCGCCGCGGCGAGATCGGAGCGCCGCAGCAGCCACCCCACCAGCCCGACCTGCGCCAGCAGCGAGACGAGGTTGACCACCAGGGCCACGGTGGCCAGCCAGGAGCCGAGCTCCGCCGGGCGAACGCTCGCCGCCAGCGTGCTCTTGAAGACGAAGTCGGCGACGGTGACCGCGCACGCCGAGGCCAGGACCAGCAGCGCGACCGCACGCGGGTAAGGCGTGCGCGCGATGTACCGCGCATCCTCGGCGAGCTGCGCGCGCGCGCTGGCGGTGGGTGTCGGCGACGGGACCGGGGCGGTGGTCGACGGCTGGAAGAGGAACGGCAGCGACGCGGCGACGGCGAAGGCGCAAGCCGCCACCAGCAGCAGGCTCGCCGGAGCCAGCACCCGGAGCAGGGCCGCGGCGGCGGCGCTGCCGGCGATGGCCCCGAGGACGCTGCCGGCGCCGATGGTCCCGTAGAGGCGCTTGGCCTGGATGACGGTGAACGCCTCGCCGAGCACCGACCAGAAGGGGATGAGGACCAGCGAGGTGAGCACACCGGACCAGATGTAGAGCGCGTAGACGCCGGCGCGGCCCACCGCGTCGAGCGCCGCCCACAGCAGGGCGGTGACCCCGGCGACCACCAGCAGCCAGGCGGAGATGGCGGCGCGGCCGGCGACCCAGCGCGAGAGGCGATCGGCGCTGCGCGCCACCAGGAGCGAGAGCGCGGCGATGGCCAGGTACATCCAGGGCAGGCGCGTGGCGGGCACCTTGGCCAGGAAGAGCGCGTCGCGCGCGGTCTCGAGGACGGCGTGTCCGCCGAGGAACGCGAACAGGGTGGCGAAGGCCGCCACCGTGTCGCGCTGCTCACCTGGCCGCACCGAGGCGAAGAGCCGCGCCATGGGACCGCTGGACTATAGCCGCCGCCCGCGGCCGCGCGGGGCCGTCGGCAGCCGATAGTTGAGCCAGGGGCGCACCCCGAGGACACTGCTCGGGTCAGCCATGGTTGCCTCCGTCACCCCGGCCCGCGGAACCTCGCGCACCGCCGCCCATACGGCGGTGGTGGAGGCGCTTCCGCTCGCCGAGCACGATGACGCGGCGCTCCTGCGCGGCCTGGCCTCGTCGCACCCCGGCGCGGCGCGGGTGGTGTGCGCGCGCTACGGCACCCTGGTGCGCAGCCTGCTGCGGCGGTCGCTGGGGCCGGGGCCGGAGATCGAGGACCGCGTGCAGGACACCTTCCTGCATCTGTTCCGGCGCGCGGCCGACGTGCGCGACCCTGGCGCGCTGACCAGCTTCGTGGTCGGGGTGGCCATGCGTGTGGCGCGCTCCGAGCTGCGGCGGCGCCGGCTGCGGCGCTGGCTCCTGCTCACCGACGCCGGCACGTTGCCCGAGGTGGCGGCGCCGCACGTCTCGCCCGAGGCGCGGCAGGCCATGGCTGCGCTCTACGAGGTGCTCGACCAGCTCGACGACTCGTCGCGCCTGGCCTTCGTCCTGCGTCACGTCCAGGGGATGGAGCTGCTCGACGTCGCGGCTGCCCTGGGATGCTCGCTGGCGACGGCGAAGCGTCGCATCGATCGCGCCGGCAAGCGCGTCGAGGCCCTGGCGCGTGCCAAGCCGGCGCTGGCACCGTGGCTGCGGGCGCGCGACGAGGATTCTGGGGAGGAGGCCGAACGTGCCCGATGACCCGGCGGCCCGCCTGGGCAAGCTGGCGCGAGCCGCCACCGAGCCGCGCCCCGGAGACGAGGCGCTCGATCGGCAGCTCGAGGCGCGCCTGGTGCAGGAGCTGGCGGGGCGCCGCGAGTCGGCGCCGTGGTGGCCTCGCGCCTGGGTCGCCGGTGTCGGCGCGTCCGCCGCCGTCGCCGTCGTCCTGGCGCTGGTGCTGTGGACGCGCGGAGCGGCGCCGCTCTCGTGGTCGGTGGAGGGCGCCGAGGCCAGCCAGAGCGGCTACGTCCGCGCCGACGTTGCCGAGGCCACGGTGGCCTTCGCCGACGGAACACGCTGCGTCCTGTCTCCGCGCACCGTGGTCCGCATCGAGGACGTGGGCGAGCACGGCGCGCGCCTCCTGGTGGAGGACGGCCGGCTCGACGGGCGCTTCGCGCATCGGCCCGGCGCGCGTTGGTCCATCCTCGCCGGTCCCTTCACGGTGACCATCACCGGCACCGACGTCGGCGTGGCCTGGAGCGCGGTCGGCGACGAGCTCGATGTGCAGCTGCGCCAGGGCAGCGTCGAGGTGCGCGGCCCGCACGCCGAGGCCGGCGTGCCCCTCGCCGCCGGCCAGCGCCTGCGCGCCTCGCCGTCGCGCGGTGAGATCGACATCCGTCCGCTGCACGAGGGCAGCGCGTCCACGTCGGTCTCGCCGGCCACGCCCGTGACGCCGCCGGCCATCCCATCCGCGGTGCCCGGCGAGGCAGCGGCCGGTGCGGCGCCGTCGGGCGAGGCGGTCGCCGGTCCGGGCTCCGCCGAGCCGGGTGGGGCGCGGCCCGCGTCGTGGTCGCAGCGGGTGGGCACCGGTGACTTCGCCGGCGTCGTCGCGGACGCCGAGGCGCGCGGGGTCGATGGCGTGCTCTCCGGCGCCGGCGCCGCCGATCTCGCGGCGCTGGCCGATGCAGCCCGCTACACCAACCGCGGGGTCCTGGCGCGGCGCGCGCTCCTGGCGACGCGCGCCCGTTTCGGCGGGTCGAGCCAGGCGCGCACCGCGGCGTTCCTGCTCGGCCTCCTCGCCGATGCGCGGTCGCCGAGCGAGGCGGCCAGCTGGTACGCGACCTACCTCGCCGAGGCGCCGTCGGGCGCGTACGCCGCCGAGGCGCTCGGCCGGCAGATGCTCGCCTTGCGCCGCGGCTCGGCGGCGAGCGCGCGGCCCATCGCCGAGCGTTACCTCGTACGATACCCGAATGGTCCGCACGCGCCGGTGGCGCGGGAGCTCGTGGCAGCACCCTGAAGGCAGACCAGCCCTGGGTCGGGCGCACGCGCTCGTTTCCTTCCTCGTCTGCGTCGCTGCGCTGCTGCTCTCCACCCGCGCCGGGGCCGCTTCGCGGGTCGTCGTGCTGGAGCCTGCCGGCGCCAGCGACTCCACCGTGGTCGAGGCCACCGCTCGGCTGAGGGGCGAGCTGCGCGCGGCGGGCTTCGAGGTGGTCTCCGTCGCGCTGGCGGAGCAGCGCCCGCCGCTCGAAGCGCTCGGCGAGGAGGCGGCGCGCGCCGGGGCGTTCGCCGCCGTTCTGGTGCTGCGCAAGACGCGCGGCGCGGCGGTGGATCTGATGGTCGTCGATCGCGCAACCCGGAAGACGGTGATGCGCACCGTGGAGCCCTCCGCTGCACCCGGCGACGGCGGTGCGGCCGAGGTGGCGCTGCGCGCGGTGGAGCTGTTGCAAGCGAGCCTGCTCGAGGCCAGCCACCCGCCGCCCGCCGCGCGCGCGCTCCCCGCGACTGCGGCGCCCCCGCTGCCCGCCGACGTGGCCGGCTGGGTCGCGCCGCGCTCGCCGCCCTACGCCGGCCCCACGCTCGGCGCGGGCGTCGCCATGCTCCACGCGTTCGGCGGGATCGGGGCGCAGATCGCGCCGGTGCTGCGCCTCGGCTACGGCAGCCAGCTCGGGTGGGGCGCGCGCCTGACGGTCGCCGGTCCGACCGCGGGGCCGGTGCGCGAGGTCGAGCGTGGCGAGGCGTCGGTGCGGCAGGAGCTGGCGCTGCTCGACCTGGTGCTGGCGCGCGAGCTGGGTCGATCGGGCTGGGTGCCCTCGGCGTCGCTGGGTGCTGGCGCGCTGCACCTGGCGGCGACCGGCTTCCTCGACGCGCCGGGGGGAGGCCGGAGCGACGACGCCTGGGCATTCTTCGCACGCGCTGGCCTCGGCCTCGCCTACCGCATCGACGCCCGATGGTCGGTGTGCGCGGATTCCCACCTCCTGTTCACCGAGCCCGCGCCGCCGGGTGGTCGCGGGCGAAGAGCGCGTGGGGCGCGTGGGCAGGCCGAGCCTGCTGGTCACCCTGGGCGTGGCGGTCCGCCTCGGCGACGATTGATGAGCCATCGCGGGTGGCCGCGGGCACGGCATCTCCGGAGGGCACATGCGACTGCGAATGCTCGTCGGCGTGGGAGTCTCGGCACTGTTGCTCGCGCAAGCTTGCAGCGAGGACGATGTGCAGATCGGAGACGACGGCGGCAACCCGGGCGCCACGGGCACCGGCGCGCAGGGCACCGGCAACGCCGGCGGCGCGGGCGTCGGCGGGGCGGGAGGGACGGGCGCGCTGGCGGGTGGTACCGGTCCCGGTCCCGGCGCGGGTGGCAGTGTGCCTTGCCAGCCGGGCGCGTCGCAATGCACCGATTGCATCGACAACGACAACGATGGCCAGATCGACGCCTGGGACGTGGAGTGCGTCGGTCCACTGGACGACGACGAGGGATCGTTCGCCACCGGCATCCCGGGCGACAACTCCGACCCTTGCAAGCAGGACTGCTTCTTCGACGGCAACAGCGGGTCGGGCAACGACGGCTGCCTCTGGGACCTGGCCTGCGACCCCGAGAATCCGGGCGCACCCAAGTGCCCCTACGATCCCGACAAGAAGAACTGCCCCGAGATCACCCAGAAGTGCCTCGACAACTGCAGCGGGTACACGCCGAACGGCTGCGATTGCTTCGGCTGCTGCGAGATCGTCCTGCCCGACATGAGCTCGGTGACCATCGAGCTCAGCCCCGACTGCACCGAGGAGACCCTGCAGGACCCGACCGTCTGCAAGCCCTGCACGCAGGTGGTCGACTGCCTGAACGACTGCGAGCCGTGCGAGTACTGCCTCGGCAAGACGGTGCTGCCGCCCGAGTGCGACGACGGCACCGGTGGCGCCGGTGGCGCCGGTGGCGGCGGCAACGGCAACTGCGTTCCGGGGCCCGCCTGCGACCCCGACACGCCGTGCCCCATCGACCTGTACTGTCTGACCGGGTGCTGCGTGGACATCCCGTCATGAGCACGCCGGTACCGTGGCGTGGCCTGGAGAATCCGATGAGCGTTCTGCGAACGATGGGCTGGCCGGTGCTGTTGCTGCTCGCTCTCGCCGGCTGCGGCGGCGAGAGCGAGCTCGGCGAGGAGTGTGGTGCCGAGGGGGAGGACGGCGAGTGCGTCGACGGCGGCGTCTGTGGCCAGACCAAGGGTGACGAGGCCGACGTGCTGGAGTGTCTCGTGGTCTGCGAAGAGCAGGCCGATTGCAAGGCGGACGAGGAGTGCAACGGCGTCAACGGCACCAACGTCAAGGGCTGCCGCGGGGTGGACGGCTGACGCACGCCCGCGGCCGGTCCGGCCGCGGGTCCTCCTCCAGCAGCGTCACCCGGCAGGCCCAGGCGCCTGCCGCGCCGGCGGCGCCGCGCGGCTGCGGCGCTGCGCCGCCGCGGCGCGTCTCCGACATCCGCCTCGGCTAGCCTGGGGGTGCGATGAGCGGCGCGGCGGTCACCCTGCCCCTGGCGAAGCGGCGCCGGCGCGCGCACCGGCGTGGCTCGGTCGCCTCGGCGAGGCGATGGCCGTGGGCGGCGCGACCTTGGTCCTTGCCGCTGTGCTGGCTGCTGCGCCGCGTGCTCGGGCTGGACGACGCCGAGCTGGCGATGGGATTTCTCACCTTCCACGCCGCCACCGTCCTCAACGACCCGCACTTCGCGGTCACCTACCTCCTCTTCTACAAGGACGCCCGGGCGCGCGCGCTCGGAGAGGCCTTCGCGCCGCGGCAACGTGCGCGCTGGTGGGTGGCGGGCGTGCTGGTGCCCATCGCGCTCGCCGCCTGGGCGGCGGTGGCGCTGGCCACGCGCTCCGCGCCGCTCCTCGGCTGGATGGTCCAGCTCATGTTCTTCCTGGTCGGCTGGCACTACGTCAAGCAGGGCTTCGGTGTGCTGACCGTGCTGTCGGCGCGACGCGGCGTGCGCTGGAGCGACCGCGAGCGGCGCGTGGTGCTCGCCCACTGCTTCGCCGGCTGGGCGTACGCCTGGGCCAGCCCCGCCGATGCGGGGCGGCTGGTGGAGGAGAAGGGCGTCGTCTATCGCTCGCTGGCCCACCCGCTCGGGGTGGAGAGCGTCACCTTCGCGCTCTTCCTGGCCAGCGCGGCCGCGCTCGGCGCGACGCTGGTGCGCAAGTGGCACCGCGAGCGGCGCCCCCCACCGCTGGCGCCGCTGTGCGGGCTGCTGGTCACGGTGTGGCTGTGGACGGTCTACTCCGCGGCCGATCCGTTGATGCGCTACCTCGTGCCGGCGCTGCACTCCGTGCAGTACCTGTACTTCGTCTGGCTGCTGCGGCGGAACGAGGCCCGCGCCAGCGAAGGCCCGCCGCTCTTCGGCCGCCCGGCAGCGGTGCAGGTCGGCTTCCTGGCGGCGTCGGCGGTGCTGCTCGGCTGGGTGGTGTTCCGTGGGGGCCCATCGTTCCTCGACGACGTGCTGGCCGTGTCCTCGCAGCGGCGCCTGGCCACCATGGATGATCTCGGGCCGACGCCGTACTTCGCGGCGGTGTTCGTGTTCGTGAACATCCACCACTACTTCATGGACACCGTGATCTGGCGCCGGGACAACCCGCAGACGCGGCACCTGCTCGGCGGAGGCCCCGCTCCCGAGAGCCGCGATCCGAGCTAGAAGGCCCCGCGCACGACGATCGAGCCGGGGCCGACGCGCAGGCTGGTCCGTGGCGGCTCGGTGCCGGGGCGGTGGAAGAGCAGCAGGCCCACGCCGGCGCCGACCCCCGCCGCGCCGACGATGAAGGCGACGGTGGAGACGGTGCCCAGCGTCCCGGCAACGCTCGCTCGCGCGGCGTCACTGGCCAGGCAGCTGTCGTCGACGCAGCCGTCCTCGATTCCGCTGGCCTCAGTGGCAGCGACGATGCCGGTGACCGTTCCCACTGCCAGCCCGGCGATGCCGACCCCGAAGCTGGCGGCGACCGGGAGCCAACGCTCGACGGGGGGCAGGCTGCTCGGCGCCTCGCCCGGTTCGACTGCCAGAGCGAAGTCGAGGCGGAGGCGCTGCCCTTCCACCAGGTGGATCACCCGCTTGGCGCGCTGGTAGCCGGGGGCGACCAGCTCGAAGTGGTGCTCGCCGGCGTCGAGGACCAGGGGTTCGGCCATCTTGGCCAGCTCGAAAGGGTGCCCGTCGAGGTGGCCGCGCACCGCGGTGCGCGGCGGACCGGTGACCACCAGCTCCACCAGTGGCAAGCGGCTCCAGAGGGCCTTCTTGTCGGTCCGTGCCGCCTCGATGGCCTCCAGGAACGGGCGCGACAGCGTGGGCCCGATCGGCTCGTCGAGCGCCTGCTGGTAGAGATCGTTGGCAAGGACCAGCTCTCCGAGACGTGTCCGGCTGCGCGCGGCGTAGACGAGCAGCATGGGCGAGTGGCAGAGCGCATCCGCCTTCTCGAAGAGATCCCCCGCGCGCCGGTAGGCGCCCGCCTCGAACTGCGCGAGCGCCTTGTTGGCCAGCACCTCACCGGCCTGGCGTTCCTCCGTGGAGCACGGCGGCGCCGCGAACGCGAGCGGCCGCGGACCGAGCCAGGCGGCGACGGCCACGGTGACCAGGGCCCACCCTGGGGCGCGGCCCCTGCGCAGGAGCATCAGTACCAGCTCGGCTTCTGCGGCGCCCTGCGGGCGCTGTCGTGGCTCGAGGCGCCGGCGCCGCTGGACGGGATGGGCGCCCCGCGGAGGCCGGTGCGGCGGAGCCCGCGGCAGGCGCGGCGGTCGCGTCCGGAGCGGTGGCGGCAGGCGCCGGCGCGCTCGGGCTCGGGCGCGCGGCGGATGCGTCGGCGTCGTCCGCGCCCGGCAGCTCGTCGCCGGAGGTCACGCTCGCGTCCGGCGCGCCGAGCGCAGCGCTGCCCTCGCTGGGCGGCGTCGTATCGGGCTCTACGTTCATGGACGAGGCTGCCACCTCGCTGGCCGGTGCCGCATCGCCAGCGCCGCCGGTCCGCAGGATGCTCAGCAGCACCGTGCCCGCGCCGAGGACGACACCGCTCGAGATCGCCGCCGCGACTGCGAGACGCCGAGGGCTCCTGCGCAACAGGTCCTGGGCGCGCGCCGACGAGGCGTAGACGGTGCCGCTGGCCTGCGTCGAATCTCCGGGCTCCGGCAGCGGTCGTGGAGGGCGCGAGAATGCGTTGCCGCGCGAGTCGGAAGACGCAGGAGGGGCGGGCGTCGCCGAATCGGCCGCCCACCGCGACGGAAGCGACGGTGCCGCGCGGCCCGATGCCTGCAGGAGCGCGGCGAACGCGCGGGCCAGCTCCCGCGGAGAACCGAAGCGTGCTGCCCGGTCTCGCGCCAGCGCGCGCTCGAAGAAGGCATCGATGGGCCCCGCTGGTTCGGAGAGCAGCGCCGAGGCTCGCGGCAAGGGATCGCTGACGATCTGCGCGATGAGGTCACCGGTGGAGCGCGCCGGGAACGGCAACACCCCGGTGATGGCGCGAAAGAGGATGACGCCCAGGGACCACACGTCCGCGCGGCCGTCCACATCGGCGGCGCGGCGCACCTGCTCCGGGGCCATGTAGCTCGGCGTCCCCATGATGGTGTTGCTGTCGGTGATCTCGGTGTCCAGATCGGGCTCGAGCGCCTTGGCGATGCCGAAATCCAGGATCTTCACCACCTCCTCGCCGTCGGTCTCGGTGAGGAACACGTTGGCCGGCTTGAGGTCGCGGTGGACGATGCCCGAGGCGTGGGCGACCTCCAGGCCGATGGCGATCTGGGTGACCAGCGCGCCTGCCTCTTCCATGGACACCGCCCGCACGCGCCGCAGGCGCGCCGAGAGGCTCTCGCCGCGCAGCAGCTCCATGACCAGGAAGGGGGTGTCGCCGTCGACGCCGAACTCGAAGATCTGCACCACATGCCGGGTGGTCAGGCCGGCCGCAGCGCGCGCCTCGCGCTCGAAGCGCACCCGGGTGACGCGCTCCGGCTCCATCCCATCGCCCAGGCGCGTGGAGATGAACTTGATGGCCACATCGCGGCCGAGGCGCCGATCGCGGGCGCGCCAGACGCTGCCCATGCCTCCCCGGCCCAGCTCGGCGAGGAGCTCGAACTTCCCCTGCACGAGGAACCCGGGCTCGAGCGCAGTCACCCGGCCAGCCTACCACCGGGTCGGAGGCCGAGGTGCCGGCCGAGAGCCGACGCCGGAGGTGGCCGGCGATGGACGCGGGAGCGCATCACAGCGCCGGCAACACCAGTTTGTAGATGGCGTTGTTGCTGGCATAGAAGAGGCGAGCACCGCTAACGACGAGGTGTGACGCTTGCGCGGCCTGGAGGAGCACGGCGGCGTCCGAGCCATCCTTGCCGGCGCGAACCACCGCCCCGTTGCTGGACCAGAAGAGGGAGTCCGCATCGGCCGCGAGGACCCCGGTGGAGGCCGTGGCGACCTGGAGGATCCGGCCACCGGTCTTTGGCGTGCGGCGAATGGAGTTGCCTTGCAGGAAGAAGATGTCGGTCGCGTCCACGACCAGAGGCCCTTCCGCCGACGGGGCGAGCACGGTCGCCGTTCCCTGGAAGCTCCTGGGTCCCGTGTACAGCACGCGGTCCGCGAGCCAGAAGACGCTGGTGTCGTCTATTGCCAATGGTTGCGGCGTAGGGCCGGAGAGGAACTCGTCTCCCGGGAGAAGCCAGACCTCCGTTGGCGACGCCGCGGCCAGGTCGACGCGCCGCAGCTCGCGAACGTACCCCATGCCGTCGTAGCCGAGCCCGTTCGAGAAGAGGAACGCGTCGTCCGCGGCCAGGGCCTCGAGGCAGGCGGTGGATTGGTCGATCACCGTGGCTTCGCCTCCATCGATGGGCACCGCCCGGATCGCGGACAAGTTTCCCGGCGAGGAGAAGAGGCACTCGTAGAAGTCGCCCTGCGGCCACGAGAACCAGAAGGCGCGGCCGCCCCCCACGGCCAGGCCGCTGAACCGCACTCCAGGCTCCACCACGAGCGACACCGCCGACCCGCCAGCGATCGACACCCGTCCGATCTCGCCGTCGCTGCTGGAGTAGACGACCTGGTCAGCGGTGGCCGCCAGCCCGGTGATGGTGCCGCTGGGCACG
>JBBJMR010000434.1:0-5721 GCA_037720395.1 Polyangiaceae bacterium
ACGCCGGCTCGGGGGCGCAGGCCAGCAGCGGCATGACGTAGGGGAAGCCGACGGAGAGCGTGTCGAGCTCGGGATCGATCTGCGCCGCCAGCCAGAACATGAGCACGCAGGCGCGCTCCACGTAGAACCAGTCCTCGGGGTAGTCGAAGGAGCGCATCAGCTCCTGCAACTCGCCGCGCTCCACCTCGGGATCGGCGAGCTTGGTCAGGTCGCGCGGGCGGGCGCGCATCAGCGCGCCGCCGGAGAGGTCCTCGAGCTTGAGGAGCTTGCCGAAGTACATGCGCACCGTGCGCTCGATGAGGGCGTCGTTGCCGCCCGGGGCCACGAACCCCATCGCGCGGAAGCCGCGAACCACCGCGGCGCCGTCCTGGGTGAAGAAGCCCTTGAGGATCTCGATCATCCCGTCGATGAGCGCGTGGTGCGCCTCGCAAACGGCGCCGAAGTCGAGCACCACCAGGCGGAAGCCCTCCGGCGCATCGGCGCGCGGCTCGACCATGAAGTTCCCGGGGTGCGGGTCGGCGTGGAAGTAGCGATCCACGAACATCATCTTGTAGAAGGCGCGCACCAGGCGCGCGGCCACCAGCGAGGGGTCGATGCCCGCGGCGCGGTGCGCGTCGAGGCGGGTGATCTTGGTGCCCTCCATGAAGGTCATGGTCAGCACTTCGCGGGAGGTCAGCTCGCTCACCACCTCCGGGAAGGCCAGCCCTGCGTCGCCGGCGAATCTCGCGGCCATCCTCCGCATGCACTCGGCCTCGTGCAGGTAGTCGGTCTCGCGGCGCAAGAGGTCGGTGAGCGAGGCGTGCACGCGCTCGATGTTGGCGACGGGGACGAAGCGCTTGTAGACGGCGATCATCATGCGCACCACGCGCATGTCCACGGCGATGATCCCGCGGATGCGCGAGTAGAGGACCTTGACCGCCACCTTGCGCCCATCGGCGAGGCGCGCCACGTGCACCTGCCCCAGCGAGGCCGCGGCGATGGGCGTCTCCTCGATCTCCTCGAACAGCGCGCGCGGCGCCTTGCCCAGGCTCTCGCGGATGGTGCGCTCCACGTCGGAGAACGGCTGCGGTGGCACCGCGTCCTGGAGCTGCTCGAGCTCCTTGGTGTACGCGCGCGGCAAGAACCCGCCCATGAGCGAGAGGATCTGCCCGAGCTTGATGAACACGCCGCGCAGCCGGAGCATGGCGCGCAGCGCGCGCTGGGCATTGATGGTGTCGACCTCCTGGCGCCGCACCTCCACCCAGGCCGGCACCTCGAAGCGAGGCGAGCGCTTGCCCCCGGTCCGGACTTCGCGCCGGAACATGCGCACGACTGCCAGGTGCACGAGGTAGCTGCAGAGCACCACGCCGAAGGCGGCCGTCGCGTGGACCAGGCGCAGGGCGAGATAGAGCACCGCGGTGGATGCTAGCAACCCGGAGCGGAGCGGTTTGATTCCGTTGCTGCCGTGCCCGTGCCCGATCTGGCGCTCGCAAAGGCCGAGACCTCGGAACGGTCCCTCCTCGTCCTCCTTGCTAAAAAAGCATCGAGGCCGGCTCCGCTGCTTGCGGACCGGCCCCGGTGCTCGATCGCCGCGGCTTGGCGGCGACGGCCGAAGCTCAGGACATCGCGTCCTTGATGGCCTTGATCGGGCGCGCACGCACCGACTTGCTGGCCGGCTTGGCCTTGTAGACCATCGGCTCCTTGGTGAAGGGGTTGATGCCCTCACGCGCCTTGGTGGCCGGCTTCTTGACGACCTTGAACTTGGCGAAGCCGGGCACCGTGAAGATGCCGTTGCGCTTCAGCTCCTTGTACCCGACGCTCGCCATCGCCTCGAGGATCGCCTTCACCTGCCTGCGCGAGATCTCCTCGCCGCTCGCCTCGAGCACGGCGTTCACGAGAGCGCTCTTGCTAAGCGCGCTCGCCTTCTTCTCGGTCTTCTTTCCGGCCATGTTTCGTCGTTCCTTCCCGGGCCCGCCCCTCGCGGACCCCACACACCACGCGTCGTGTGACGCGGTCCGCAGCCGCGAACGAGGGCCAAACAAGCACGACTGCGCGTGCGGATCCAGTGCCATGGTGCGTTCCGAGCTACAAAAATAGGGTGTTTCGTGACGCGCGCGCGGTGCGGCCCGATGGCGCGCGTGTCGAAGCCGTGACGCGCGCGGCAGCACCCCGGCGCCAGCGGCGGCCTCGGGCGGCTCCCGATGGCGCGAAATCGGCGCATTCAACAGGGGATTTCGCGCTATCGGGGCGCTCACGGCCCGGGCTACGATCGGCCGCGTGAAGCCGCTACGCGTCGCGTCCATGTTGCTCGCCGCCGCGGTCTCGCTCTCGGCGAGGCACACCTTCGCAGCCCCGCCCACGGCCAAGGACAAGGCCGAGGCGCGCACCCTGGCCAATCAGGCCCGGGTCTCGGCCAAGAAGAAGGCCTGGGCGGACGCGGCCACCGCGCTGGCGCGCGCCGACGAGCTCGACCCCAACCCGCAGACCAAGCTCGACCTGGCGCGCGCGCTGGTCGAGGACAAGAAGCTGGTCGCTGCCAGCAAGGCCGCCAACGCCGCCGCGGACACCGCCAAGGGGCCCGGCGGCAAGAAGGTGCAGCAGGCCGCGAAGAAGCTGCTCGTGGACATCGAGCCGCGCGTGCCGTGGCTGGCGATCACCGTGCAGGGCCCGCCGCCAGGCAAGGCGGTCACCGCGGTGGACGGCGCGGACGTGGACACGTCCACGGGAGAGATGCCGCTCGACCCCGGCGAGCACCGCGTCACCGCCGAGGCCGATGGGTACGACCCGGGCGAGAAGTCGATCACCCTCGCCGAGGGCGCGCACGAGCGCGTCACCCTGAGCCTCGACAAGATCAAGGTGGCTGCGGCAACGCCGGTCGGGGACGCGGACGAAGAGGACGGCGGCGGCTCGTCGCTGCCGGCGGTCCTGGCCTTCGGGGTCGGGGCAGCGGGCATCGGGCTGGGGACGGTCTTCGGGGTGATGGCCTTCTCCGAGACGGACAAGGTGCAGGGGCAGTGCGATGGCAACCGCTGCCCGCCCGACGTGCAGGACGCGCTCGACACCGCCAAGACCAACGGCACCGTGTCGACCATCGCCTTCGTGGTTGGCGGCGTCGGCGTGGCCGCCGGCGTGGTGCTCCTCCTCACCTCCGGCGGCTCGTCGAAGCCCGACACCGGCGCCGACCAGGTCTCCATGCGCCCCTGGGTCGGCCCCGGCTCCGCCGGCGTCAGCGGCCGCTTCTGACTCTGATCGGAGGTGCGCGGACGGCGGGCTCAGGCGTCGTCGATGCGCCCGGCGGGTCCCCACCGCCGACGCCCGCCGATACCGAGCACGGTGAGCGGCTCGCCGGCGAGCATGAACTCCACCACGTCGCCGCGGCGCACGCGCGCCTCGCGATCGGGGCCGTCGAGGAAGAGCCTGGCCTCGTAGCTCTTGCAGCGGATGCTCAGCTTGCGGCCGGGCTTGATGAGCGCCCGGCGCAAGCGGTACCGCTCGCCCTGCGGGGTGTACGGCTCGCGAACCACCAGCTGCAGGTCCTTGGAGCCCAGCGCCAGCACCCGCCCACCGGCGGAGCGCTGCGCCGCCGTGCTGCCGGCGGCGGGGCCGATCCAGAAGCCGCTCGACTTCTGCTCCTCGACGTCGCGGCCGAGCTGGATGAGGTAGCGCGTGGTGGCCGCCGGCGAGGCGTGGCAGAAGAGCGCGTCGTTGAGGACCCGGCCGGCGACGACCTCGCCGTTGACCAGCACCTGCATGCGCGCCAGCTCGGCGCGGCGCAGCGTGCCCTTGAGGGCCCGGGCGACGGCGCTCTTCACCTCTCCGCTCCTGGCCCCGCAGAAGAAGCCGACCGAGGTGGTGGGCGCGCTGTTGATGGCCAGGATGGGGACGTGGGCCACGTTGTGCGAGGCGCTGAGCATGGTGCCGTCGCCGCCGACGGTGACCACCAGATCGAACACCGAGGCGTCGAAGCGCTCTCGCGTCCGGATGGTGGTCACCCGCGCGCCGAGCTCGGAGAGCGCCGCCTTGACCTCCTGCACCGTGCCCTCGTGCTCGAGGTGGGAGCGGCGCAGGCTGGAGGTGGTCGGGTCGCTGCGCGCCAGCAGCCGCTTGTAGAGCGGGTCCTTCTTCTCCTCCACGAAGAGGCGCCAGGTGGAGCGCTTGACGACCAGCGCGATGCGCGGAGCGGCCATGGAGATCAGGCCAGCTCGGCCAGGCGCCGCAGCGCCAGCTCGGTCTTGGCGTCCTCGATCTCTCCGCGTCGCGCCAGCGCCAGCGCTTCCTCGACCGCGACGTCGGTGACCACCGCGCCCTGCTCGAGCACCGAGCCGTCCTCGGAGGGCACGCCGCGGGTGGTGGGATCGACCTCGACGTGGAAGAAGAAGTGTCGCTCGCCGATGATGCCCGGCGAGGGGAAGGTGGAGGGCCCGAGCTGCGCCATACGCTCGGCAGGCACGGTGATGCCCAGCTCCTCGGCGAGCTCGCGCGCGGCGCACTGGCGCAGCCCCTCGGCGCTGCGCTCGTCCTCCTCGACCAGCCCTGCCGGCAGCTCCCAGAGCCCGCCCAGCGTCTCCTTCTCTGGCACTGGCCGCGCGGCCGCGGGCCGCAGGAAGATCGGCGGCCGCAGCGCCGAGCGCAGGAAGACGCGCCGTGCGCCGCCCGGGTCGCGGAAGTGCGCGGCGATGACCACCGCGTCGAGGCGGCTGCGCTGCAGCGTGTCGTAGACGAACGGCTTGCTCTGCGCCCCGCCGGCGCCGGCGACGGCCAGCCTGGTGCGCCGCAGCTGCATGAAGCCGCCCTCGCCCCCGACGATCCGGTCCTCGATCAGCACCAGCTGGAGCGGCGGCAACGGCGGCAGCACGGCCGCGGAGCGTACCTCATCTTTTCGAGCCGGGGACGGTTGGCTCGGCGTTCCAGCCGCGGTCGGGGTGCAGCGCTGGTGGCCCGGGCGCACGTCGAGGCGCGGATGGCGCGCGGCGAAGCGGCGCAGGCGCTCCAGGCTGTCGCGGCTGGCCGGCAGGTCGCTGGAGAACGTGCCGGGCGGCACCTGGTCCCAGCCCCAGCGCGTGCACGATCTCGACCTCTCGAGGCGCGGTCCGCTCTGTTCTGCCCCCCCGTCCCCTCCGAATACGTCCCCCCACCCCGTCGGCTCGCTCTTCTCCGTTGTTTCACCTCGCGCTAGGGTTCGCCGCCATGAGAGCCCGTGTCTCGATCGCCGGCATTGCCGTCGCTCTGCTTGCAGCCGTCGCCACGGCGCAGCCGCAGCCCAAGCCGGCCAACCCGCCCAAGCCCGGCAACCCGGCCAAGCCGGTCGCGGCCCCCGTCGACGTGCGCGGCATCCAGGAGAAGGTGAAGAGCGGCGACCCCGCGCGGGTGGCAGAGGGGCTGGCCGCCGCGCAGGCCGGCGCCGCAGGAGCCGCGGGCGCCGCGGGGGTCATCGAGGAGCTCCTCCGGAAGGGCACCACCGCGGCGCTCGCCAAGCAGGCCATCGAGGCGCTCGGCGCCATCGGCGTGGCGAGCGCGAGCGCCGCCATCCGGCCGTACATCCGGCACCGCACCCCCGAGGTGCGTCGCGCCGCGGTGCGGGCGCTGGCCGGCACCAAGGGCCCGGAGGCGCTGGCCGCGTGGCGCGAGGGTCTGCGCGGTGACGACGGCATGGTGCGCGGCTTCTCGGCCACCGGCATCGGCAACGCCGGCGCGCACGAGGCGCTGCCCGATCTGTTCCTGGCGCTGGACCGCAACGTCACC
>JBBJMR010000435.1:0-5711 GCA_037720395.1 Polyangiaceae bacterium
ACCGGGGGCCTTGCGGTAACACCAGCACGAGCAGCGCCCGCCTCTGCCGGCATCGAGCTGGCGGGGACCAAGGAGGAACGACGTGCGCAGATCGAGGACCGCAGCCGCCGCGCTCACCCTGCTCGCCGCCAGCGCCATAAGCCCGCGCGCGCAGGCCTTCCTGATCGTCGGCGACTCCGCCAAGGTCACCCATGACGCCACCCGGCTCACCGTGCTGCGCGAGGGCGCGCGCGCGGTGGTCACCGTGCAGGCGCGCGCCTCCGGCAGCGCCAGGTACGGGCTGCTGGTGCCGGTGCACGACTCGCTGCCGGCCGCCTCGCGCGCGCTCGCCGTGCAGCCGCTGGCGCGGCTGGATCTCGCCGCCGCGCCGCGCTTCGCCGAGCTCTGGGAGCAGAACCCCTGCGAGATCCAGCTCGAACGCCCGGACCTCGACCCCGCACCGACCGAGGCTGGCCCGGCGCCCGCGCTGCCGGCGGAGAGCGCCGGGCCGGGCTGGGAGGTGAAGCCCGCCGAGGGGAAGACCGCCGGCGAGGTGGCGCAGTGGCTCACCGGCCTCGGCTTCTCGGTGCCCGACGAGGCGACGGCGGCCCTCGAGGCGGCGCTCGGCGGGGGCGGCAAGCTGGCGCTGGCGACGATCACCACGGCGCCGGGCGGCGACGCCAAGGCGGCCGCGCCCGCCGCGTGGCTGCCGCCCTTCCGCTACCACTTCGACGCCAAGGACTTCACCTTGCCGACGCGCATGCTGTCGGTGAGCGGCCGCGGCGCGCCGCACGACCTGGTGGTGCAGGTGGTCGCCAATCAGCGCTACGAGGCCGCGTCCGGCACCAACCAGGCCATCCCCACCAACCTCGACGTCACCGAGGCGGCGCGCGAGAAGCTCGGGGCGCTGCAAACCGGGCTGCTGGACTACACCCTGTGGAAGAAGCCCGAGGCCCTGGTCACCGAGTATGCCTGGCGCGCCAGCACCTGCGAGGGCTGCACGGTGAAGATCACCGACGCCGACGTGGGCGCGCTGGGCGGCGAGCTCCTGCCCTCGGCGGCGGCCGGGCAGCAGCAGGAGCTGATCATCGACGCGTCCTCGGTGTCCAGGCTGCCTGACGGACCGGCCGACCTGCGCCAGCGTCTCGCCGACTGCTACGCAAAGGCGCTCCCGAAGAGCCCTGGCGCCGGCGGGGAGGTGACGGTCGATGTGAAGACCGGCGCCGGCGGCGAGGTGACCTCCGCCGACGGCAAGGGCAAGAACGAGGTGCTGGTGGCCTGCGCGGTGGACGGCGTGAAGGCCGGCAAGCTCGACAAGCCCAGCGCGTCGGGCACGGTCAAGGTGACGTTCGTGCCCGTGGGCCGGCACTACTTCGGCTCCCTGGTGCTCTCGCGCTTGCACGCACGCCTGGGCAAGGGCGTGGAGCGCGACCTGTCCCTTCGCCCCGGCAGCCCGCTCGAGGGCGGACGCGAGGAGGGACCGAAGGGCAAGGCGGAGGCCCGCGTCCACGCCTCGGAGACCGGCGACAACTTCCAGGCGCGCTACGTGGTGCGACACCGCTGGCCGGGCGCGCTGGAGTGCGGCTCCCCGCGCCGCGGCGTCTGGGGCCCGAAGCCCAAGGACCTGCCGCCGCCCGCGGCGTCGGGCGCTCCCAGCGCATCGGGCTCGGCCTCGGCCGGCCAGGCTGGCCCGGCCTCGGCCGGCCCCGCTGGCTCCGCCAAGGCGCCGCCGGCGAAGACGGCCGCCGCACGCCCTGGTGTGGCGGGCCCCGCTGCTGGCAAGGACGAGTGGAGCGTGCTGGCGGTGATGCTCGAGGAGGGCAAGCTGCCCGATCTCGCAGATTTCGTCATCGACTTGCCGCCGGCCAAGCAGAAGGCCGTCGACGTGGCACCGAAACCGCTCTCGCCCGAGCCGGCGGCACCGGCGCCGAGCGCATCGGGCCCGGCCGCCGCCGCGGACGGCGGCGGTGGCTGCGCCCTGCCCGGCGGCACACCGCGCGGCGGAGCGTGGCTCGGCGGAGCGCTGGCCTTGCTGGGGTGGGTGGGCCGCCGCCGCCTCGGCGCGCCGCGGCGGCGACGGCCGTGAGCTTCCACCCTGACTCGCTCCGCTACCGCGCCGCGGCGGCGCGCTTCGCCGCCTTCTTCGAGGAGCTGGGCGAGATCTTCGTGGAGCGCGAGGACGTGCTCTTGCAGCTGCAGCTGGCGTTGCTCTGTCGCGAGCACGCGCTGCTCACCGGCCCGCCGGGCACCGCCAAGAGCCAGCTGGCCACGGCCACCTTCGGCCGCATCCTCGACGAGGACACCGGCAAGCCGAGCCTCTTCTCGCGCCAGCTCACCGAGAGCACGGTGCAGACCGATCTCGTCGGGCCCATCGACTTCAAGACGTTGATGGCCACCGGGCGCACCGAGCACTTCACCGACGAAGGAATGCTCGGCGCGGTGCACGCCTTCCTCGACGAGGTCTTCGACGGGCGCGACAACCTGCTGCGCGGCGCCCTCAACGTCCTGCAGGAGCGCGAGCTCAAGCAAGGCACGCGCGTCACCCGCGGGCGGGTGGAGTGCGCGCTGATGACCAGCAACCGCTACATCGCCGACGTCCTCGATGGCTCGCGCGAGACGCTGCTGGCCTTCGTCGATCGCATCGCCTTCGTCGGCTTCGTGCCGCGTGGCTTCGCCGAGCCGGACAACCTGAGCGCGGTGCTGCGCCGCCAGCTCGGCAGCGCCTCGCTCCGTGCGCCGACGGCGCCGTTGACCATCCAGGACCTCGATACGCTGCAGGACGCCGTCGACGCGGTGGAGGTGCCGGACGACGTCTGCGACTCGCTGGCGGCGCTGCTGGAGCTGCTCGACGACGAGCTCAACGGCGCGGTGCGCGCGGACCCCAGCTTCGTGCCCACGCGGTACCTCTCCACGCGCACCGCGGTGCGCAGCGGGCGAGTGCTGCGGGCCGCCTGCGTGCTGGACAAGATCCAGAGCGACCCGCGGCCGCTGCGGGTGCGCGTCGGCGACCTGCGCACGCTGCGCCTGCATCTCTTGCTCTCCGGCCCGACGCCGGAGCAGGCCGCCAAGCTCCTGCAGCGCGAGAGCGACGCCCACGAGCGCCGTCAGCTCGGCATCCTCCGCACCGAGCGCGAGATCTTCGACCGCTGCCTGGAGAAGATGGCGGCGCGGCCGGCGCAGACGAAGAAGAAGCAGGGGAGGTCGAGTCCGGCCCCGGCGATGAGCACGGCGCAGGTGAACGTCGCCGCCGAGCTGGAGGCGCAGATGGCCTCGGCCGTCGCCGGCGGGAACACCGCCCAGGTGCTGGAGGCGCTGCAGGCCGCCGCCCCGCTGGCGCGCGGTGACGGTTTCGAGGCCCGCACCGCGCAGCGGCTGATGCGCGGGCCCTGGCGCGCTCGGCGCTCAGGCCATCGACGCCTCGCTGGCCGCCGGCGACCGCAGCGCCGGCTCGCTGCGCCAGGTCGTCGATCGCATGGTGGCGCTGGCCGAGCCGCTGGACAGCGGTCCGGTGGACGCACGCCCGCTGGCGCGCTGGCTCCGCGGGCGCGCGCTGGAGATCATCGACGGGACGCTGGCGCGCGAGGTGGGAGCCAGCGCCTTCGAGCTCGCGGCCGCTGCCGGCCTGGCGGCGCCGGTCGATGGCAGCCCGGCGGAGCGTCGCCTGGTGGCGCTCGAGGAGCTGGCGGCCCTGCGCGAGAAGCTGCGCGTGGCCGGCGCCGCCCCGGTCGCCGGCGACGGCTGGGCGCGGGCGGTGGGCGCTGCGGAGAGCGAGATGGCGTTGCTCTGCGACGCCGAGCTGCGCGAGGCGGTGGCCTCGGCGCTGGCGCACGCCTCGAGCGAGCAGATCCACTTCGTGCTCCACGCGCTGGCGCCCATCTTCACCCGCCTGGATTCGCTGGCGGCGCGCATCGACCGCCTCGGAGGCCCGCCCTCGTCGCTCAAGGCGCGCGTGGTCGGACCGCGCATCGGGGCCCTGCTCGGCGCGGTGGTGGAGCGCCTCGACGCCCGCGATCGACTGGACTTCACCGAGCGGGTCGAGGCGCTTCTGGCCATGCTCGAGGAAGCCGGGCTGGGCGGCGCCATCTCCGCGGCGCAGTGGCTCGGCTGGGTCACGAGCGCCTTGCTCCGCGACGGTACCGGGGCGCCGCCTGCTGTCAGTCGCGACTACGAGGGGTATCGTCGCTTGCGCGACGTCGAGCCGCGCGTGGCCGGGGCCTACGCCCTCGCCCCGCTGGCGGCGCGCGTGGCCCGCCGGCTCCGGAAGCGAGGCCGGGCTCTCCGCCCTGGCGCTGCGTCTCGCGGAGATCGATGCGCCGGCGCGGGACGAGCTGGTGCGCCGTGACCTGTCGCGCATCGGCCGGGCGCTCGATCACCTGGAGGGCTGGTGGGCGTCGCTGCGCGACGGTGGGCTCGGCGCGGACCCGGCGGTGCGCCTCGAGGTGCTGGTGCGCTCGCGCTTCTACGACGTCATCCTCGACGAGGCCGCGCCGGCACGCTTTGCGCTGGAGGCGCGGATGCTCGGCGAGCTCTTCCCGGGCGCAGCCGACGCCGCCTCGGCGCTGGTGGCGCGCGCCTCCGCGCTCGCCGAGCGCGCGCACACCGTCGCCCAGGATCTGCTCCGATTGCGGGCCGACGAGGCCTGGCGCGAGACGCTCGTCCAGCGGGCGCTCCTCCGGGTCCACGATCACGAGGCATGAAGCGGCTCGACGACCTGGGGCGGCGCATCGAGCGCATCGCCCTCGCGCCCGGGGACGTGCGTGCGCCGTTCACCCGCCTGGCGCGACTGGTGCTGCGCCGCTTCGGGTGGCGCCCGGTGTTCCGCGTCGCCTCGATGCAGGCACTGGTGGAAGCGATGGAGCGCGGGCCGCTCGCCGGCCAGGAGACCGGGCCGGACGCCTGGCGCAAGGAGCTCGCAGCGGCCCTGAAGGAGCTCGACGACAACGTCGTCGCTGGTGAGCGCGCGTGCGTCCTCGAGGGGGGCCTGGCGGTCGCCTCGTCGTCGTGGCTGCGACGCCTCTACGAGGTGGTCACCCGCGTCGCGCGCGTGGCGCAGGCCCCGCGCGGCGCCGCAGCGGTGGCCATCGATCCGATCATGCTCGTCCCTCCGCTGGTGGTGACGCCGCCAGCCCTCGACGCTGCCGGCGCGGCCGCGGAGGGCGCGCGCCCCATCGAGGAGCCGGTGGACAAGGGTGCCGCGCGTCTGGTGGACCTGCAGCTGGCAGCCATCGATCACCTCATCGACGCCGCCCGCGAGGAGCCGGAGTTCCTCGATCGCCGCCGGCGCCTGCTCGAGGCCGCGCGGCAGATGCTGCTCGACAGCGCCGCGGCCATGCCGCTCGACCCGGGCGGCGTGGAGAAGCGCCGGCGCTGGATCGCCGAGCACATCGTGCGCATCGATCGGCTGCAGGGCGCGGGAATCGACCCTGCCGTCTCGCTCCGCCACCAGGCTCAGCGCGCCGTGGCCGCCGGCGACCGCCGCCGTCTGCACGCCGCCCTGGTGGCCATGAACGCCCACGCCCTGTCGCTCGGTGACGCCGCCACCGCCGGGCGGAGCGCCGACGCGTTGAGCATCATCGCGCCCGCGCCGATGCACGCCGAGCGGCACCGGCAGCGCAGCCTGGAGCGGTCCCAGCGCGAGCTGCTCGGCGAGGAGGTGGTCCGCGAGGTGCAGAGCGCCGCCGCCCGCGGCCGCGCTGCGCTGCGGCCACCGGTGACCGCGGAGGACCGCGAGA
>JBBJMR010000436.1:0-5711 GCA_037720395.1 Polyangiaceae bacterium
GGGCGCTGGCCGCGGCGGCGTCGACGGCCTCGGGCGCGGCGGCCATGACGATGGAGGTCTCGTACTGGCCGGCGTGGCAGGCGCCGCTCTTGAACTCCGCCGACAGCGTGCGCGCCCAGCGGCGCGTCAGCGGCGAGGCCACCGAGGTGCTGCCCGGCGCGAACCCCTCGGCCACGGCGCGGCGCACCGCGGCGTCGTGCTCCGGCTCGAGATGGTTGTTCACCAGGCAGACGTGCGCGCAGCCGGCGTCGAGCCAGGCGCGGGCCACCGCGCACAGGAATGCCTGCAGCGCGGCCTCGTCGACGCTCACCGCGCCCGCGAACCCGCTGGCGTAGTGGGTGACGCCGTACGGCACCGCCGGCGCCACCAGCGCGGTGATTCCGCGTGAAGCAAGCAGCGCCACCGCGCGCTCGGCGGCGGCCTCGCGGATCACCGTGTCGGTGCCGAGTGGCAGGTGGGGCCCGTGCGGCTCCACCGAGCCCACCGGCACCAGCGCCGCCACGCGGCGCCCGCCCTGGAGCAGGGCGCGCATCGACTCGGTGGTCATCCGCTCCGCGCGCATCCGCTCAGTCACCCCGCGGGTTCTCGCCGGCCGCCTCGCGCGCCTTGAGCGTCTTCTTGTCCACCTTGCCGCGGTCGTTCTTGGGCACGTCGTCGACGAAGGCCACCCAGCGCGGGTACTTGTGCTTCGAGAGGCGCGAGCGCACCCACTCCTTCAGCTCGCCGGCCAGCTTGGCGCGTGCGACCGCGTCGGCGGCGCGCGCGCGGCCAGCTTCCTTGAGGACGACGAAGGCCTTGGGCTTGGTCAGGCCCTCGTCCTCGGCGCCGATGACCGCAGCCGTGCTCACCGCCTCGTGCTGGAGCAGGCACTCCTCGACCTCGATGGGCGCCACCCAGATGCCGCCGACCTTGAGCAGGTCGTCGGCGCGCCCGCTGAACCAGAGGTAGCCCTGCTCGTCGATCCTGAAGAGGTCGCCGGTGCGGCACCAGTGCCCCGAGAACGTCGCCCAGCTCTTGTCGCGGTCCTGGTGGTACCCGAGCGCCACCGAGTCGCCGCGCACCCACATCACCCCGGTCTCGCCGGGCGGCAGCTCGGGCTCGCCGGGGCCAGTCGCGTCCGAGGAGAGGATCTTGATCTCGTAGCCCTCCACCGCCCGCCCGAGCGAGCCGGGCTTGATGTCGCCGGGGCGGTTCGAACAGTAGATGTGGAACATCTCCGCGGAGCCGATGCCGTCGTACACGTCGCCGCCGAAGCGCTCCATGAAGCGCGACAGCAAGGTCGGCGGCAGCGCCTCCCCGGCGGAGAGGTGGAAGCGCACGCTGGAGAGGTCGAGGCGCTTGTTGCCGGCGGCGGCGCGGGCGTCGTCGTGGTCGAGCAGCTTGCCCATCATCGTCGGCACGTTGGTGACGATGGTCGGCTGGTGGCGATCGATGGCCGCGGTCAGCGACTCCGGGGTGGGCCGCTCGGCGAAGAGCGCGGTGGTCGCCCCGACGGCGAACGGGAACATGAGGTTGGTGCCGGTGGCGTAGCCGAAGAAGAGGCGCGGCACGCTCACCGTCACGTCGTCCTTGCGGTACCCGACGGTGCCCTTGGCGTAGACCTCGGTGTTGAAGGCGAAGTCGCGGTGCGTGTGGACGTTGGCCTTGCTCTTGCCGGTGGAGCCGGAGGTGAAGAGCCAGATGGCCATGTCGTCGCGGCGCGTCCTGCGCGGCGGGCGCATCCCGGCGCGCATCCGCTCCGTGCCCTGCGCCAGGGCATCGCGCAGCACCACCGGGCCGAGCTCGCGCACCGAGGGCGGCACCTCGGCCTCGCCCTCCACGTCGCCTCCGGTCTGCACCTCGGGCACCAGGACCAAGGTGCAGGGCTCGGCGTCGCGCAGGGCGTCGGCGATGGCGTCGGCCACGCGCGGGATGGTGATCACCGCCGCGGCGCGGGTGTACTCCACCAGGTAGGCGAGATCGGCAGCCGGCGCCTCGGGGTTGCCCATGGCCACCACTGCCCCGTGGTGCAAGGTGGCGAAGAAGGCCCAGACGAAGGCCGGGGTGTCATGGAGGATGATGAGCACCCGCTGCTCGCGCGCCACGCCGGCCACTGCCAGCCAGCAGCGCAGCGCGCGTACCTTGCTGGCGACCTCGGCGTAGGTCTGCTGGCGCTCGCCGAAGAGGATGGCCGGCTTGTCGCGGACGTCCTCGTCCAGCCGGTCGAAGAGGTAGTAGTCGGCCAGGTTGAAGTCGTCCGGAAACGTCGGCCGCGTCATCGACGGCGTCGGTAACACGGGTGCGGCAGCGCCGCGAGACGGTGGCGGGCGCGCAGAGCCGTGTCGAACGCGCGTCCCGGCGCACCCGACGACGAGGCAGCGCGCCAGCCGCCGCGGAGGAATCGAGGTACGCTCGCGGAGCTTTGCCGCGCGCCCGCCCTGCCGCCCGTTGCCTCGCCGGCCCTGTCGCGCTGCGTCTCGCCGTGGCGCTGGCGATCGCCGCCCCTGCGGGGATGGCACCCTCCACTGCGCGTGCGCAACCCGAGAAGTCGCCGGCCGCCGGGGAGCCAGCCAGCGCCCCGCGGCCGGAGCGCTACAAGCAGCACATGGACAACGGCGTTCGCCTGTACGCCGACCACAACTACCGCGCGGCCGTCGCCGAGTTCGAGGCTGCCTACGCGGCACAGCCGAAGGCGAACCCGCTCGTCAACCTGGCCCTCTGTTACAAGGCCGAGTTCCGCTATCCGAAGGCCATCGAGGTGCTGGAGAAGGCGCTCACCAGACACCTGGACACCATGGACGAGGCGGACCGCAAGGCGGCCATCGATGGCATCAACGAGATGAAGGCGCTGCTCGCCCATCTGCGCGTCACGCTCGTCCCCGCCGACGCCGGGCTGCGCGTGGACGGTGAGCCGGTGGCGCCCGACGCGGCCACGCGCCCCATCGCCGTCGGGCCGGGCATGCACCGACTCGTTGCCACGCGGCAGGGCTACCTCGACGCCTCGCAGGAGCTATCGGTGGTCAGCGGCGACGACAAGGCGGTCACCTTGAAGCTGCCCGGCGCCCTGGCCGGCCGCGCCACCAGCGAGGGCGGCAAGCCCGAGGCGCCGCCCGCCTCGAGCGAGCGGTACAGCACGTCGCTCATGGTGGTCGGCATCGTCAGCGGCAGCGTGGGGCTGCTCACCGCCATCGGCGGCGCGTCCATCCTGGTCTTGAAGGACGCAGTTTGCACCGAGGAGGACCAGGCCCAGGGCGCGGCGCTCTGCGACGACGAGAAGCGCATCGGCACCGGCGTCGTGCTGACGGTCATCGGCGGCGCGCTCGTCGCCGCGGGTATCCCCATGTTCATCGTCGGTGCCGGTCCCGGTCACGCTGCGCCGGCTGCATCTCCGCGCGCCTCGCTCCGACCCGAGCTGCGCGTCGGGCCGGCCTCGGGAGCGCTCCGCTGGCGCTTCTGAGCCCGCGCGCGCCTGCGCGACGCAGTCGGCTCGCCGCGAGCGCTCGGGTCCGTCACCTCGCCGAGCCCGTCACCTCGCCGACGGTGTTCGCGGCGCCACCAGGCGCCGTCGGCCGTCGGCCGTCTTGCGCACGCCCGGCTCGTCGAGCGCGGTGCGGTCCCACAGCTGGCAGGTGACCGGCACGTGGCGCTGGTCGAGCGCCTCGCAGTAGTTGGAGTAGATGCAACGCCGCACCTCGGCGCCGCGCCCGGTGCGCACCTTCTCGAACCAATCGGGATCGGCCAGCGACTGCCGCGCCGCGCCGATGAGGTCCCCTTCGCCGCGCGCCAGGATGCCCTCTGCCTGATCGAAGTCGTGGATGCCGCCGGCCACCACCACCGGCGTCTCCAGACCCGCGGCGCGCACCGCGGCGCGCACCGCGGCCTGCTCCGGCACGTGCCGCGAGAACGGCCCGCGCGCGTCGGAGATCAGGGTGGGCATGCACTCGTAGCCGCTCTGCCCGGTGTACGGATAGGCGGCGTCGCCGACCTTCGGCTGTCTGGCGTCCTCGAACTTCCCGCCGGTCGACAGCGAGAGGAAGTCCATCCCGGCGCGCGCCAGCTCGACGCCGAAGAAGCTGGCGTCGTCGACGCGATTGCCGCCGGCGATGATCTCGTCGCAGAGGAAGCGGCAGCCGATGGTGGCGCCCACGCCGACGCGGGCGCGCACCGCCGCGTACACCTCGAGGGGGAGGCGGAGGCGAGCGGCGCGGTCCCCGCCGTATCCGTCCTGGCGCGTGTTCAGCGCGGAGAGGAAGGACGCCATGGTGTAGGCGTGCGCGTAGTGCAGCTCTACGCCGTCGAAGCCGGCGCCCAGCGCGCGCTCCGCGGCGTCGGCGAAGAGCCCCGGCAGCACCCGCGGCAGCTCGGCGATGTGTGGCAGGTGCGTGTCGGTGACGCGCTCGCGCATCCCGAAGCGCAGCGCCTCGAGCTCGCGGGCGTCGAGCACCTGCTCCAGCGCCTCGTCGTCCAGGCGCGCGAGCTCCGCGCGCACCGCCCCCTCGTCGGCGTCGGTCCACCTCGGGTCGTCGCGCAGCGCGGCCAGCCGGGCGCGGTGCCCATCGCCGACCGCGAGAAAGCGCGAGAGGTACGCGCCGCGCTCGGGGCGGCGGCGGATGCGCAGAAAGTCGATGAGCTGGATGAAGAGCCGCGTGCGACCACCGCTTGCCGCGCGCACCGTCTCCACCAGGCGCGACAGGCCGGGCAGGAAGCGATCGTGGCCGATGCGCAGAAGCGGCCCGCTGGGGACGTCGCGGATGCCGGTGGCCTCGACCACGATGGCGCCCGGCCGGCCCTCGGCGAAGCGCGCGTACCAGTCGAGCACCGCGTCGGTGATGTCGCCGTCCTCGGTGGCGCGCCAGGGCACCATGGCCGGCACCCAGGTGCGGGCCGACAGCTCGGTCCCCGACGCCAGGCGAAGCGGCTGGTAGAGCCGCGCCGCCTGGGCCTCGGCGGCGCTCGGCGCGCGCAGCGTCGGCAGCGCGTGCTTGACGCGAGGGGACGGCTTCCACATCAGGTCCCTGGAGAGGGCGCGTGCCCTCTCCCCCCACGAAAGCAAGTTTCGTCGGGCCCCCCATACCCCGCGTCGCTCATGTTCCGTCTTCGAGCAGCGAGCGCGCGATGATCAGCTTCTGGATCTCGGTGGTGCCCTCGTAGATGCGCAGCGGCCGGATCTCGCGGTACAGGCTCTCCACGTCGCTGCCCGTGGTCACGCCCAGCCCGCCGTGCAGCTGCACCGCCTTGTCGATGATCCGCTGCGCCGCCTCGGTGGCGTACATCTTGGCCATGGCCGCCTCGCGCGGGACGCGCTCGGTCACCGTGTCGCGGCGGTGCGCGGCGCGCGCCACCAGCAGGCGCGCGGCGTCGAGCTCGGTGGCCATCTCCGCCAGGTAGGCCTTGACCATCTGCTGGTCGCAGAGCGGCGCGCCGAACTGCTTGCGTCGCTTGACGTGGGCGATGCTCTGCGCCAGCGCATGGCGGGCCATGCCGCAGGCCGCGGCCCCGACCGAGATGCGGAAGGTCTCCAGCGTGCCCAGGGCGATGCGCAGGCCGTGGCCGACCTCGCCGAGGCGCGCGCTGTCTGGCACCTTGCAGCCGCGCAGCGCCAGCTTGCCGATGGGGTGGGGGACGCTCATGGGGATGGTCGAGACCTCGAGGCCGGGTGCGTCGCGGTCGACGACGAAGGCGGTGATGCCCTTCTTGCCTCTGGAGGGGTCGGCGTTGGCGAACACGACGTG
>JBBJMR010000010.1:0-54552 GCA_037720395.1 Polyangiaceae bacterium
CCCTCTACACTAAACTTAGGGGGGAGCGGTGTCTCACGCACGTTGGCACAGAGGGGCGCTGCGACGAGGCCGCGGTGGCCGCATGGCTCGTCGCCCCGCCGGAGGCGTTCGCCGAGCGATACCGCCAGGTCGGCTTGAACCTGACCGCGCTATCTGACGCGTTCTCCGTGACCGAGACCTGCGCGGCGATCCGCATCCCCGAGGCCGGTGGCCCTGGCGCTTCGATCATCACCCCGACGAGGGTCTACTGCCGTGGGTCGATGGCGTGGCTCGGCGAAGAGGACGCGCGCAGAATCGCGCGGCATTCGCACCCACGCAGCGTGCGCAAGGTCGCGGTGCGCGACGAGCCTGGCCGCGTCGCTCTCGTCTCTCGCGGCGGCTAGCGCTTCGGGATGCGGGTGCGGTTCTCAGGTAGATCGAACAGGCCCACGACATCGATGGCATGGCTAGAGCCGCCCGCGGAGTTGCTGTAGCTGAAGACCCCCGTCACCACGCCGCAGAACCGGGCCGGCGAACGCTCCACGAGCTCGCCTGTGCTTCCCGCAGCGGAGAAGTGGACGATGTTCATAGCTGGCGTGAGCAGCAACCCCACGTACCGTGTGCCCAGCTCCGACTTGTCGGCTGCGATCTCTACGATCGACCCAGTGGCGCACATCCGCTTCCCGCGGGCGACATCGATGTCCTTCTTCACCAGGGCGAAGCTCGTCTCGTCCTGTGAGACCGCTGCGTCGGTCCAGGTCATCCGGTCCATGGCCCACGCGGTGAACAGGTAAGTGCCCATGCTCGACTTGTCGGGCGCGTCCTTCATGACCGGCGCGGCGCTGTCGAAGGCTGCCTTCCAGGTGGGCAGCTTGCGGATGGTGTCGAAGGGGTTTGGCTGCCCGGACGCAGCGGCGGGAGCAGCTGGACTCGACTGCGCAGGTTCGGCGCTCGCCGTCGTCTGGGTGGACGAGCCACTGTTGCATCCGGCCAACACGCACATGAGCCCCGAGCAAACCATCCCGCTGCGCTTCATCTTGCCCCCGTCTTCTGGTTGACCGCTTTGGCCTGCAATTCCGCTAGCAGCGTCTCGGCGTCCGTCTGCTCCGCCTGGCGCGACCGGTCCGCCCGCAGGTACTGCGCCCACTGTTTCGGCGTTTTCGACGAACCCTTGAGCGCCTCGTCTCGAGCAGCTCTGCGCGCGGCCATCCCCACCTCGTCGCCCATGTAGTCGAGTGCGACGTCGAGGCTCGTCATCGGCCTCTCCAGGATGCGGTCGATCAGGACGTTGGTGCGGTCCGCAATCGCCTCCAGCATCGCCACCCCCGCTGTGCGCTTCCCGCTGATCACATCGCTGATGAAGGGCTGCGCAACGCCGAGCGCCTTGGCCGCTTCGCTCTGGTTCTTGCCGAAGTCGTCCTCCACCAAGCGCTCAAGTCGACGTGCAACGCGCTCCTTTCGCACGTCGTCCAGAGACCTCGTACGGACACGTTTCTTCTGCGCTGTCGCAGGCTTCTGAGCCATCGCCGAAACGATAGCCGGGGCGCTCGCGGCGTCGGGCTCGGAAAAGTCCTTGCCGAAGCGCCCTGTAATCGCTAATGCTTTAGCTACCGCCATGACTAAGCCTCGGCACGCCTCGTCCCCTCGTGTGCAACTCACCGCGGGGCAGCGACTGCGCGCATGGCGTGTCCGTGCAGAACTGTCGCAAGACGCCGCCGGCAAGAAGGTCGGCGTCATGCAGGCAACCTGGTGCGACTGGGAGCTGGGCAAGAAGGTTCCTCAGCTGGAGAACGCTCTTCGCATCGCCGAGATCACCGATGGCGAGTGCCCCGTCGAGATGTTCTCCAAGCCCGCACGCGCCGGGAAGGCGGCCTAGGTCATGTCCGCCCTCGCGAAGGTCTTCCACTTCGAGGCGCGCCCCGTGCGCGTTTTCTTGTTCAACGGCCGGCCCTGCTGGATCGCCCAGGAGATCGGTGATGCGCTCGGCTACACGCCCGCCGGCTGGCGCAAGGCGCTGAGCGACTGGGCGGACGAGCTGATCGATGGCAAGGACTCCGCCGTCCTTCGTGGCCAGCAACTGCGCGAGTTCAAGTCGCTTTCTGGGAGCGTGGATTCCACGCTCGCAAAAACCACCAACTTGACCGTCCTCTTCGAGACCGGCGTCCACGTTGTGGCGCTGAAGACCGACAAGCCGCTCGGCAAGAAGCTCCGCCGCTGGCTCGCCGACGAGGTGATGCCCGGCCTCCTGCGCGGCACGCTGGACAAGACCGCGGCCGAGAAGGAGCTCGTCGCCCTGTCGCTGCGGCTCACCGCTGGCGACGCGTCGACGATCTGGGAGATCGACACCGTGCAGGAGATGTGTCGCCTCTGGCGCTGGCCGGTCTGGACCGGCGCCGGGCGCATGGACCCGCGACTGCGCCGCCCCATGGGGCTCATCTACCGCATCGTCCTTGGCGATGTCGTTTACGAGCAACTGAAGGCCCGCAACCCTGACCCCCGCGATGGGTCTCTGAACTACCAGTTCCTCACCGAGGCCCGGCACAAGCTCATCCGGAACGACATGGGCACCGTGCTGGTGCTTCTGCGCCAATGCAACACGGCACGGGAGTTCTACAGCCGTCTGCGCTTCCAGTATCGGCGCGCTGCGATGCAGACGGGCTGGTTCTGACCCATGCCCGCCCCCGCCACGCTGCCGCCCCCCTCCGCGCCCCTCGTGCGCGGCAAGCGCCTGCGCTCCACCGTGCGGCGCGCCGGTGCCATCCTCGCCACCGACATCGTGCGCACCGCGATGCGCGAGCAGAACGTCTCCCAGCAGTTCCTCGCCGCCGTTCTCGAGGTCGACCAGTCGTGGGTCCACGACGTCGTGACCGGGCGGAGCGCCGTGCTGCTGGGCGACATCCTCAAGGCCCCGAAGAGCCTCCGCCGCGCTGTGGCTCTGCAGATCCTGCTGTCCGCCGAGTCCGACAACTCCCATCGCTGAGAGGTACGGCCGTGCGTCTGCCGTTTCTAGAGATCCACGCGCGTTCATCCGTAGGACACGCCCACACGAGCCATGGGTTCATCCATTCGGGCGAACCAATGCGCACCGACGACGACCCGCCGCCGTCCTCGGTGGCCCTCCTCGCCACCCCGGTGGCGGACGACGGCCCCTGGCTCTTCTCCGTCGGCGGCCGCCACGCCCTCTCCCTCTCCGACGCCGAGGCGCTCGGCGCCGCCGCCATCGCCGCGCGGCGGGGAGCGGCGTCGTGAAGGACCGCCGCGGCTACGCCGCCACAAGGGTGGTCCTGTCGGGCGTCGAGGTGGCCGTCACCGACGGCGACAGCGGCACCCGCTACTGGGTCCCGAGGTGCATCCATCACCTGCCAGCCGTGGTCGGCCACGGCACGCTGGCGGCCGCAGAGACCTGCGCCGCCATCGTGGCTGAGCGCCGGGAGCGCACGTCATGAGCGGCGGCGACTACCTCGGGCGCCGCCGCGCGGGTCGCTGCGTCCGCTGCTCCGCCGCCGCGGCCCCCGGGCGCAGTCGCTGCACGAAGCACATGGAGCAGGCCCGGCGCGAGTCGCTGGAGAGGCTTCGGCGCCGCGGGGTACAGCCGCGGCCGGCGAAGGTGGGGGAGGGGAGCGCGTGATCGCCATCGACCTCTTCTCCGGTGCGGGTGGTTTCACCGAGTCCGCCCAACGCGCCGGGGCGTGCGTCGTCTGGGCCGCCAACCACTGGCGCTTCGCCGTCGACCTCCACGCGGCGAACCACCCGGGCGTCGAGCACGCGTGCCAGGACCTGCGCCAGGCCGACTGGAGCTCGCTCCCGGCCTTCGACCTGCTCCTCGCCTCCCCGGCCTGCCAGGGCCACTCGCACGCGTCGCAGCCGGGACGGCGGCCGTACCACGACGCCATGCGCGCTACGGCCTGGGCCGTCGTCGATTGCGCAGAGGTCACGCGCCCCGCTGCCCTTCTGGTCGAAAACGTCCTCGCGATGCGCCGATGGACGCTGTTCCCAATCTGGCGTGCCGCCCTGGAGCGCCTCGGCTACTCGCTCAGCGAGCACGAGACGTGCGCCACCGACCACGGCGTGCCGCAGCGACGGGTGCGCCTGTTCATCGCCGGCGTGCTCTCCGGCCGCGCTGTGCGACCGCCGCCGCGGTCGATCTCCGAGCCGTCCTTCGGACCGTGCATCGAGGCCGACGTTGACGGCTGGCGCCCCATCGCCGAGGCCGGCGCGGACTCGCGCGATCGGATGGCTGCCGCCGCTCGCCGCTGGCGCCGGACGTGCCTCGTGCAGCACACGACTGGGCACGCGGGCATCCCGCTCTCCCAGCCCATCCGCACCATCACCACGAAGCGGCAATGGGTGCTCGTCGACGGCGATCGGTACCGTTGGCTCACCCTGCGCGAGCTCGCGCGCGGCATGGGCTTCCCCGACAGCTACACCTGGCCCGCCGACGCGACCCTGACCGACGTCGCCTGCGCGCTCGGCAACGCCGTGTCGCCACCGGTCGGTGAGGCCGAGGTGCGGTCCGTCATGGAGGCTGCGTGACCGCCGTCGCTGACGTTCTCGAGCAGCGGGCGCGCTGGCATGTGGAGCACGCGCCCTGGCAGAAGGTGCTGAAGCGCCTCCCCGACCTCTCCATCGACGTGGCGATCGCCGACCCACCGTACTCGGAGCACGTGCACACGCGCGTGCGGCAGGGCGCGAGCCTGCCCGACACCGCCGAGCACCACTGCCGCTTCGCGCGGAAGGCAGAGCTGGGCTTCGACCACATCACCCAGGCCGAGATGCGCGCCGTCGCGCGACAGTGGGCGCGGCTCGTGCGCCGCTGGGTCCTGGTCTTCTGCGATGTCGAGTCGGTGCACCTCTGGCGCGCAGCGCTCCAGCGCGCCGGGCTCGAGCCGGTGCGCGTGGGCGCGTGGGTGAAGCTCGGCGGGACGCCGCAGTTCTCCGGCGATCGCCCCGCCGTCGGCTTCGAGGCCATCGTCGTCGCCCACCGCAAGGGCCGCAAGCGCTGGAACGGCGGCGGGCACCCAGCCGTGTGGTCGGTGCCGATCGAGGCCAACCGGCTCGGCAACCGCGGCGCGCGCGTGCACACTGCGCAGAAGCCCGAGGACCTCCTCGTGCGCCTGGTCGAGCTCTTCAGTGACCCCGGCGAGGTGGTGCTAGACACCCACGCGGGCGCGTCGACAACGGGGGTGGCGGCGCTGCGGCGTGGGCGCCGGTTCCTCGGCATCGAGTGCCAGGAGCGGTACGCCGCCACCTCGCGCGAGCGCCTCGCCGCCGAGGAGCAGGGGCTCACCCTCGCCGCGGCGCGGGCGGGGCAGCTCCCCATGCCGTTCGGAGCCGCCTCATGAGCGACTGCGGCCTCGCCCCCTGCGCCCTTCACGGCGTCACCGCCTCCGCCGGCCCCGACCTGCGTGTCCGCATCGCCTGGCTCCTCGCCGGCGCCGACGAGGCGGATGTCCGCGCCGTCTACGAGGAGGCGATGCGGCGGTGTCCGGAGGGGGTGCGGCCGGAGTGGCGCGCGGGAGAGGGGGCGCCGTGCCCCTGAGGACTACCAGCTCGCCATGTACGAGGAGACCCGGCGCCACCTCGCGGCGGGCTGCACCGGCGTCCTCAACATCGCTCCCACCGGGTCGGGCAAGGGCGACATGATCACGGACTGGCTGCGCCGCACCGCCGGCTGGGGCCGGCGCGCGCTCTTCGCCGTGCACCTCGAGGAGATTGCCCTCGACGTGCGGGACCGCCTGGCCGCGGCCGGCGTCCCCTCGCGCGTGCTCCTTGGCCACCACGACCCCGGGGCGGAGGACTCCCCCGTCACCATCGCCTCCTGGCAGACGCTCCATGCGCGGGAGGTCGCCCTCCCCGTCGACTTGTTCATTCAGGACGAGGCGCACCGGGCCAAGGCCGCCACGTGCCTGGCCGTCCTCGCGCGCCACCACGTCGCGCGTCGCCTCGGCTTCACCGCAACGGGGCAGAGGGGCGACGGCTCCGGCCTGGGCGACGCTGGCTACCAGGTCATCGTGCAGGGACCGCAGGTGGGCGAGCTGGTCGCCGCCGGCCACCTCGCGCCCTGCCGCGTGCTCGCCCCGGACGCCTTCTCCGAGGCGCTCGCCGACGACCCCGCGGAGGTCTGGGTGCGGGAGGCCGCAGGGGCGCCGGGGCTGGTGTTCGCCTCGTCCCTTTCCCACTCTCGCGCCATCGCCGAGGCGCTGCGCGCCCGCGGGGTGCGCGCCCTGCACGTCGACAGCGACACCCCGAGCGAGCAGCGCACGTGGGCGGTGTTGGCGCTCGAGGACGGCAGCCTCGACGTCATCTGCAACTTCCGCCTCTTCGTCGAGGGCGTGAACGTCAGGAGGGCCGCGGTGGTGATGCTCGCTTCCGCCTTCTCGCACGACGGGCCCTACCTGCAGAGCATCGGGCGGGGGCGCCGCGTGCACGCCTCCAAGCCGCTCTGCCTGGTCCTTGACCTCCGCGGCAACATCCACCGCCGCGGGCACCCCGACCTCGATCGGGAGTACTCCCTCACGGGCGTGGCGTGCCGCCCCGTCGAGGCGCTCACCGCGGTGGTGTGCTGCAAGAGCTGCCTCTCGTGGCAGCGGCCGTTCCGAACCTGCCGGGAGTGCGGCGCGGCGCTCCCTCCGCCCAAGCCGCCGCGGGTCTCCAAGAAGGAGCTGCGCGAGCAGCGCCTCGCCCGCGTCCCACGCTCCGGCGATGCGTGGGAGCGGTGGGTGCAGCTCGTCGAGACGCAGCGGGATCGGGGCTACAAGCCGCAGTGGGCGGCCATCCAGTGGCACCAGACCACCGGCGCGTGGCCGCGGTTCACGGTGGCCATGGTGCCGGAGCGGCCCGGCGCCGCCGCGGGGGCCGCGTGACGGCGGCCCGTCACCGCACCGAGGCTGAGCTGGAGCGCCAGGTGCTGCTGGCCCTCGGGCGCTACCCGGGGATCCTCTTGGCCCGCAACGAGGTGGGCCAGGGCTACACCGGCGACCTGCTCTTCGCGCTGCAGAAGGCGTTGCGGCCCTTCGGCCGGCCCGCGATGGAGGCTGCCGTGGCCGCCACCCAGCGGCACCGCATCGTCTACGGCCTGGGGGTCGGGAGCCCGGATCTCGTCGGCGCCGTCGAAGGACGCGCGTTCGGCCTGGAGTTGAAAACCGAGGTGGGGGTGGTGAGCGACGTGCAGTCGCGGTGGCACAGCGCCGCGTCCCGCCGTGGCCTGCATGTCGAGGTGGTGCGGAGGGTCGAGGACGCGCTTGCTGCAGTGGACCGCTGCAGGGCAGGGGGCCGGAGGTGAGCGGCCCCATCCAGGACGTGACGGGGTTGAAGAACCTCTGGGCACGCGGCGCAGACGGACGGCTCATCCACCCGTCTCGCTGCGCGACGGGCATCGACTACCTCTGCCCTCTCCCGGCCTGTGGCCAGCGCATCCGAGTCCGGGCCGCCGACAGCACGCACCAGCGCCCGCACCTCTACCACTGCGATGGCGGAGCCCACGAGGGGGAGTCGTGGGAGCACAACATGTCGAAGCAGATTGTGGCCCAGCGGCTCCGCGACTGGCTCGCCGGCGTCGAGCCGCCGCCGTTCATCGGACGGATGTGTCCGAAGCACGAGATCGTGTTCGACACCTTCGGCGGCCTTGAGGGTGCCTCAGGTGTCGAGATCGAGGCCGCGATGGGCACTCGCCGCGCCGACGTCCTCCTGCTCCGGGCAGGGCTCCCGAGCGTCGCCTTCGAGCTGTGCTTCTCCCACGCCGTCGACGACGAGAAGGCCGCCGAGCTCGCGGCCATCGATGTGACGTGGCTCGAGCTGGACGCGACGCAGGTGCTGGCTGGCAAGCCTTGGGTGTACCTGCGCGGCACGGCGGCGTCGGTTCCGTGCCGCCTCTGCCTATACGACACCGCGATCGCGAGGCGCCGCCAGGAGGAAGTTGAGGCTCAGCAGAGGGCCTCCGAAGCCGCTGTGCAGGCAGCGCGATGCGCGGCCGAGAAGCGCGACCTCGAGCAGCAAATGCTGAACGCGGCGCACGCGTCGCAGCGCCAAATGAACGAGATCGAGAGCCGAATCGCTCTTGCACAGCTCCGCGCCTCGAAGGTCGAGGAAGATTCTCAGCGCCGCATCGACGTGGCGGTGGCGGCCCTCTCCGTCGCCCACCTCGAACCGCTCTGCCGGTTCTGTGGCCTCCCGCTTCCCGAGGGGCAGAGCGACTCCAGCCACCGGATCGTCTTCAGCCAGTTCCATCCGCACGAGCGGGACGCCTTCCGCGCGGCTCATCCGAACTGGAGGGCTGCGTGACCGCGCCAGTGGCCGACGTGTCCTTCGTGGATGGCCTGATCGCTCGCCTTGCCAAGGACGAGCGCGCGTTCTTCGCAACGGATGTCGTCGCGTGGGCGCACGGGCTCGACGCCGCCGCCGCCGCCGCCGCCAGGCAGGCACTCTCCGCCGCGGCGGACGACGCCGTGATCGAGGAGTGGTGGGCGGAGATCCAGCGGCGTCGCCCGGTGCCCTCTGTTTCTGTCGTCGCCCCCCGCTCCGGCCTCGCACTCCCCGACGACTCCACCACCATCGCTCATGCCGCCGAGATGTACGCGCAGCTCGGATTCGAGCCACTCCCCCTCTGGGGCCTCCGCGACGGCGGTGCCTGCACCTGCCGCGACCTCGACTGCGATTCGCAGGGGAAGCACCCCGTCCACGTCGCGTGCCAGCAGCACGCAAGCAGCGACATCGACATCGTTCGTCAGACCTTCCGGAGCCACCGCGGCAACATCGGGTTGCTGATGGGGTCCCGCTACGTGGCCCTCGATGCGGATGGCGAGGAGGGGATGGCATCCCTGGCCTCCCTCGGCGAGTTGCCTCCCACCCTCACCGCCGCCACCGGCTCCGGGAAGGGCGAGCACCGCATCTTCCGCCTGGCCGCGAACCACGACGCCAGCGAGATCCCGAACCGCAAGGCGCTGCCCAAGCTCGACGTGAAGGTGCGGAACGGGCAGATCGTCGTTGCCCCGTCCCTCCACCTCTCCGGCAACCGCTACCGGTGGACGGTGTGCGTCGAGCCGGCGCTGCTGCCCGATCACATCTACGAGCGCATCCGCGAGCGGAAGGTGGTGCCGATCCGGGTGCCGGCGCCCTCCTCCTCCCCCACCGCCGGCGACGTGCTGAAGCGCGCGACCGCCTACATGGCAACGCTCCCTCCGGCCATCAGCGGCAGCGGTGGGCACGATCAGACCTTCGACGCCGCCCGTCGCCTCGTGGGGTGGATGGCGAAGGGGCTGGCGGAGTCGGACGCGTGGCGGCTGCTCGTCGATTACAACGCCACGTGCCAGCCGCCGTGGAGCGAGAAGGAGCTGGAGCACAAGTTCGCGGGGGCGAAGGGCGCGACGAAGGTGCCCGACTTCGAGGACCGCGCGCCCCCCGGGCGTGCTGCGCCGTCCCCGCCCCCGCCCGCCGCCTCGGCGCCTCCGCCCGACGGCCCGGCGCCGCCTGCGGCTTCCTGGTCCGACCTCCTGGTCACGCGCACCGGGACGAAGGGGCAGCGGATCATCGTCAAGCACGCGGAGAACGTCGTCGTCATCCTGCGGCATCACCCCGCGTGGGCGGGGAAGATCCGCTGGGACCTGCACGCCCAGCAGACGACGGTGCGGGACCCCCCCTGGCACCAGTCCGACATGCCGGGCGCCGAGCTGCTCGGGCGACCGTGGAGCGATGAGGACACCGCCCGCCTCTCGGCGTGGGTCGTGCGCGAGATGGGCCTCGAGATCGGCGTCTCCGACTGCGACCGCGCAGTGGCCATCGCCGCCGCTGCCTCCCCCTACCACCCGGTACGGGACTGGATGGCCGAGCTGCGCTGGGATGGCCAGCGCCGCCTCGACACCTGGCTGGCGTCGTACCTCGGCGCCCCGGCTACCGCCTACGCCTCTGCCGTCGGCCGCTGGTGGCTCACTGCCGCCGTGGCGCGCACGTACCGGCCCGGGTGCAAGGCCGACAACGTGCTCATCCTCGAAGGGGAGCAGGGTCTGAAGAAGTCGTCGGCGCTCCGCACTCTCGCTGGCACGCAGTGGTTCTCCGACACCGCCATCGACCTGCACAGCAAGGACGCGTACCTGGGCCTGCAGGGGAAGCTCATCGTCGAGCTGGCCGAGCTCGACTCCCTCCGCCGCGCCGACGCCACCCGGGCGAAGGCCTTCTTCACCTCCGAGGTGGACAGCTACCGCCCGCCCTACGGGCGCCGCACCGTCCATGTGCCGCGTGGGTGCGTGTTCGCGGGGACGACGAACGGGAGCAACTATCTGCAGGACCGGACCGGCAACAGGCGCTTCTGGCCGGTGGAGTGCCGCCGCATCGACCTAGAGGCGCTCGCGCGCGACCGGGAGCTTCTGTGGGCGGAGGCGGTCGCAGCCTTCGAGGGCGGGGCGCCCTGGTGGCCGGAGTCGGAAGACGAACGCGTGCTGTGCGAGGAACAGCAAGAGCCCCGCGCCGAGGGCGATGAGTGGGAGGGGCTCCTCCTCGGCTACATCACCCGCGTCGGCGAGCGCGACTTCACCGTCAGCGAGCTGCTCAAGGACGCCCTCGGACTCGAGGCTGGAAAGTGGGGGCGGGGCGAGCAGATGCGCGTTGCCTCGGGCCTGCAGTCGCTCGGTTACGTCCGAGTGCGCCTCGGGTCCAGGAGCGATCGCCGGTGGGTCTACCGCCGTGTCCAGACCATTGCCGGGGGGTTGGCCAAGTGATTCGTCAATGGTGCCGCTTCGTTGGCCGCACGTGTCCCAAGTGGACCGACCCCAACACCATGCCCAAGATCCTCTGTGGCAACGGCGGTTCTCTCCTCTCTCTCTTCTTCTCTCTTCTCTCTCTAAAGGTTGGGGAGGTTGGGACAAGGAGGGGGAAGTATTGGCGAATCGGTGTCCCGATGTTGTCGGGCGAGGTCGGGGGCGTGTCGGGACTCGGGACACGGGGGGCGCTCCGATGAGCAGCTCGAAGGGCGAGCCGGCCGCCGCCCAGCCCGATAGGGAGTCACGCGTGCGAGCGAAGCGGGCCGCCCGCCGGGAGGTCACCGACCGGCTGCTGCACGTGGCCGCGCTCATGGCCAAGGGCGAGTACGTCCGCGGAGAGACGGCAGAGCTGCTCGCCGCCGGGTGGGGCGTGGCCGTCTCTACCGTCGAGAACTACACGGCCGAGGCATCGCGCCTGGCGCAGCTGCTGCTCGAGCCGAACGCGAAGCTCCTGATGGCTCGGATGCTCGACATGGGCTTCGACAAGGTCGAGGAGGAGATCCACGAGGGGTTCTGCGAGGCGTGCGGGCGGTCTGGAATGGGCGCGGAGGGAGCTGCGCGGGCGATCGCGGCGCTGAGCGACAAGTACGGCGACCTGACCGGAGCAAAGGCGCCGAAGCAGCACCGGGTAGAGCTCAAGGGTGAGGACATCGCCGACGCGATCCGCGCGCTGGTGGGCATGCAGCGCATCGAGGCGATGCGGCTGCTGCTGCAGGTGATCGCACAGGGCGCGCCGCCGGATCGGCAGGCTGAGGCGAAGCAAATCGTCGAGGGCGCGGTGCGCGCGCTGGGCGAGGCGGTCGGGACGAAGGAGCACGCCGCGTGACGCTCCCCGCCACCTGCGAGTCCTGCGGGGCCACCGGCGTGGCGCTCTTCGCCTGCGCGGCGTCGCCCCGTGGGTGGCCGCTGGTGCGGTGCCTGGGGTGCGCGTGGCGGCTCTTGCCGCTGGCGGAGGTGGTGCTGGTGGAGTCGGGGCCGACGGTCCCGCGGGAGGTGTGAAGTGAGCAAGCCGATCGACCCACCGCGCGCGGGCCGCAGCCCGGACCTGCCGACGGACCGTTGGGCGCTCAAGCGAAAGCGCGACGGATGGTGGTACTTCAGCCAGCCCGGTGAGAGGCTCGGCTATCGGCCGACGAAGGAAGGTCGGCGCGTCTACGACTACAGGCCCGAGGATGTGCACCCATCGTGCGTCCTCGTCCGAATCCGACGCGTGCCGAGCAGACGCCTCGCCGCGGCAGAGGCTGTGGTCGAGGCGGCGCGCATCCACGGCGATCGTTTCGGCTGGCCGTGCACTGACGTGTACGACGCCATCGCCGCATACGACGCCATTGCGGGCCATTTCGATCTCTGCGGCGAGTGCGGACCGACGGACATCGGCTCGTGTCCGAATGCCCCCGCGCCCCCGGCTGGCGAGGGTGGGGCGGACCGCGAGACCTCGCTGGCGCCGCTGGAGGAGCTAGCCGCCGCAGCCGGTAACCGGCGTGCGGCTCGACGGGCAGCGGTGGACGCCGAGCAGGACTCAGAGACTCCCCTCCGCGCCGCCGTGCGCGCGCTGGTGGATGCGCTGCGTGATGGTTCGCGCGAGCCGGACCACGTGCCGGAGTTGGATCCGTTCTGCGCCAAGTCCAGAGACTGCGCCACGCCGTGCCCCGGCCACTGCAAGTTGTGCGGCTACCTGCTGACCGACCACGCGCCATGGGCCGCACCACTCGCCGCCGTGCGCGCTGCCCTCGGAGGTGGCAAGTGACCACGCCGCTGCGCTCACCAATGCAAGGCGAACTGCGAGTTCGGATGTCGAGCGAGCCTCGCCCCGACGGCACCATCTCCTGGGCCGAGCGGTGAGCGCCCGCCGCCTCACCGGTTGCTGCGCCTCGCTCCGCTGTGCGCGATGGTACGCCGAGCAGCCTGCTCTGGCCGGCACGGACACCCTGTTCCGGTTGCATCGCCTGCACGAGATGTCGCCAGCGCACTGGATCCGGCTCGGCCGCAAGCTGCAGGCGCAGCGTCGCCGAGAGGGGAAGCCTCGGATTCGAAAGCGGTGGTGTGCGTCGTGATCCCCCGCTCCCTCGCCCCCCTGCGCTGGCGGCGCATCACCCTCCTCGTCGACGGCCGCCAGGTGGTGACCGAGGTGCCGGTGCTGGGCGCGCCGGAGCCGGAGGAGAGGGCGCCGGAGAGCGAACGGGGCCGGCGGGAGGAGGTGCGCGGGGGGCGAGCGGCCGCCGAAGCACGCTGCGTGGGCCTGCTGCTACTGCAGCGCGCCAACGACCGACCCGCTCGACGGGCCCACGGGGCATGTGTGCTGGGACACGCTGGTCATGGGGGACGAGCGCTACGTGGCCGAGTGGAACGACACGGTGACGGTGGCCCCCGAGAAGGCCCGCCGGTGACCTCCCTCGCCGCAGACCTCCTCGCCGCGCTGCGGGACGACGGCGGCGCCGGTGGCCGCCTGGGCCCACGCGTCACCCTCGAGCACGTCCTCACCGCGCCGGACCTCGCCAACTTCGCCCCCTCGCCGGCGCAACTCGCGCTGGTGCGCGCCGCCGACGGGACTCACCTCGACGGCATCGTCTCGCCGGACCGCATGCGCTTCCACTTCGGCGTCGATGAGCTTCCCGCCACCCGCCCGAGCATCGTCATCCCTCGGACCGGCGTCCGCGCCGGCAAGTCGCTGATCGCTGCGCTGGGACTGCTCACGTCGATCCTGCGCGCCGACTTCGCCAACGTGCGCAGCGGCGAGCTCGTGCGCGCGCTCATCGTGGCGCCGGTGCTGAAGGTGAGCGGCGCGCCGTTCCACCACCTCGTCGGCACCATGAAGGCGTCGACGGTGCTGGCGCCCATGCTGGTGAAGGACGGCGCAGAAAGCTGCACCATCCGCCGGCCCGATGGGCGCGAGGTGACCGTGCAGCTCGTCGCGGCCTCGAGCGGCGGGCTCAACCTGCGCTCCACCTGGCTCGCCGGCGTCATCTTCGACGAGGCCGACTTTCACGAGGACGAGGACGGCGCGGTCAACCTGCCCGACAACCTCCGCGCCGCGATGCCGCGGCTCCTGCCGGGGGGCCAGGCGTGGGTGCCGAGCTCACCGTGGGCCGACACCGGGCCGTACCACGAGATGTTCACCGAGGCGTTCGGCAACCCGGGCCGCGCCGTGGCGTTCCACAGCGACTCGCGGTCGATGAACCCGACGCTCTCCCTCGAGGACGAGGTGGCGGAGCGCGAGCGGGACCCCGACAACGCCGCGCGCGAGTACGACGCCATCCCGCTGTCGGCCAACTCGTCCAACTTCTTCCCCGACGAAGTGCTGGTGCGCGCAATCGACAAGGGCCGGCCGATGTTTCTCGAGCCCATTCCCGGGCACCGGCACTTCGCGGGCGTCGACCTTGGTTTCCGCAAGAACAGCTCCGCGCTCGCCATCGCTCGGATGCAGGGGGCCGGCGTGCGGCTCGCGTACCACGAGGAGCGCAGGCCTGAGCTGGGCAAGCCGCTGAAGCCGAGCATGGTGGTGAGGGAGTTCGCCGAGAAGTGCCTCGACTACGGAGCGCGCTCGATGCGTGGAGATCTGCACTACGCGGACGCAGCGCATGAGTACCTCGCCAATGTGAAACGCGGTGACCAGAGGATATCCTACGAGGAGTGGGCGCCCACCATGGAGGGTCAGACGGAGGCTTTCACGGCGTTCCGGACGCTGATGGCCGAGGGCCGGTGCGAGCTGCCCAACGACGCGCGGCTGGTGACGCAGATGAAGCGCACGACCACGCGCCCGCTGCCCGGCGGCAAGATCAAGGTCATCCTGCCCAAGCAGGGGCAGTCGCACGGCGACGTCCTGATGGCCGTGGTGCTGGCGTGTGTTCAGGCGGGCGCTGCGCCGACGCGCATCGATCCGCCGCCGAAGGCGTTGCCCGGCGGCCGGTGGGGCAGCAACCGCGCGCGGGGTTTCGGATGACGCACCGGGCGGGCCCCGGCGCACGGGAGGAGATGGCCATGGACGAGCACGACCAGGAGCAGGGTGGCGGCGCCGAGGTACGGCTCCGCGAGTACTTCCAGGACTGGGAGCCGGCCGCTGGGCTGCGCTCGGTGCAGGGGTCGCAGATCGACCGGCGCGCCGGGCACGTCAGCGAGGCCGAAAGCGAGGACGGCTGGGCGCCGCGCGGGTGGAGCCACGCCAGATCCCGGCTGGTGCGGCGATGCGCCGAGGTGCGCCGCTGGTTGGCGGCGTTGACGCCCACCGAGCGAGACGTCCTCGCCGCTGTCTACTCGGTCGACGCCTCCTACTGGCAGGCCTACGCCGACAAGGCCCTGGGCGCGAAGGGCGTCGGCCTCGAGCTCGTCAGCCGATTCGGGGACCTCGTCGGCGTGGCTCTGCTGATCGCGCCCGCGCCGAAGGACGCCACGCGGGCCACGCTGACGCTGCCGAAGGGTGCCAAGCACGGCGAGCGCGCCCCGGTGGAAGCTGACGCGCTGCACCCCCTCGGCGTGCCCGTGGACTTCTGCCACTACATCGAGAGCGACAAGGACTTGCGCGCGCGGCTCGGCTTCCTCTTTGGCTGGCGTCCGGTGCGGCTCGGCTGCGGCCTCGATGAGCTGCACGGCGAGGAACTCGACCTCGCAGCGCTGTGGCTCGGCCGCGAGCGGGAGTACGAGATCCGGCTGCCGCGCCAGCTGCCGCGCGAGCGGCCGCTGATGGATGAGCACGGCGCCGGCGCCTGGCTGGTGCGCCTGAAGGACAAGGCCGACGTGCAGCGGCACCTCGAACGCGTCCGGGAGCTGCACCGCGCAGCGCTCGCGGCCTTCCGGAAGGCGGCTGGCATCGCGCCGCCGAAGCCCGCGCGGCCGCAGACGTCGCGGGTGTACCGGTGGGAGGCGCCCGTGCCAATGCCGATTCGGGTGCGGCCGTGAGCCGCGCACGTGGTGGGTCGTGCATCGTGGGACCCTGGGAGCGCCACTCCCAGCCAGCGCGCATCATCGAGGCGGAGCCCAAGCCGCGCCGAACCGTCGCCGAGGAGCAGTGGATCGGCCCGATGCCCCCACCGGACCTGACGAAGAGCAGGAAGCACAAGCGCAACGGTTGGCCTGCGGCGGTGGCTTGGCTCGAGAAGTTGGGCCACACCGTGCAGGTCATGAAGGGCTACAAGGGTCCGACCGGCGGCGCCTACGCCGTGGCTGCGGTGGGGAGCGGCTTCCTCAAGATTGGCTCGGCGAAGCACTTCCGAAACCGCATCGAGTCGTTGCAGACCCCGTGTCCGCACCCACTCGCGGTCGTGGCGCTCATCAGCGGATACAACGAGTACGCCGATGGATGCCACGAGCTCGACCTGCACCGCGACCTCGCCGCCTTTCGTATGCGCGGTGAGTGGTTCCGGGACTGCGACGAGGTCCGATCTCACCTGAAGCAGGCTACCGAGAAGGCCGGCGGGGTCTGGGTAGTGTCATGCGCACGGTGACCGAGGTGGAGAAGCCCGACAGCTACGTCTACGAGACGTGGCACGATATCGCCGCCGTCCTCGGCGTCAGCGTGCGCTCGGCGCAGCGCTACGTGGATCGGCGTGGCCTTGAGGTGGCGAAGGGACCGGCGAACCGCGTTTGGATCAGGCACGGCGACCTGAAGGCGTGGATTCGCGCCCACACCATCATTCTCGGCGGAAAAGCCGCGTGACGCTGGTTGGCATGGTCTGTCGCTACCTGTCGCTTGCATTGAAAACCCCGTGAGATAGCGTGGTTTTCACGACGGCTTCGGGACACGTGTCAGCGCGAGAGCGCAGCGCGACCCGGATCGCCCGATCCGCACCCTCACCGCACCGCATCGACGGCCCTCGTCGGCGCCCTGACCCGGGCCTGCGAGGGCCACCCCTTCGTGCCCACCACCTCCTCGCACCAACCGGACCACACCGCCGGCGGGCGCGGCGTGCGCTGACCTCGTGGCCTGGTACGACCCGCTCCGCCGACTCTTTAGCGGCGGGGTCGAGCGGCGCGCGGGGATCGCCGTACCGGCCCAATCCGCCGGCCCCCGCCGCACCGGCTGCAGCTGCAGCGAATCGGCGGTGGCCTCACGCCGCAGGCCGTCTCCGAGATCCTGCGCGACGCCGACGCCGGCTACATGTACCGGCTCGTCGACCTGGCCAACGACGCCAGGCAGAAGGACTGCCACCTACACAGCGTCCTCTACACCCGCGAGACCGCGCTCAACGGGCTCGACTGGATGGTCCTCCCGGCGGTCAAGCCTGGCCGCAAGAAGCCTCGACGACGCGACCGAAAGGTCGCCGAGTGGGTCGAGGGCGCTCTCTGGGGCGCAGAAGGCGGCGACGGCGAGGAACGGTCCTTCGCTGACCTGGTCGCTCACCTGAACGGTGCGAACTACTACGGCCACGCGGTCGCGGAGACGCTGCTCAGGGAGCAGGGCGGCTATCTCGTCCCGCGCGCCTTCAACCTCGTCTCGCCCCGCCGCTTCGTCTACGACCAGGCCACCGGCCGCCTGATGTGGTGGGACCAGGTCGGCGCCGTCGCCTACCCGGGCGTCGACTTTCGCGGCGCCCACCCGGGCAAGTTCCTCTGCCACCAACCGCGTGTGAACGGCGACATCGCCTGCCGCGAGGGTCTGGTGCGGCCGCTGATGTGGGTTGCCCTCTTCAGGAACTGGGACCTGAAGGACTGGATGGCGCTGGCCGAGCTCAGCTGGAAACCCTGGCGCAAGGGCAAGTACAAGAACACCGCGTCGACCGAGGACATCAACAACCTCATCGCCATCCTCGAGGCGATGACGGCAAGCGGCATCGCCGTCTACAACGAGGACGTCGAGGTCGACGTCGAGTGGCCCAAGAGCGCCGCGGCGTCCGCCCACGAGCGGCTGGCGGCTTTCCTCGGCGCCGAGATGAGCAAGGCTGTTCTCGGCCAGACGCTCACCACCGAGTCCGGTGAGCGTGGCGCTCGGTCCCTCGGCGAGGTGCACGACGAGGTCCGCAAGGACATCCGCGAGGGAGACGCCCGCGCCATTGCCGCCACGATCCGACGCCACCTCATCGCGCCACTCGTGCGGATGAACTTCGGCCCGGACGTTGCCATTCCTGACTTCGTGTTCCTCACGGAGGACACCGAGGACATCGTGCACCTCGCCAACGGGGTGTCGACGCTCGCCAAGGCCGGCCTCCGTATCCCCTCGAGCTGGGTGCGCGACCAGGCCGGCATCCCCGAGCCCTCCGAGGACGAGGAATGCGTGGGCGACAGTATCGAGGTCGATGTCTCCGAGCTCACCGAGCCCAGCAATGAAGAAGACCAAGACGAAGACCAAGAAGACAAAGCGACCTGATCCGGCGCTCCCCCGCGCCAGGCCGCTCCCCAGTGATCCCCTGCCGCGCGTCGACCGTGCGCCCGAATACGTCGACCGATCCGTGGTCGCCGACGAGCTGCGGACCAACCCGCCGAAGAGGCTGCGCCATGGGTGACGAGTCCGCTGCCGACGCAGCTCTCCCGCAGGTCGAGCTGTCGAGCTGCCCCTCTACGTGCGGGCGGTACGCGCCGAGAGCCGGGAAGTCGACTTCGTCTGCTCGACCGACTCCATCGACTCCTACGGAGAGCGGGTCGAGCAGAAGTGGATCCTCGACCGGTACCTCCGCAACCCGGTGGTCCTCTGGAACCACAACAAGCTCTTCCAGCAGGAGACCTTGCCCATCGGCAAGGCGAAGAACGTTGGCGTGGTCGATGGCGCGCTGCATGCCACCATCGTGTTCGCGAGCGAGAAGGCCAATCCGATGGCTGAGCGCGTCTGGCAGTCGGTGCAGGAGCAGACGCTCCGCGCAGTCTCCGTCGGGTTCAACCCGCGCACCGTCCGTTACGAGAAGGAAGCCGGCGAGGAGATCCTCGTCCTGTCGGACAACGACCTCTTCGAGATCTCGGTGACGCCCATCCCGGCGAACCCCGACTGCCTCGCCAAGCTGCGAGCCCGCGCGCTGGCAGCCAACAAGCACTCACCGCCCGTCGAACAGCGCGGCGGCGCACAGAGACCCACCAACACGGAGAAGTCCACGATGGACGAGATCACGAAGGCGAAGGCCGCGCTCGAAGAGTCGAACAGGGCGCTGGATGCGGAGCGCACCAAGAGCAAGCAGCTCGAGGCGCAGAACGAGCACCTGGTGAAGGAGCGCGACGCGCTGCGCGACCGGGTCGAGCTGTCCGAGGCGGCCGCCATCGACCGCGATGTCCTGGCGCTCGTCGGCGTGAAGATCACGCCCGCCGAGAAGGAGGCGTTCGTCGAGCTCGCCAGGTCGAACCGGCCCCTCTTCGAGAAGATGGTGGCTCAGCGCACGACGCTCGGCCTGCTGGAGCCGGTGGTCACCAAGGATCCGGCGCCGACCAACGCGGAGTCCCACACGGACGACGGGGAGAGCCTGGGCAGCATGGCAGCTCGCCGGGCCAAGTCCGCGGCCTGATCGCCGCACCAACATTTAGGAGCAGACGAACATGGCCAGCAGGGCAAACATCGACCTCAAGTACACGCTCATCAAGACCTACGTGGTCGGCGCAGCGGCCAACGCGGGGCGCGTCGCCAAGCTCGGCGCCGTCGACACCGAGGCGACCAACGCAGGCGCCAACGAGATGGGTATCGGCGTCTTCCTCGAGGACGCCGCACCGGGTGCGCGCGTGCAGGTCGCCATGCTGGCGGGCTCGTCGCAGATCAAGGTCAAGGTCGGCACCGGCGGCGTGACCCGCAACGCCTTCATCAACTGCGTCGCCAACGGCGTCGCCAACGTCGGCACCCTCGGTGGCGGCACCGTGCTCAAGAACGTCATCGGCCTTGCGCTGCAGAGCGGCGTGGCCGGCGATGACGTGGCGATGCTCCCGTGCCCGAACGCGGCCGTGTCTGCCTGACCTCCAACGCACAGGCACCAAGGAAACGCCAATGACGACTCGACTCACGATGGAAGACATCAAGCCCCACCAGCGCACGCTGAAGGGGATCGCCTTCGAGAACTGGTCGGAGGAGCTCAAGCAGCTCTTCCAGTCCGACGACCCGAAGGTCAAGTCGCTTCTCCGCAGGGAGAACGAGCAGCTCGTCCAGCTGAAGCACCTGGCCATGGGCAGTGCGCAGAAGGCCATCAACCCGGCCTCTGTGCACCAGAACGGCACGCTCTCCACGATGAGCGTCCAGTACGCCAACGACGAGTACATCGGCGAGCGCCTGATGCCCGTTGTGCAGGCCGACAAGCTCTCGGGGACGTACTATGTCTACCCGAAGCGGGACCGCCTCGGGTATCCGGACGATCTGCTCGGGCCCCGCGGCTCTGCGAACGAGATCGAAGAGTCCCGCACGCCGGACACGTTCGCGTGCAAGAGCTACGGCCTCAAGAACTACGTCGACCAGGAGACCATCGCCAACCAGGACGCGCCTCTCAACGAGATGCTCGACATGGTGGAGGGCGTCGCCGAGGGCATCGCCTACAAGCGCGAGAAGAGGCACGCCGCCATCCTCACCAACCCATCGAACTTCGGCTCCTCCCTGGCGGTTGCGGCCGGCGACCGGTGGGACGTGTCCGGCGGTGGCAAGATCATCACGCACATTCAAAACGCTGCCGCGTCTCTCTGGACCGGGCGAGGTCCGGGCAAGAAGGTCGGCTACACATCGCTCGACGTCTGGAACGTCATCGCCAACAACCCGGCGGTGAAGAGCCTCTTCCAGTACACGAAGGATGGCCTCGCCACGCCGACGCAGGTCGCGCGGTACTTTGGCCTCGACGAGATCCTGGTTGGTGAGGCCCGGGACGACAGCGCCAACTCCGGTCAGACGGCCGCCTACGGGCGCCTCTGGTCGAACGTGTTCGGCGTCATTCGGGTCGCGACGCGCGCGACCATCCGAAACGCGTCCTTCGGGTACACGTTCCGCAATGGCCCGGTCCGCACGGACCAGTGGTTCGACCTCTCCCTCGGCCGCATGGGCGGCTACTACGGCCGCGTGACCACGAGCGAGGACTACAAGATCGTCGCACCGGACGCGGGCCACCTCCTCACCACCATCATCGGCTGAGCTCAGGCCCACGACCACGGAGACCACATGACCACGCCGAAGAACGAAAAGACCGCGGCCGCCAAGCACGACAAGGCGGGAGACCACGAGACGCTCACCTCGGTGGACAACCCGCTGCCGGCGGCCTTTGTCTCCGAGGAGACCCCGGTGGTGAAGAAGGGCGGCGAGACGCTGGCCAGCCAGGCCCTCGACGACCCCTCGAAGAAGTCGAAGCTGCCCATCGACCTGCAGGTCTCCGTCCGTGACGAGGAAAACCTCCTCGCGCGTGAGGATGACGTGAAGCACGCCAAGGCGCTGATGAAGGCGCGCGGGGGGCCCAAGGCCGACCACACGCTGGTGCGCATCGTCGGGGACAGTGCGGTCTCGTCGGGCGGCAAGACGCTCATGCTCGGTGCCATCGAAGAAGTGAACGACGTGGACATCGCGTCGTTGCCCGGGCGCTTCGAGAAGGTCTGACCCGTGCCATACTGGGCGCGCGCTGACCTTGAGGCGCGCCTGTCGGCTAGCATCGTCGAGGCGCTCTTCGACGACGACAACAGCGGCGACCCGGATACCAACCCCATCACGCAGTTGCAGGCGGACTCCGCCAGCTACGTCGAGGGTGCCATCCGGGGCGTCTATTCGCTCGCGGCGGTGCGCGCGGCGCCGCCGAACGAGATCAAGCGATTGGCACTCGACGCGGCGGTGTATTACGCAGCGACTCGCCACCCGGAGGTCCTCCAGCGCGACTGGAAGACGCTGAAGTCGGTGCTCGACACCGACCTAGAAGCGCTACGGCTGGGGAATCGGCGGCTCGACGTCGACGGATCGCCGGAGAACGCCAGCAACCAGGGCGGGGTGGTTCGTTCGGGCGACCCCAACCTACCGGAGGCGCCGCCGCGCACGTTCGCCGACGGCATGGGCGACTACTGATGCTCACCATCGATATCGGCGCCGCCGTCGCGGCGATTCAGGATGGATGGCAGGAGGCGCAGCGCGAGCTCGCCGGCGGCCTCGAGGCCGCCGTGGACCGCGCCGTGACGGAGGGCGCCGCCGAGGCGCGCAGCACGCACCGGTACCAGAACCGCAGCCACGACCTGACCGACTCGATCCAGGCCACGCCACCGCGAGGCGGTGGTCGCGCTGGCGATGTGGAGGGCGAGATCCGCGCCGACGCCGGCCACGCGTCCTTCGTGGACGCCGGCACGTCTCCGCACGTCATCAAGGCGCGCAACGCACAGCAGCCAGGCAAGAACGGCAAGGCGCGAAAGCCGATGCTGCGCTTCCGCATCGGCGGCCAGTGGGTGTCCAAGGAGCAGGTCAACCACCCGGGCACCGCCCCGGATGCGTTCATGGGCCGCGCCTACCAGAAGGCCGAGCGGGTCCTCGAGGCCGAGCTCGAGGTGGCCGCTGTGCGCGCCGTGGAGCGCTTCGGCCGATGATCTCGCGCTACGGCGCCGTCGACATCCCGCTCGCGCCGACTGCCTCCGGTGACTTCGCCGGTGACAGGGGCCTGTCGGCCCTCCTCCGCTTCGCTGGCGCCGTGCTCAACGCCCAAGCGGCGACGGCCTGGGACGCCATCGCCAAGGGCCAGCCTGCGGTGCGCGCAGCCTTCGGGCACGACCCGAAGGAGCGATCGTTCAACGAGAAGCACCTCCCGGCCATGTGGGGCTGGCGCACGCGCGGCACGCCGAATGACTGGGCCGCCGACGTCCGCATCGAGGAGGGGACGATCTCCCTGCTCTGGGTCTACGCGCCCGCGCAGCAGGAGCACCAGCGCATCCGCGAGCCCTTCGCCAACGCGCTGGCCAAGGCGCTCGACGCGGCCGTCGCCGCCGGCGCTCACCCGAGCTGGATCCACCCGCTCGACACGGCGCTGCCCGAGGCGTTCCTCACGCCAACGCTGCTCGGGGCGGCGCCGCTGCTGCTCGAGGGCAATGACCTCGACGGCGCCGTCGGATCCCGCCGCGTCATCTCCCCGCGCCGGGTGACCCTCACCGCGTCCGCCGTCCCTGGCGCCTACGCGCTCGACCCCATCGCCATCACCGGCGAGACGGCCGAGGGCGAGCTGGTCACCGAGGCGCTCACCCCGCCCGACGCGGACGGTGGCTGGACGCTCGAGGGCACGACCGAGGTGGTCCGCATCCTCTCCATCTCCGTCCCGGGCCAGCCCGGTGCCGGCGCCATCGCGCTCGGCCACACCGCGAGTGAGCGCGCGCTCTACGACGGCTCCTCTGTCCCGCAGGTCGGTGGCTTCGACCGCATCCGCGTGAGCCAGTGGGAGCCCTCCGTGCTGGTCATCCAGGTGGACGGCGCGCCCAAGCCTCTCCGCTACGAGGCCGTCCAGTTCACCGTCACGACGCGCGAGATCCTCGAGCGCTTCACCGACGACATCGCGCCGCACCTCGAGCTCGAGGGCGAGCTGGTCCACGAGGACGGCACGCCCCAGGGCGCCTTCCTGTTCTGACCCACCCAACGGAGTCACCCGTGCAGCTGCTGAGCAAGAAGCCCCTCAAGGTCGTGGCGAACCCGTTCGCCGCGCCCCTGGACCGCCACGGGCGCCCCGCGGCCGCCGTCCAGTACGACCCCGAGCACATCGGTCCCGGCCAGGTCATCTACATCGGCGCGGCCCGCACGCAGGAGCTGATCCGTGCGCGCCCCGAGATCGGCGCGACCTGGAAGCCCACCGGCAACCAAGGCGCCAAGTACGACGTGCGCTTCATGTTCGACCTCGAGCCGCTCGAAGTGGTCGACAGCCAGTACCACCGTGACCGCATCCTGGGCGGTGAGCTGCTGGCGGCCGACCCGGCCACGGCGAAGCGTGTGGGGCTCAAGGCGTTCGAGGAGCCCTCGGTGCTCCTCGAAGAGGCGAAGACGGCGGCCGTCGAGGCGTGGAAGGCGCAGCACGACGAGCTGCCCGACGTCGAGGCCTGGCACTTCGCCGGCACCAAGGAGGAGCCCGTGACCCCCCAGCTCGCGGGGTGGCCGAGGTTGCAGAACGCGACGGCCCCGGCCGCGCCTGCGGCCTCACACCCCGCGCCCGAGGCTCTGCCGGCCCAGGCGGGCTTCCCCAAGGCCAGGAACGACAAGGCGCCCAAGGGCGGCGCCGGAGGTGATGCGCTGTGACCCAGGGATTCGTCGAAGAGCTCTCCGACGGCGACAAGGATCCGGGCTTCTTCGGCAAGACGAAGTACGGCCAGGGGGCCTCGTCCGCTGGCGCCCGCTACGTCTGCCTGCTCGTCGGCCTGAAGGGCGTCGGGGGCAGCATCGTCGCCGACGCGGCCGGCGTGGCGGTCACCACCCCCGAGGAGGTGGACGCGGTGGCCGGCGCAGGCGAGCTCGCGGGCATGGGTCACGCGGCCCTGCGGGTCCTCGACGGCAGCGGCGTCACCCTGATGCTCGCCGCGCCCACCCCAGCCGGGGGTGCGGTCGCTGCCGCGGCCACCATCACCCGCCCCGGCACCGCCACCGCCGCCGCCGAGTGGAAGTACCGCAGCGCGGGAGTCGAGATCTCAGGCGGCACCTCCGCCACGTCGACGCCAACCCAGGTCGCCGCTGCCGTCGTCGCTGCCATCACGGCGCGTCCCCGCATGCGCGTCTCGGCCGCGAACGTCGCTGGTGTCGTGACCGTCACGGACAAGAGCCCCGGCGCTCGAGGACTCGACCTCATCCTGGTGCAGGACAAGAGCAAGCTCACGTCCGGCGGGCTCGACTCGGCCATCGCCGGCGGCGCCGCGACCTCGAACGGCGGGGTCCGCTTCACCGGCGGGTCCGGCGTGGAGGACGTGACCGCCCTGCTGGCGAACCTGTTCCCCGGCCGATACAACCGCATCGGCGCCGCCCAGATCGACGCCACCAACGCGGGCAAGTGGGAGCTGCAGCTCGACGACAAGGCCGGGTCGTCCCAGAACCGCACCGAGCACATCGTCTTCGCAACCAACGTGGCGCTGCAGAGCACGGCGACCTCGCTGGCCCAGACCACGCTGAACGAGCAGCGGGCCGCCGTCATCCGCATGCGCAATGCCGAGACGCCGGCGCCGGAGATCGCGGCCATCGTGGCGGCCAAGCGCGCGCTCTACGAGCAGGACGACCCGAACCGCAACTGGGACGACGAGGTGCTGCCGGGCATCTACCCGGCGACGGCCGAGACCGACATTCCCTCGCGCGCCGTCCGCATCGTGTCCCTCGACGCGGGCGTCACCGAGCTGAAGACGGTCGGAAGCACGGTGCTCATCGTGCGCGGCATCACCACCCGCAGCCTCACCGACGCCGGCGCCATCGACGACCGGACCATCGACTGGGGCGACGCGGTGACCCCGGACTGGATCCGCGACGACGTGAAGCTTTACTGGGAGACCGAGTTCAAGCCGGCGAACCCGCACAACGAGGACGACGCGCTGCCTGGTGCTCCGGACCCGCTGTCAGGGATCGCGACCCCTCGGCTCTGGAACGACATCCTCAAGGGCAGGATGGCGACTTACCAGTTGCGCCGCATGGTGACGCGCATCGCGCAGAACCCGCCCAAGACCATCTTCAACCGCAATGCGAAGCGGCTGGCCTTCCGCCTGCCCATCGTCGTCCTGCCGAAGGCCCATCAGATCGAGGGGTCGTTCGAGCAGGTCCCATACAACTCGGCGCAGTGACGGGAGCTGACCCATGGAAATGAAGTTCGTTGCCATCTACGTCGGCCCCAAGAAGCTCGCCGAGATCGAGGAGACCAAGTTCTCCTTCATGTCGAACGGCGAGCAGCTCGTCAGCATCGACGAGGTGGTCGAGTCCACCGGTGTCCTCACCGCAGAAGGCACCTTCGACACCCTGCTGCCGTTCGGCGGCGCGAGCGTCGACGCCATCGACCTGGTGCTGGGCCAGAAGATCGTCGAGCTGCTCCTCGGCCCCTTCAACGGCAAAGCCTACAAGGTCGGCCTGGCCAAGGTCACCAAGGTGGACGGCACCTCCACGGCGCGCTCGGGTGTCAGCAAGGCGACGTACACCTGGCGCGGAAGCAACATTTCGGCTGTCTGACGCATGGGCAAGTTCTCGCAGATCGCCCAGGGGGCGGCCGCGCGGCGGCTCTACACCCTCACGCTCATGGGCGGCGCGGAGGTGACATGCGCCATCGTGCCGCTGCTCTCCTTCGATGAGCTCGAGGCCCTGGCGGCTGCGCAGGCCGCCACCAAGGCGCGCGCCGCCACGCCGACGGACGGAGATCCCATCTACGAGCTGGAGAAGCGCATCCAGGTCATCGTGCGCGCGTGCGTGGATGCCGACTCGCCGCCCGATGCTCCCCAGCCGTTCTTCGACGGCGGCGTCGACCAGATCCGACACCCGCGGACAGGGCTCGACCGCGACCGCATCCTGCTCCTGTACGAACAGTGGCGGGCGCACCAGGACGACTGCGCGCCGCCGATGGCGAACCTGACGCCTGGTGAGTACGTCCAGCAGATCTTCGCGCACGCGGCCGCGGAGGCGGGCGCAGAGCTCCCTTTCGAGTCATGGCCGCGCGCCACGCAGCGGAGCTTTGTAGTTTCTATGGCCAGGCAGCTCACCGCTGTACTGCAGCTCAACTTGCTGGATGGATCGGACTCTCCGGCCACAGGCGAGAGTTCCTCGACGTCGCCGAGGCACTGACCGGTGGCCGTGTGGAGCCAGGCAGCTGACGGCGTGCCGTGGCGGCCTCCGGCGGTTGTCACGCTGCAGCCCAACGCCTTCGCGAGCACGTACGTCGATCGCCCGCGCGATCCGTTCCCCGTTGGCATCCGCATCATCGCCGAGGGCGACCTCCAGGGCGCGCGCGCGGTGGGGCAGCAGAAGGCGGACCGGTTGCACCCCGGCCTCTCTGCCGGCGATCCCATCTGGGACGAGGCCTACAACCAGGCACTGATGCACCACGCCATCGCAGCGGGCACCTGCATGCCCGACGACGTGGACCAGCCGCGCTGGGAGATGGCCGACGACATGGTGCCGCGCGCCCTGTCGCCCGCAGGCGCCGCCCGGCTCTTCGACGAGATCGAGATGTTGCAGATCGTCGACAGCCCCCTGTCGCCGGAGGTGACACGCGAGGACGAGGAGCACCTGGCGCGCCTGCTGGGCTCCGGGGAGCTGCTGACCGACGTCCCCGCCGGCGATGCCCGGTGGATGCGCCGGATGCTGCGCGCCGTGCTCGACCGCTCCGGGAAGCGCGAGGGCTGAAAATTGGCCGCGGTGGTGATCAGGGTCGGCGCTGCCGCCGACCGGAGCCTCGAGACGGTGATGAACCCGCTCATCCAAGCGATGGGCAGGGCCAAGGCGCGCGTCCAGGCGGACAGCGCCGCGATGGCCGGCACGGCCGCGCGCGACGCATCGAAGGCCGCCGCCGTGAAGGCGAAGCAGGTTGCCGCAGAGGAGGCCGCGATCGCCAAGGGCATCGCTCGCATTGGCGCCATGCGCGACCAGGCTGCGGCGGCCGAGATGAAGGCCGACGCCAAGGCCTTCGACCAGAAGCTAAAGAACGCGCAGAAGCTACAGGCCGCCCGCGAGGCCTACATCAAGACCGTCCAGCGGGAGATTGCCGCCGAGGAGCGCGGCCAGGCGGGCGCCCGCGCCGCAGGCGCGCGCATGCAGACGCAGCGCGGCCGCGAGGCTGCCCGGGGCGCCGGCGGCGTCGCCCGCGACGCCTACGGCACGGCGGTGGGCCTCGGACGCGCCGGCCTGCGCGTCGGAGGGCAGGTGGCGCGCGGCATGGGCGTCGACCTGGACATCGGCAGCCAGATCGCCGGTTCGATCGCGCTGCACCAGCGGCTGAAGGACCTGTCCAACGCCGGCTACATGCCCGGCAAGGCCGGCGCCGCGGGCGTGCTGCAGGACACCGGCGCCATCGGCGGCGACGTCAAGGCAGCCTCGGACAAGTGGGGCTACTCGCGCGAGGCCGGCGTCGAAGGACTGCAGGCTTTCGTTGCCAAGTCGGGCAACCTCGAGCTCGGCCGCAAGGTGCTCGGCGACATGGCGCAGCTCGCGCGCGCCACTGGCTCCGAGCTGAATGAGGTGATGGGTGCCGCGGGCGAGCTCGGGGCAGCGCTGGAGAACAGCAAGGACCCCGCAGGCGACATGCTCAACATCATGCGAGCGCTCGCCGGGCAGGGGAAGATCGGCGCCGTCGAGATGTCCGATCAGGTGAAGTACCTGGGGCGCCTCGCTGCCACAGGGCCGCAGTTCGAGGGCAACGTGGCGAGCAACATCCAGACGATGGGCATGCTCACCCAGCTGGCGCGCCAGCGTGGCGGCGCCGCATCGGCCGCGGAGGCCTTCACCTCCGTCTCCGCCTTCACCACCGGCTTCAAGAAGAACGCGCGACGCTCGGCGTTCGCGGCCGAGGGAGTGGACATCGAGGGCGCGGGCGGCATGCTGCGCGACCCGCTGGCCATCGTGAAAGACGCCATCTTCAAGACCGGCGGCGACCAGGGTCGCTTGAACAAGATGTTCATGGACGTCCGGCAGGCGAAGCCGATGGACGCTCTGCGCAACGTCTACATGGGCGCCGGCGGTGGCAAGGCTGGCGAGGCGGCCGTCGAGGCCGAGCTGCTGCGGCTGAAGGCCGCGACCCTCGACCAGACCGAGGTGGCGCGCGCGTCGACGGACGCGATGAAGGAGACGCCGCAGAAGGTCCAGCAGTTCAACAACAAGATGCAGGACGTCGCCGACAAGATGATGGTGCGCATGTTGCCGGCGCTGGAGCGCGCGGCGCCTGCGTTGGAGTCGCTCGCCGAGACGGCCGCGAAGGTGGCGGCGGTGACCGTGGAGAACCCTGGCGCGGCCATCCTCGCGGTTATCATCGCCAGCATCGCCAAGGCCGCCATCGGGCAGGCGGTGGGCAACGCGCTCGCCGCATCGATTGCCGCCAATGGCGGCATCGGCGCTGCGTTGATGGCCGGCGGTCCACTCGCCATTGCGGCGCTGGCCATCACCGCGGCGAGCGTGGCTCTGTACACCGGCCTCGAAGCGGGCCTGGAGAAGAAGGAGCAGTACGACACGAACTTCATCGACGAGGATGCTGGGCGTCTCAACGCCATCTCCGCCGCTCGCGGGATGCGCGGCCGACCCGAGAATGACCCAGAGCGCATCGCCGCCGAAAATGAGCTGCGTGCTCAGGCGGCCGCGCTGCAGGCGAAGCTCGACCTGGCGAAGGGTCCTGACGTGGGCCTGACCGACGTCCTCTTCGGGGACAAGGGATGGTCGAGCGGCCGCGACCAGGTGAACACGCGGGAGAACTTCGAGGGCCTTCAGCGCGAGATGGCGATGATTTTGGCGTTGCTGGGTGGAGGCCTCGAGGTGAAGGGCAACGTCACCGTCGACAACATCGCGGACGCCAAGTCGCCGCTGAGCAGCCCCACCGTCGACAACGCCTCGCGCGAAAACAACATGTCCAGTGAGTGACCTTGCCCGACGCTTCCCCCGGCTGGCGTTCGACGGCATCGAGTTTCCCTACGCCGAGATCACGGTGCGAGGCTCGCTTCGCCACCACGTGCACGAGTTCCTGCACGCGCCGGGCGGTGAGATCGAGGGTCTGAAGCGCCGTCTCTACGAGATCAACGTCTCCAGCGACTTCTCCGACGAGTACCGGAATTACCCCCGGGCGTGGCCCGAGCGCCTCGGCAAGATCCGCACGCTGTGCGAGAAGGGCGAGAGTCGTCTGCTCCGCATCCCACAGATCGGCGAGATCTGGGCGATGGCCATCGAGTGGGAGCAGAGCCTGGCTGCCAAGATGCTCTCGGGCGAGCGTTGCAAGTTCAAGTTCCTCGAGGACAACCGCGCCGAGAACATCGCCACCGTGCCGGTGGTTGAGAGCGTGGCCGCGCTGAAGCCGCTGGCGGCGCAGCTGCAGAAGGACATGGAGGAATCGAACCTGGGCGACTTTTTCGACAGCATTGGCGACGCCATCGGCGCGGTAAACGCGGTCGTCGACCAGGTGGAGCTCGCGGGGAATGTCCTCGACTCGAAGATCCAGACCGTGACGGACGCATGCAACCGGCTAGACCGTTCGGTCAATGCTCTGAAGCAGCCGCAGAACCACGCCGTGGTCAACTCGCTGCACGAGCTCGCGGCCGCGGCGGCCAAGCTCCACAAGGACGTGCTCAGCAAGGCCACTCCGGTCGTGCTCTTCCGCGTGCCCACGCCGATGACCATCTCCCAGGTATCGGCGGCCATCTACGGCAGCACCGCCAAGGCGGTCGAGCTGCTCAAGATGAACGACATCGGTGACGCCCTGGCCATTCCAGCCGGTACGATCATGCGGCACTACGCCAAGGCGGCTTGATGGCCGTCGGGCCGGAGGATCGCGTTCGCATCCTCCTCGGCGGCAGCGACGTGCTGGACATTCAGCGCTACGAGGTGTCACAGCGCTTCTTCACGGTCCCATCAGCCTTCGCCTGTCGCGTCGGCAGCGGCATCACCATCGCCGAGCTGGCCAAGCGCTACCCGCCGGGCACCCCCTACGCGCTCTACGTGGGCGAGGTGCTCCAGCACAGCGGCAAGCTCGACGGCTACGGTCCGGAGGGCAGCGAGGGGGCGTCCGAGATGAACCTGCGTGGGAGGGACGCCATGGCGCCGCTCCTGGGCAGCTTCACCGCCGACCGGTCCTTCTCGGACCTCAGCTACCTGCAGCTGACGACGGCCGTGCTCGATGCGGCTGGGATGTCGCCGTACTCGATCACCGCCGGCAACGAGGCCAACCGCAAGGGCCAGTCGAACGACACCAAGGTCCGCGATCTCCTCAACTACGAGGCCGCGGTCCTGGCGCGCGCGGGTCTGCCGGTGTTCGAGCAGACCTTGGTGGTTGGCCAGCAGCGCGTGCTGCGCGCGAAGGTCGGCGACCAGTACCTGTCCTTCCTCAAGAAGGAGCACGCACACCCCGGCCTCTTTCTGCTGGCCGGCGCCGACGAAAACAACTTCGTCCTCACCTCTCCGAACGTCATCCAGTCGCCGACGTTCCAGCTCACGCGGCAGCGTGGCGCCTCGGTCAACCTGGTGACCGTCGAGGACGCCAAGCACCAGAACGACACGAGCCAGCGCCACTCGCGCTACATCGTCTACGGGCGCGGTGGCGGGGGGAAGGACGGCCGCCAGAAGATCCGCGGCGAGTTTGTCGACCAGGAGCTGGTCGACTGGAAGATTGCCCGAGACTGGGCCGACGTCTCCGACGACGCGAAGTCGAACGGCCAGGCCGCCGCGCTGGCATTCCGGCGGTGTGCCGAGGAGCGACGCCAGGGCTGGAGCCTCACCTACACGGTGCAGGGGCACACGGCGCCGCTCAAGGACGCTGGAGCCCGCCGCGGCATCTGGGCCGTCGACACCCTGGTGCGCGTGCACGATGACGAGTTCGGCTTGCACGAGGACCTCTGGCTCGAGGGAGTCACCTTCCGCGGAGGCCCCGACGGCACCAAGACGGAGCTGACCATGCTGCGGCCGCGTGACGTGGCCTTCGGAGACCCCATCCCATGATCCGCTGGAGCTTCGGCACCTGCCTGCTCTCCGTCATCGACGATGGCGTGCGCAGCTACCAGCCGGACTACTACGGCGAGGGCGAGAGCGGTGGGGCGCCGTGCGAGTCGGTGATGCCGTTCGGCCTCCTCGGCCGCCCCCGCGACCCGGACGTCTCCGCTGACGGCACGCAGCCCGAGAAGGGCGCGGGCCTCATGTACTTCGTGCAGGGGGGCCAGGGGTTCTCCTACCCGACGGCAGACCCGCGCGACCTCGAGAAGATCCCGCCGGAGAAGAAGGGCAGCGCGGGGCAGTACTCGAGCGCCGGCAGCTTCCATCTGCTCGACGGGGACACGGGCAGCTACCAGGTCTACGTGCCTTACACGCGCAACGGCACGCCGTCCGCGATGGGCGTCCACGTCAACGTGGACACGCCCGGCGAGGAGACCATCCACCTGGCGCACGGCGCCGGGATGACCGTCCTGCTCGACGGCAAGGACGACTCGATCCTGGTCATGTCGAAGAACGGCAAGAACTGGATCAAGGTCAACGACGACGCCGTGGAGATCGTCGGAAACCTGAAGGTCGCTGGCGGCGTGCTCATGGGGGACGCCACGGCGGCCAGGCCGGTGGCGCTCGCTCCCGAGCTCGCCACCTGGGCTGCCGCGGTGGTGATCGCGTGCGGGACGGCGCCCGGCGGGCCCATCACCATCCCACCGCTGCCGGCGACGTTCATCGCGGTGAAGACCTCTGGCGCATGAGCTGCAACTTCAAGCTGCCCATCCCGGCCTTGCCGATCACCTCCCTGCCTGGCTTCGGCCTCCCGGCTCTGCCGAGCCTGCCATCGCTGCCTGGCTTCCCGGGCTTCGCGCTGCCGACGATCCCCATCCCGTCGCTGCCCATCCCCAGCCTCCCCGGGTTCGGCCTGCCCTCGCTGCCGTCGATCCCCAGCCTGCCGAGCATCCCCGGATTCGCCTTGCCGAGCATCCCCATCCCCTCGCTGCCCATCCCCTCGCTCCCCGGTTTCGGCCTGCCAGAGCTCCCCAGCATCCCCACGCTGCCCTGTCCCTTCGACTGATGCCCGGCTTCGGCGACTCCCCCTTCGGTGTGGCGCCGTTCGGGGGCGAGCTGCCGCCGGCGCCGGGTGAGCCGCTGCCGCCGATGCCGCGCGCCGCGCGCTTCGACGGCCTGACGCGCTCCTTCGACCCCGACACAGACACGCACCCGGTCACCCAGGAGGTGGCCCTCGCGTTCTTCGTTGAGGCCGGCAAGCTGCAGTCGGCGCCCGACGTCGGCAACACCGTGCGCCGCATGACGCACATCGAGGCCGACAAGCTGCAGGTCGAGGTCGACCGCCGCATCCGCGCCGCGATGAAGCGCCCGCTCGACGCCGGAGCGATCCGCATCCTCGAGCTGACCGCCGTGACGCTCGTCACCGGGCGCATCTCGATCCGCTTCCGCTTCCAGAACCTCCTCGACCCCGAGTCCGGCGACCACACCCTGTCCACCTGATGACCTTCGACCCGCTGCCCAACGAGATCGTCACCTTCGACAGGGACGAGATCGTGCGGCGGTACCTGCGCGACTACTCGCTGCGAAACCCGGGCGCCGACACGGGGCCAAAGTCGCTCGTCTACGCAGACGCCCTCACCTTCGCGGACCAGCAGCTCGTCGCCCTCAACAACGGCAAGGTCGCCGGCCGCGCGTCGATGGTGCGCGGCATGCGCGGCGAGCGCCTCCTCGAGGAGGGCCGCAGCGAGGGCCTGGAGCCCGACCCGGCGATCGGCGGGTCGGGGTACGTGTCGGTCATCGCCGCGACCGGCGGGGGCACGATCTACCAGGACGACGTGCTCATCGACTCGGTGACCAAGCTGCGCTTCAAGTGCGCGGTCACCGACCTCTACACGTCGAGCAAGCCGGTGCCCGTGCTCGGCATCGACGCGGGCGACACCACCAACCTGGCGCCCGGCTCCATCCTGACGTGGGTCAACCCGCGGCCAGGCATCGGCCCGAAGGCCACCGTCCTACTGCAGAACGACGGGACGGGGCTCTCCGGCGGCCGCCCCGCCGAGACCGAGGCGGAGTTCCAGCAGCGGATCATCGATCAGCGCTCGAACCCGCCTGCCGGGGGCAACGACGCCTTCTACCTTCAGGCCGCACGCCGAACGACGAACGTAGCGGTCGAGCAGCCCTTCACCTACGCCGCGATCGGCGGCGCAGGCACCATCGGCCTGTCCTTCACGCTGCGCCCATCGCGCCCGGGAGCGTCGCGCAGGCCAAACCCGGTGCAGCGCGGCCTGGTGCACGCCAACCTCGTGGCAAAGAACCCCTTCGACGACGGTGTCATCGACCTCCAGATCCTCGGCACGAACGTCTCGCCCCGCGTCGAGGTGACCTGGAAGACGGGCGCCGCGGGGTGGGTCGACGGGCAGGTCTGGCCACCGCACGTGGCCGCCTCGCCGGTCGCCGTCATCGACACCGCACCCATCTCCGCCACCTCGTTCCGCGTCACCACGGCCACGGTGACGGTGGCGCCGCAGGTGGGCCAGACGATCGCGCTGCTGAACCGCCTAACAGGCAAGTTCGCCAGAAAGCGCATCGCGGCCGTCACCACCGTCCTCGCCAGCCACACCTGGCTGCTCACCTTCGACACCACGCTGAACGCCAGCGACCTCTCCTTGGTGCCGCTGACGGGCGCGCTCGTCTCGCCCTGGAGCGAGTCACTCGACGCGGTGGCGCTGGCGGTCTTCAAGCACATCGACACGCTCGGCCCCGGTGAGCAAGTGGACCCGCTGCCCGACCCCGGCCAGCGTCAGCGTCGCCAGCCCGAGAGCCCGACGCGCTGGCCGTCCGTTCTTACGAACGGCCTCGCCTTGGACATCAAGGCAGGAGCCGTCTCCGTCGCCGACGCCGAGCTCGTCTTCCCCGCCGTGCCCTTCGCCACCACCGCCGGGACGCTCGGCGTGTCCGTCAACCTCCTGGAGCTCGCCGACCTCGGCATCTACGCGCAATGAGCGACACCTCACCCTGGGAGATCCTGCTCGAGGACGGCGGCGCGCAGCGCACCGACCTCGCTGCCATCGGCGGCGACACCGTCGAGGAAGAGGCGCCGTTTCCGGACCCCATCGGCGACTGGACGGCGAAGAAGGCCAACGCGTACGCCCGCGAGCTCGCCGCGCACGCCCGCGTCGTCCCGATGGCCACGGTGTGCGTCGAGTACTCCGGCGGCACGCCGGTGGTCGTCACCGCGGTCGGCCCCGGCGCCCACGTCGTCGGTGGCCTCTTCACGCCGACGGATCACGGCGATGGCGACGTGACACTCACCTGGCCCGAGGGGGCGCTGCCGGTCCCTGTCGCGCGGCCGAAGCCCTACCTCAACGGCGACACGGTCGGGATGATCTGCGCCCAGTACGTCGCGGTCAGCGGCGTGATGCGCAGCGTCCGAGTGCGCGCCAAGAACGGCGCGAACACCGCCGCCAACCTGCCCTTCACGGTGGACCTCCACTGATGGGCCTCTCCGGCTTCTCGATGCTCCGCCTGCGAAGTGGCAAGCCGCTGGCGCAGCGCATCTACGACGCCATGCGAGAGAGCCTCGGCGGGCAGTTCGGCGACCCGCCGAGCGCGCACGTCGACGCCTCCCTCTACGCGCGCGCCAAGGGTCTCGCGCGGACCCTCATGGTGATCGAGCGCGCAGGTCGGCAGACGCTGCCCGCCGACGTCCTCGAGCTCCTGCCCGCGCGGGAGGACGAGTACGGGCTGCTGCCCGGGCCGCACGACACCATCGCAGACCGCCGCCAGGCCTACGCCGCCAGGAAGCGCCAGCGGGGTGGCGCAGACCGTCTCAACGTCGAGCGCGAGCTCCGCGCCGCCCTGGGCGACGACTTTCTGGTCCTGCGGGAGACGCCCATCGACGAGGCAGCCGTTTGGCCGGCCTCCGCCGGCGACCAGCCGATGAACCTGCAGCGACCGGAGACCCCCAGAAAGCTCGTGCGCATCCTCGACCCCATCTCCACCGGCTTCGGCGTTGTTCAGGAGGTCGAGTACGAGCGCATCGAATCCGAATCGCTGCTCGTCGGGGAGACGATCGTGGTGGAGCCCGACGTGCTGGGCATCTCTGAACGCGTGACCGTCGAATACGTGGACGCAGGCGGCAGTCAGCGATGGCTGTCGGCCACCTTCAACGAGCCGCACACCGCCGGCTGCATGGCCACGACGGCGCCGTGGCCCTGGTGGCGCTCGACCAAGCGGCACTCGCTGGTGGTCCTGACCGAGGAGGCTGCTGCGAACCCCGTGAAGCGAAACAAGGTGCACGACGTCATGCGGCGCCTCGCACGCGGCGTGTCGACCTGGGACGTCACCTCCAGCGCCGACGGGCTCACCACCACCGGTCCCTTCACCATCGGCGGTGGGATGATCGGCATCACCACGATCGGACAGGTGAGTTTGTGAGCCATTTCGCGCGCATCCGAGCCAACCTGGCGGCGTGGGCGCTGGGCAGCACGGTGTCGTCGGCCGAGTTCGACGCACTCGACGTCGGGCGCTTCAAGTCGATCAACGGTGACGACGGCGGCACCTGGGCGCCCACGGCGGCGATCGTGGTCGGCGGCGCTGGCGTGAATGTGACCGGCCCCAGCGAGTTCACCAACGTCGAGACCTTCCACCTGAAGGGCGCCATGACGGCGTTCTCGGGAGCCGAGGTCAACCTCAACTCCGGCAGCGTGGTCACCGGCTCCGTCGGCTCGGTGGTGACCCTGAACGGCGCGACCACCGTCAAGCAGCTCACGGTGGGCCCGAGCGGCGCCTTCATCTTCGCCACGGACTCCGTGGGTACGCTTGCGGGGACTGCATATATCGCGCTCACCGGCTCCGCTCACATCGACGTCGAGACCGGCACGAAGATCGTTCTGAAGAACGGCGGGGCACTCGAGGCGGTGGCCGGATCGTCGCTGCTGATTGACAGCGCCGTCTTTGCGTCCGCTGGGTCGAACTGGTCACTGGACGGGCCGATCGTCCTCACCGGCAGCCTCACACTCAACGACAACACCAAGAGCTTCTCGTGGGCTCGAAAGCTGTCGTTCGCGAGCAGCTCGGTCGGCAGCATCGTGCGGCGCTACGCCACGCTCGCCGACGCAAACGCCACCATCGACGTCTCGAAGGACCACTACGTCCTGCCCAAGACCGCCGGTGCTAGTCGCACGTATGTGCTCCGGCACTCGACATCGCCAGTCCCGTCGAATGGGCAGGAAATCGAGGTGTCAAGGCGGCAGCCCACGGCGGCCCACACCATTCGCTTCGAGCGCGAGGACGGCACGTACATCGCGTCGCTCCAGCAGACCGTCAGCACGCAGGTGCAGACGCTCAAGTTCGTCTACTTCAGCACAGCCGGCGGCTGGATCGCGGCCGAGGGCAGCGGCCAGGACTTCAGCGTCTACGACCTCGGCGGGACCTACACCTGATGGCCTACGCAAAGCTCCAAGTCCGGGTGAATGGTGGCGCCCCGCAGTCCGGTGGTATCACCGTCGACTTCGAGGACGAGATCCAGCTCACGGCCGAGAGCAAAGTGGGCTGGGGCTCGCCGCCGGCGCGGTGGGAGATCTACGACTACCCGCCGGGGATGAGCGGCGCGTCCTTCGGCGGCTGGACCCACGACGCCGAGGCGGACGTCTACTACTGGGTCGGCAACGGCGACCCGCCGCTGCTGGCCTGGCCGGACAGTGTCTTCCAGTGGGGGAAGATGATGTTCCGGCTGATCATCCTCGGCGGCCTGGGCGAGGGCTACGTCGACGAGGCTACCGCCGTGCAGGTGCTCTCCCCGAGCGGCCTCGAAGACGTGGCCCACCGGAGACCGGGCAGTTCTCCGCACGCCAGGCCGTGCGCGGGTGAAGTCGGCGCTGCGCGGCATGGCCGACGCCGCCGCGCTCGCGCTACATCATTCCGGAGGAGGCGGTCACCGGCGACCACGAGGCCGTGGTGGGCGAGCTCGTGCCTGGCGACCCCACCGCCGGCGCTTTCGAGGTGACGCTTCCGACGCGGTCGGCAAGAACGGCCAGGGCGTCTCCTACAAGAACGTCAGTACGTCGGTCAACGCGGTGACGTTCGTGCCGGACCCCGAGGCGGACCCGGTGCAGACCATCGACGGGTCCGCCGCGTTCGTCGTTGCCGGCTCCCTTGCGGTGCAGGTGTTCGTCGCACTGTACGGAAACTGGTGGGCCTTCCCCCCCGCCGTTGGTGATGCGCCGCCGGCGGAGCCCGTGGCTTTCCACACGCTGTTCACCAGCCCCACCCACGTGTGGGACGCGGAGGACATCACCTTTTCGGGCATGTCGCTGGCCACCTGGCCGCCGCGCGTCGGCGGGGCGACGCTCACCCCGACGGGCGGCGGCAACGGATACCTGGAAGACGACGAGGGATACCCGTCCGCCACGTTCACGGGCGGCGGCCGGCTCAGCGGCGACGTGGCGCTCTCCGCAGTGGGCACCACCTGGGGCTATGCGGTGCGGTTCCGTGCGACGCCCGTAAACGTCGTGCAGGGATGCGTGGTCGGCTGGGTGACCAGCCCGACGCCAAACGCCAAGTGGGTGGTCGGTGCCGTCTACGCCGCCAACATCACGTCAGCGCGCTTCGGGCAGATCTCGATGGACGCCGACGCGAACACGCCCAGCGGTGGCACCGCGAACACGGGTGTCGGCGAGGAGTGGCAGGTCATCTTCGTCGAGCTGGACGCGACCACGCTCTACCTGACGGTCGCAGGCACGACGTACACCTGCGCGCGCCCGGCGGGGACCGCGCCGTTCAATCGCATCAACGTCGGCTACCTCAACTACAACGGCGCGTCGCTGCTCTACCCGTTCTCGGGCGCCATCTCGCACATCGTCACCGTTGATGGCCGCAGGTTCACCGGGCCGGAGATGGCCGCAGCCATCGCGTGGACGCCGGAGTCTGGTCCGCCAGATCCACCGCCGGCGGGCGAGGACTTCCACGAGCTCGTCACCTCTCCCCGTCACGTGTGGGACGCGGCGGACATCACGTTCAGCGGCGGAGCCCTGTCCACCTGGCCTCCGCGCCTCAATGGCGCAACGCTGGTCCCGGACGGCTCGGGCAACGGTTACGACGACGACGACGGTGGGTATGCGAGCGCCACCCTGACCGGTGGCGGCAAGCTGAGCGGCGACTGTGCGCTGTCGGTCGCCGGCACGACGTGGGGCTACGCGGTCCGATACCGGGCGACGGCGGTGCACGGGGGCAAGGGTTGTACGGTTGGGTGGGTCACCTCGCCGACGCCCGATGCCAAGTGGGTGGTCGGTGCCGTCTACGCCGCCAACATCACGTCGGCCCGCTTCGGGCAGGTCTCGATGTCGGGTGGAGACACGAACACGAGCAGCGGTGGCACCGCGGACACGGGCGTAGGAACCGCGTGGCAGGTGATGTTCGTCGAGCTCGACGCCACGACGCTCTACGTCACCATCGCCGGAGTCACCTACACCTGCGCGCGACCCGCGGGTACGGCCCCCTTCAGCCGGATCAACGTGGGCTACCTCAACTACAACGGCGCGTCGAACCTGTACCCGTTCAGCGGGGCCGTGAGCCACATCGTCACCGTCGACGGCCGCATGTTCACCGGGCCGGAGAAGACGGCGCTCGCAGCTTGGACGCCGCCCGCGTGAGGTTCGGCACAGCGCTCGGGATGGCCGGCTGGAGGGGCGTTGGCGTACTGGGGTCGGGCCCACCGAAGCTCGCACCCGACTTTTCGACGGTGGCCAACGCCCCTGGCCGGAGCGGCACGTACACCGAGATGTACGCCACCTTCGCATCGAGCATCGACCCGGCGCTCACCAATCTCACGTCCATCATCACCTACGACCTCGGATGCGCTGCAGCCGCCGGACCGCTCCCCATCCTGGTCGACATGCACGGCTACAGCCAGACCATGGGCTACATCAGCACGGCCGTCCTGCGTGCTGGTGCTGACCACGGCTTCGCGTGCTTGTCGGTCAACATGCGCGGCCGCGCAGGCGACTCGGGCCTGGCGGACGACTCGTGTCGCGAGCTCGAGGACGTGTGGGACGCCATCCGCGATGCGGTGACCCGGTACCCGGGTGCCTACGACCCGACGCGCGTCTTTTTCTTCGGCTACTCGGGCGGCGGCGGCAACGCGCTGGCGATGCACAGCAAGTACCCGGGGCGCGCCATCGCGATCGTCTCGCTCTTCTTCGGCGGGGACTACGGGGTGAGCGCCATCCCCGGCCATTCCTACTGGGCCAGCGGCGACAACCCGACCGAGGTGGTGACCCGCATCGGGTCGCGCACCGACCTGCAGCCGTACCGCGCGCGGCACACCAACACGAACGTCGGCCAGGCCGTGACCCAGACGAGCACGAAGCTCTTCCTCGCGTGGGACTCGGAGGACATCATCGGCATCCCGATGCGCGACACCAAGCGCGCGTTGGTCGCCGCCGACGCGCCGCGATCCCGCTGGTGGTCGAACGAGAGCAACCCGCTGTCGGATAACCGCTGGATCCACGGGTACATCGAAGGCTCGCCCGATCTGGCGCTGCTGAAGAATGCCGTCTTCCATCTGCGTGACCTACCCGCGGGGCGCTCTCTGGTCACCACCGGCACCTACAAGGTCCTCGGTCACTGCAACCACGCCGCGGGCTTCGAGGTCTGGACCGCCGACACCGGCATTGCCGGTCCGAAGATGAACGCCACCGGGGGCCGGCGTCACGTGGTCGACGTGACATTCAACGTTCCGGCACGGAGCTTCACCGTCTCCCGGTGCCCGCAGTCCGGATACACGGGCGATTGCGCGGTGCAGATCCGAATGGGCGCCACGGTGGTGACCCAGGACGTCACCGCCGATGGGACCGTGTTCAACCTGCCATGACCCCCGAAGTCGCCGAGAAGCTAGTCGGCCAAGGCGTCCTTGGTGTCTTCTGCGTCCTGCTCATCCTCGCGCTCACCTGGGCGGTGAAGGGCTGGCAGAAGGCCAGCGACGAGAAGACCGCCCTGGCTGAGAAATACGCCACGAAGGTGGAGGGGATGGTGGAGAAGTACTCCGCGCTCCTCGCCCGCGTCGAAGGCGGCCTCTCTACCTCCACCGCCGGCATGCGGGCGCTGGAGACGAATCTAGGCCAGTTCAACACGACGGTGCAGGTGGCCATGGCCTCCCGCGCCGGGCGCACCGCCACTCCGGGCCCGTTCCCGGCGGTGCGCGAGCGCGACAGGAGCCAGACCGTGGGGGCGCGGAGGCGCTGCGCCGGGCGTCGCAGTGGTGCGACGCCAGGTGCTTGGCAAGGCCCGTGTCCGTGCCCGCACTGCCGCCCTGAAGCGCCTGGCCGACGCCGACGCGCGCATCGAGCGGCTGATGGCGAACCCGGCCCTCCGCGCCCTGGACGCTGAGCAGCGGGTCGCCATGCGCGACCTGCGCGCGAGCCTGCGCGACCTCCAGAGCAGCAGCTTTTTCCCGCCGCCGGGACCCGAGGACGACACCCCATGAACGACCCCTCCGTGACAGCATCACCGACGAGGCCCTGCCGCCGAGCACCGCCGCACCCCCTGGTACCGACCGCCTCGACAAGTTCATGGGCGGACTCGACCGGATGGAGCGGGGTGGGACAAGCTGCTCACCGAGTCCGGGAAGCTCGCCACAAGCATGCGTGCCCTCCGCTGGGCCCTCATCGTCTGCATCGGCTTGCTGCTGCTCGTCGGTATCGGGATGGCGCTGCACGCGAACAGCATCAGCAACCGCGTCAACGCCGTGACCGCCCGGCTCGACGAGATCACCGGGACGCTGGAGCAGGCACGTGCCAGCGCCCAGCGCACCGAGGAGAAGGTCCAGAACGTCGCGACGGACGTGGCGGAGGCCCGCGCGGAAGCACCGACAGTGGAGATCCGCACCTCCGACGCAGGCGCCGGGTCGAAGCCCCAGGCCGTTGTCGTGGTGCGACCGAAGGCGCCGACGAGGCCGCTGCTCCCGGCGATGCCCGGTGCCGATGCGGGCGCCCCGCTACCGGCCATCGCCATCCCGGTGACCCTACCGAAGGGCAGCACCGTCGTGCCCGAGGACGCCGGCGCACCATGAGCAACGGCAAGAAGCCTCCGTCAAAGCCGCCGCCGGTGCGTCCGGCCGACGATAGCGGCCCGACGACGGAGCGCCCGCCACTCGATGCCAACAAGCCGCGCACTGAACACGTTCTGGTGGTCGATGACGACGCCGACATTCGGGAGATCATCGCGGAGGAGTTGGCTGAGGAGGGCTACAACGTTAGGACCGGCGCCGACGGAATCGAAGCTCTGATCAAGGCGGTTCGCACTTCGGTGCTGCCGGACCTTCTGATCCTAGACGTGGGCCTGCCGTTCCTGACCGGCCCCTCCGTAAAGGCGTGTCTCGACACCGAGATGGAACTCCGTGGTCTGCCACCGATACCGATCCTATTCATCACCGGTGGCGACCCGAAGCTTCTGCATCCTGAGGTGCGCAGGGACTACGTGTTTACCAAGCCATTCGACATCGAGGCGCTCAAGGATGAGGCAAGGAGACGCATCCACGAGCGTCGCTTGCTCCTCCGCAACCGGCGCCCGTTCTAGGAGATCCCCGTGAGCCACCTGCGCACGTTTGCGCTCGGCCTGGTGGTCGGGCTGCTGGCCTTCACCTGCTCGGGGTGCGGCGCTGCCGGCCTGGACGCTGCCGTGCGCGTTGCTAATGGCGCGCGAGAAGTCGAAGTCACCGCCGGCGAGATCCTTCGCGTCGAGTGCACCGAGGCCTACCAGCGCGCATCGACGGCAGCTCGCATCGCTGAGCTTGATGATGGGTGCCTCCCTGCGAGGGCCGCGTACGGATCCTTGCGGGCCGCCCGGTTGACCACCGTGGCCGCCATCATCGCGGCGCAGGCAGGCGGCTCCGCCGCGGGCTTGCCTGCCGCAGCCGCCGCCCTGGCGGCCGCAGCTGGCGCGGCCGCCGACACCGCTGCCGCCTTGGAGAAGTGACCATGTCCGACGAACGGATCCTTTCCCGTGAGCTCATCCCGCAGAACGCCGTCGCCTCCGTTGCCGGACTGCTCGGGCTGCTCGACGCCATGCTGGACCTCGGAGGCGAGCTCGTCTCGCTCTCGCGCCAGGTGGCGCCCGAGCTGCACACCGAGCCCGTGGCCGACGCCGGCGCCGGGATGGACGACGCCCGCGCAGCCGCCCTGGCGCGCGCCGCGGCTGCCGCACCGATGTCCACGCCGCCGAACGACCCGCACGAGTGAGCGCGACCCTCGGGGTGACGGCCTGGGCGGTGGCGCTCATGGTCTGCTGGCAGCCGCTGGGACGCACGCCCTGGCCCGAACTCCGCGGGGAGACCGAGGCGGAGACCGTCGCCCGGTACACCGAGCTCGCCCAGGCGGCGGAGCGGGTGGCGGCGGAGAATCCCCCGCTCTTCGACGAGCAGCTCGGCGGCCGACAGGTCGGGCGGCTGCGCACGCTGACGCTGCTGCTGTCGATCTCGTGGCACGAGAGCGCGTTCCACAACCGGGTGACCACCAACGCCGGCGGCGATCGGCAGCGGTCCGACCGGGGCCGGTCCTGGTGCGCCGGCCAGGTCCTCCTCGGCCGCGCTGGCGCGCCGCTGCCCTGGCACTACCGGCGCCTCGTGCCCGAGCTCTGGACCGGCGCCGAGCTCGAGGCGGACCCGCACCGTTGCATGACGGTGGTCTACCGGTTCCTCCGCCAGTCGATGCAGCGGTGCGCGCCGGCGCCACTGGCGACGTACACGGGCGAGCCGTGCCGGTCAGCGCCGAAGGCCCGCCGCCGTCTGGCCCGCGCGCTCGCGGTGCCCCTGCCGTGACCGCTCCCCACTTCGGCCTGGAGCTTCTCTCCATGCCGCGGCGGTGCGTAAAGTGCGGCGACCGCATCGAGGCCGGGGGCCTGGCCGCCATGGCGCTTGCCGGCGCCCGCCACCTCGTGCGCGTGCCGTGGTGCCTGTCCTGCGCTCTGCGGCACCTGCGCGAAGACGTGCAGGGGTGAGCGACGGCGACCGCGAGGCGAGCACGCCGCGCACGACCGGCAGCTGGTCGATCTTCTCCGAGATCGCCGAGTCGCTGGTCATCCGCCTGCGCGATGCGGTGTTCACGTGGAGCGGCGCGAACCCGCTGAGGCGCGACGCCGAGCGGGCTGCGGAGGCCGAGGCGCTCATTCCACGGCTGCAGGCGCTCGAGTGGAAGTTTCGCGCGTGGCCCGAGCATCCGGAGCGCGCCACGCAGGAGCGACCCGTGCTCTGCCCAGAGCTGATGGCGCTGCAGCGCCAGGCCGAGGAGCTGCTCTCCCGCAAACCCAGGAAGTGGTGGCAACGATGACCCGTCTCGCCCTGATCGCCCACGCAATCGCCGACGTCGAGCCGGCCTACCATGCGGCGCTTGCGCCCTTCGGCGCTGTCACCGTGAAGGCGTTCGTATCCCCGCACCCTGGCATGTCGTCGGCCTACACCACGTTGGGGCACGCGCTCCGAAACAACGGTCGCATCCTTCCGCAGCTGGTCGCCAAGTACGCGCCGGGCCGCTGGGACAGCATCGTGCTCATCACCTGGAGCGCCGGGTATGCCCTGGCGCGAGAGCTGCTAGCCATCCCCGCCGACGCCGATGAGATCGACGCGCTGGTGATGCTCGACTCTCTGCACAGCTCCAGCCAGTCCGCGGCCCGCGAGATCCAGATGGCGCCTTTCGAGGCCTTTGCGCGACGCGCCGTCGCCGGCGAGAAGGTGTTCTTCCTCGGCCACAGCGACGTGCCGGTCACCGGCTACGACTCCACCACGGTGGCCGCGGGGAACCTCACAGCGGCGGTCCCCCCGGGCGGCGACTTCATCGTGCGTGCCTACGACACCGTGCCAGGGCGCAAGGTGAGCGACTACGAGCAGGAGCATCGCAACGCGGTCCGGTTGTGGGGGCCGGAGGCGGCTGCCGAGGCGGTGGCTCGCATCGCCAACCAGGACACGGGGCCGCTCACCGAGCGGAGCCCAACCGTGGCGAGTCGCCCCCCGCCGCTGAGCGTTCCCTGGCTCGACACTTCGGACTTCGGCGGTGCCGTGCTCGGCATCGCCCTGGAGGACCTGAACCGGTCGCCGCGCGAGGAAGGCCGCAACGCCAGCGACTTCATCCGCGACAACTACCTGAAGCCGCTCGGCCTGCCCGAGGGGTCCAGCTACTGCGCCGCCGCGGTGACGTCGTGGATGCGCCGGGCCGCGGAGCGCACGGGCCTGCCCATGCCCATCGCCGGCAGCGGCGGGGCGCAGATGCTCATGCGGCAGTTCAAGGCGGCGGGCCGCTGGGTGCCGCGCGCGCAGCTGACGCCGGAGGCGATCCTGCCCGGCATGGTGTTCGTGTGGGACCGCAGCGATCCGAAGGTCGCGGGCGACGAGTGGAAGGGCCACACGGGCGTTGCTATCGAGGGTGTGGGCGAGCACTCCGTCGGTCTCGTCGAGGGCAACTCCGACCGCTTGGTCGAGCCGATCACCCGCCAGATCTACGCCGTCACGCAGACGGAGCGGCGCCTCGACGACGCCCGGCTGTTCGGCGCCGGCTACCTCGGCGACATGCCCATGCCCCCCATGGTCGCGTGACCGACCGGCTCGAGCTCCTCACCGAGCTCGCGCAGCTGGTGGTGCTGGCGCTGGTCTACCTGCAGTTCGCCCTCCGCGAACGCCGGGACGCGCTCCACGACGCCGAGGTCATCGCGCGCCTGGAGCTGCTCGCCGGCGCCGTGTCGCACACGCACGGCGCAGTGCTGGATCTGCCAGCGCCTCCGCCACGGCCTCTGCGTACCCCCACGCCCGTCACGCTCGACCTGACGCAGCCGGAGCCCACGCGGCCCGGCACGACGCAGCTCATCCGCTCCGACGTGCTCGAGGCCGCGCGCCGCGAGGCCACGCCCACACCCCGCAGAGGGACGCTCTGAGTGGCATCAGATCCGCTGCTTTCGTCGGTTTACCACGGTCCTGACCGCCGGCGACGACCTCGAAACAATTTGCTACGGCCTCGTGACGGCGTGGGGTCTCGGCGGCATGACTATCGCGTCCTGCATGAATCGCGTGTACTCGGGGAGTTGGGGTGAACATGGATCTATCGAAAATCGTAAGGGTGCAGCTGTCCATCGTCGCGCTCTGCGCGGGGGCGTGGCTGCTGTTGTCGGCGTGCTCGAGCTACCCGGATGCAGATTCTGAACACGTTGGCACGGCGCAGAGCGGACTGAAGGTGTTCTGGCAGAACAACGACGACTGCGGGGACACATGTCCCGCGGGTCAGGTGAGGACATGCGGGGACATCTGCGTGACGCCCGTGCCGCTCGGCAATACGTGCACGCAGGCCGACTGCCAGCCGACTAGCTACTGCGCTGGTTGGCCGGACAGCAGCTGCCTGGATGTTGGCGGGGGTCAGTTCCGATGCCGTCCCGCACCGCAGGGGCTCTACCTCTTAGACGGCTGCGCGGCCGCCGGTGAATCCACCGCATGCCCCGCCGACACCATCTGCGTCGATCACACCATCATGTGCGACTACTACGATGCAAACTGGGTCAGCGATGGCTACCCGGCGAAGATTTGTCAGATCGGAGTCAAGCAGGGTGGCGCGTGCGACAGCAACGCGTCGTCCCCCCTGTGCTACCCGTGCATGGCCGGGTCCACGTGTGTGGACGGTCACTGTCGCGACGGCTGCACCGCAGACACGGACTGCCCCTGCGCAGACGACGGCACCACCAAGAAGAACGGATGCAAGGACGGAGCTTGCTACACCTGCAAGTCGCTGGGCCAGACGTGCTCGTCAGACAGCACTTGCTGTGACGCAGGCACGCAGTGCAAGGGGACGTGCTGCCCGGTCGCGGGTTCGGCCTGCACCAGCACCTCCCAGTGCTGCAAGGGGAACGTCTGCAAGCAGAACGGGACCTGCAACGTCTGCATTGCCGATGGTGCGTCATGCACCGGCAACGCCGACTGCTGCTCGGAGACGTGCGTCAGCGGGACGTGCCGCACCGACTGCAACAAGAAGCTGAACGACCCGTGCCCGGACGAGGCCGCAGCGGCCGGCAAGAAGGGCGAGTGCAAGTGGAACGCAAAGTGGACCTGCCCCAACGGACAATACGGGGCATCGGTCTGCGTCGCCGGAGCGTCCTCTTCTGAGGCCGCTAGCCCCAAGAACTGCGACGACAAGGACAACGACTGCGACGGAGATACCGACGAGCACTTCGCGTCCATGCAGGCATGCAGCCCAGGCGAGTACGACGGGAGCTGCACCGGCTTCACCCCCGGTGGTTACTACGAGTGCGACGGCGGGAAGAAGACGTGCGTCGCGACGCTCAAGGTCCACTACTGCGACAGCTGTGGCGCCAATTGCGGCACGTGCATGAACGAAGTGTGCACGGTCTCATCGCAGTGCCCTCCTGGTCGGAAGTGCGACTGGGAGCCGCCAAACACCAGCGGCCCGAAGACCTGCATCGACGACCCCGCTGTGCCAGACCCGGACTGCTGGTTGCCGTTCTGATCACACCATGCCGTGGCAGGCGTGCCACGCGGTGAGGTCCATGAGTTCGGGGCAGCCGAATTCCATCAAACAGAGCGCCTCCCGGTGGTCAACGCTGCCAGGGAGGCACTCCTCCATTGGGACGTTGAGAGGAGCCTGCACCTCCGGGAGCGTGATGTCGTCGCCCCAGCAGGTGGCCTGCCTCCGCTGGATCCAGGTGCACTCGTTCTCGTAGGAGATCTTGGCCTCGGGCGGTAGAGGAGGACCCTCCTCAAAAGTCGACTCCGAGCCAACCACCTCACCGTCAGCACATCCGACGGCCAAGGTCACGAGGGCCAGCAGCACGTAACGCGAACCACGGACCGGTGAAGCCTTCATCGTCGTCCCCTCTCTGAATCAGAGATCGTCCCGCGGCGTCACCGCCGCCGTCAAGAGCGCCCCTGGCCTTCGGGTCGGGGGCGTTGTCGTCGTTTGTGAGCCCTCAGTCGACCTGCACCTTGGCGGCGACGAAGCTGCTCGCGTCCACCTGGGAGGCGAGCGTGGCGAAGTTGTCGTACTCCTGCGTATCCTTCGGCACGCAGCTGTTGGCCACGTCGAAGTAGTAGCGGGTCGCACCGGTGAACTTCGCCCCGGTCTTCCATACCTGCAGGCCGAGGTCGCAGGCCTGGGCCTGCACCAGCACCACCGAGCCCTCGGCGATGCAGCCGGTCGCGTTGTTGAGCAGCGGGATGGTGCAGGCGGCGTCCTCGTACGCCTGAGCGGCGATCACGGGCACGTCGGTCAGGCACCGCATCTTGCCGTCGGCCGCCTTGCGGAAGGTGCAGTCCTCGTCCCGCTCCGTGTCGCGCCAGCCGAGGAACTGGCTGGCGCCGTCGTCGGCGGCGAGGCGCCGAGCTCGCAGGCGGTCGCCGCTGGTGTCGCCGGGCGGGCCGCCACCCTCGCCGCCGGACGATGTGCCGGAGGTGGTGGGGTCGGGGGTGATGGGCTGCTCCGACGAGCTGCAGGCAGCGGTGAGCAGGGCGAACGTGGCGAGCAGAATCGGCGTCTTCATGGTTTCCCTCCCGTCGGTGATCGGCGCCGGCGCGCGCGACTTGAGGTCTGGTCGATGAACACGGCCCGGATGGCCATCTCCACGGCGGCGGAGCGCGTTGGCGCCGTGCCGGACGCCACCGCGGCGACCACCGCAGCGAATGCCGCCGGGCTCAGCGTTACACCCATGGGGACCTGTCGCAGGTGCTTCGGCAGCGGCGGGCGGCGCCCGCGATGGGCAGGGCGGTCGATTCGACGGGTCGCCATGACGTCGGCGCGCTTCGGGAGCGCCTACGTAGTCCTCGTAGGTCCTCGGCATCGGCACGATCGTGCACGTTGCGGAGATCTTGCGCTCGACCTCCAGGGCCAGGGCCGGGGCCCACGACATCTCCGACGGCAGCTTGATGTACTTCGCCGCGTTGCACTTCTTGCACGACGGGAGGAGGTTCTCTTCGGTGTCCGGCCCACCGCGAGAGATCGGCACCACGTGGTCGAGAGCCACCGCAGGCTTGTCGCAGTAGGCGCATCTAACATCGGCCCTCGGCATGACCAGACAATAGCACTGCACGGGCAGTGCGCAAGGGGTCAGCGTTTCTTAGTCGACCGGATGAGCGCCTCCACCACCTCGGACCGGCTCTTTCCCGCCGCCTTTGCCAGGCGGTCCAGTCGCTCGATGCACTCCGGCGGCAGGGTCAGCTCGATGCCCCGGCGCTTCCGTGCGGCGCGCGGCGTCGAGTACCACTCCGAGTCCTTGGGGTTGCCTGGCACCGGGAGAGCGTACGCACTGCCCGGGCAGGCGTCGACTCCGAAGCGCCGCCCCGCCTACCTCAGGTCGATCGGGCAGATCGCCATCGGCCCGTCGTCGACGACGCCCAGCACCCCGTCGGGCGTGCGGTGGACGACGCGCCCACACAGGTCCGCCAGGGCGACGGCGGCGAGGTCCTGGGGGGCGCCGGGGGCGAACTCCGCGAGCAGCTCCTGCAGGGTCCTGGGGCGCTCCTGGAGGAGCTCGACGACGGCCTGGGCGGCGGCGGGGGCGGTGCGGGGGGTTCTCATGCCGGAGACGACGCCGGGGCAGCGGCGATCTGACGGCGAAACCTGAGCGCTGCCTGCGCGCTGGTCCGACTGCGGCGCATGCGCTGGTGGGCGGTGCCCTGGTGGGCGGCGGATTCGTTGTGGCTGCAGGCGGTCGAGACCCCGTACCACGCGCACATGTGGTGGTTCGGCTGCGGGGCCGGCGCCATCTGGCTGCGCGAGGCCGAGGCGTAAGCTCGGCGTCGCCCCCGCTCACGTTGGGTCTGCCACCACTGGTCGACCCCACGGACTGCTTGACGTGTCGCACGTGATGACCTTTGCCCGCGGCTCGTAGCAATCGATCGTCTGGCCGCACGTGATCGCGATGGCGAAAGCGCCCCGCCGGATCCGCGGCGCGAGGACGTGATCCAGCGCCACGAGGTGGTCGCCCCATGTGAGCAAGTCGTCGACGTACAGGATCGGGTCGGCTGTCGGTGGTGGGCTGCGCCGTCGCACGTAGTTGTGGGCGATGATCTCGGCCTTCGAGAGCGTGGGGACCGGGGCCGCCGGCGCCGCGTCCTTTTTGGCGTGCGTCGGCTCCGTCGCCTCGCGGTTGACGACGGGCTTCCAGACGCGCCCGAAGCCCTGCACGGCGAGCGCTTTGGCGAGCTCGCGCGCTGGCCACCGCGCGGTGTCGACGCTGTTCTCGGTGACGTCCGACGACGGCACGGGCACGAGCAGGAACGTCTGCCGGACGCCGAAGCCGAGCGAGCCCTTCAGCTCCAGGCGGAGGGAGCGAGCCACCTCGGCGACGTATGCGTACGCCTCGGCCGGCGTGTTCAGCCGCAGGCGCTGACCCGACGGGTGGTGCGGGTGCGCCACGTTGGCGGGGTAGGACCTCGGTCGGTTGTTCTTCGCGAGGTAGAAGAGGTCGAGCGTCTCGCCGACGTTCTTCGACGAGCTCTTGTGCACCGACTTGGACGAGAGGTAACCGCAGATCGAGACGGTGGTGAGCGGGTTCACGGTGCCTTCGCGGCGACGATCACCTCAAGGGGGTTCCGAAGAATGTACGCGTGGCTCCCCCCAAGGAGTCGTGCCGGCCATGTGAGGGTCGGATCGGTGACGACGGATTCAGCGATGAAGACCGGATGGCCGACGCGGATGCTCTCCGCTGCCTGGTGGAGCGACCCGCTCGTGTCGCTCGCTTCGACGATGACCGTGGCCCTCGCCATGCGCGCCATCACGCGATTGCGCAGCGGAAACGCGCTCGGGAAGGTTCGCTCGCCGAGCCGGAAGGGCGACAGCAGCAGATGCTTCTCGTAGATGAGCTGCTGGAGCTCGGCGTGCTCGGACGGGTATGCCTTGTCCAGCGCGGTTCCGATGACGGCGATCGTGCGGCCGCCGTGCTCGATAGCCGCTCGGTGCGCCGCCGCGTCGATGCCTGCCGCGAGGCCGGACATGACGGCGATACCTTCGCGCACGAGCTCGCGGGCGAGACGCGCAGCTCGCCGCTGGCCCTCGTCGCTAGCCTTCCGGGAGCCGACGATCGCGACCGCGGGCAGCTTGAGCAGATCGAGGTCGCCGGCGGCGTAGAGCACGGGGACCTTCTCGCGAAGGCCGTTGCCGATCCCGACGCCAGCGCTCTCGAGCACCACGACCTTCGAGGGCGCGACGTACGACGAGGCTCGGCTCCCCCCGCCGCTCGGCTTCGATGCTTCAGCCGTTGCCACGACAGCCACGCTAGCTCAGGCCCGGGGTGCCGCCCAGACGGACGGACCAGGCAACGTCCGACCCACCCATGGCTCGATCTCCGCCGCATCGACGGCTGCCGCTGCCGTGGGCGGGGTGTCGGCGCGCTACTTGGCAGACGGCGATGGGAGGGAGGGCGGATGCGTTGGGCTGGCACACCCGTGTCACGCCACTACCCGCAGCCGCGGTGTTTTCGTGTCGTTCCGCGACCTTCCACGCGGACTCGGTCGGATTGAAAATCCTCGTGTCGGCGGTTCGATTCCGTCCCTGGGCACAAGAGCCGCCGCCTTGCGTTGCTGCACTCGACGCGACCGACGCGACCGACGCGGCGAGGCGCACTGCGACGTGGCCGAGGCTCACTGCGACGTGGCCGAGGCCCACTGCGACATGGCCGAGGCCCACTGCGACGTGAACGTGAACGTGGACGTCGGCGGCGCGTACCGCGGCGCCGTCCGACAGGGGCAGGCGCTGCCTCGGCTTCCGAGCGCGACAAGCGCGGACCGGCGCTTACTTGTCGATGCGGACCAGCTTGGCCTTCGGGACGTAGTCGTGGGTCACCGACATGCGATAGGTGCGCATGATCTGACCCTTGTTGTTCTTCGGGTTGTTCTTGCCATGGCTGTATTGCCAGGCCTGGATGCTCATCATCGTCTCGCCGCCCTGGTTGTCGTAGAAGGTCGGCGTTCCCGGCCCGAAGAGGTCCTTCTTGGCGTTGGTTCCCATCCAGGGCCCGTTCTTGGTCTTCTTCACGCAGGGGCCGTTGATGCTCGTTCCCGGACTACGCGAGACGCAGATTCCAGGGATCTCCGTCTGCGCCGTCGCGCCTCCGCGGCGGCGTGACGGATGTCAAAGCAAGCGCGAGACCAGCGGACCGCTGCGTCGCGCGCGTCCCGGGGCGCCCGCGTCATCGCTGACGCGGTGGCCGTGTGGCACGCGGCGCTTCGCGCCGTCGCCATTCGGAGCGGTCAGCCGCCGAGCTGGAAGGCGTGCGACGTGCGCTGCGCCGCGCCGCTGAAGCGCGGCAGCTCGAGGCGCTGCACGGCGCGGCGCACGCAGTGCTCGAGCGGCAGGTCGGCGAAGCGACCCGTCGAGAGCACCTCGATGTCGGTGAAGAAGCCGGCCGGCTCGGCGCGGGCGATGACCGCGACCTCCATCGGCGCGTGCTCGCTGGCGCTGCGCACCGCGGCGCAGGCGCGCACGTCGGACTCTGCGCGGCGGAAGACGACCGGCAGGTAGGCGGGGTTGAGGCCGCCGCGCGCGGTGGGGCCGATGACCGAGAACGCGTGCGCGGCGCTAACCGCCTCGCCTCGGAAGCGCGGGAAGCGCATGGCCGAGAGGACGTCGGCGACGCAGGCCTGGACGGCGAAGTCGTCGACCCGATCGAGGCCGGTGCTCAGCGCCACCGTGGTGACGCGGCCGTCCATGGCCACCGTCACCCGGGCGTCGATGCGCGCCGGGTGCGCCTGGTGGGGGCCGAGGCGATCGTGCACGCAGCCGTTCACCTGCGCCTCGCGGGTCTGCAGCAGGCTGCGCACCGTTGCCGGGTCGAGGCGCACTGGCTGCGGGCGCGGGCGGAACCCGTAGGTGGGCTGGATGGCCGCCAGCTCGGCGAGGCTCAGCCCCGAGGTGGCGGCCCAGGCGTCGAGCACCTCCGAGCGGATGTCGCCGATGGCGGCGTACTGGAAGTCGGCGGCGATGGCGCGAGCGGCCTCGGCGCCGAGGTCGGCCGCGAGGAGGTAGCCCACGGCGCACAGGCGCACCTCGCTCTCCCGGGCCAGCGGTGCGTCGGCGTCGTCGTCGACGAAGCGCGGTCGCCGCGCTCCCTCCACGTCGCTGGCGGGGAAGAAGCCGGCGGTCCAGTAGGCGTGGAGGCGGTCGAGGTTGCGCACGCGCGCCATCCGCTGCTCGACCGAGAGAGGATCGACGTCGCGCGCGCGCAGCAGCCCTTCGACATGGTCGAGGTGGGTGCGGATCCGCAGCACCTCGTCGGCGTCGCTGCCCGGGTCGTCCCCGAACGCGGCCCGCCAGCTCTCGTCTCCGAGGGCCGCGTTCACCGGGTCGGGGCCGGGCGGCGCCTCCGGATCCTCCGGTGCCTCGGCGCCTAGGCACCCCGCCGCCGTCATCCACAACGCCAAACCCAGGGCCGCGAGCCGGATTGTCCTCATCGTCCCCGGTCACGTAGCCGGGGGGCGGCGGTTCGTGACCGGGGCCGCCCGCGGGATGCGGTCGGTCAGAACCCGGCCGCGTCGTCGTAGGCGTGCTGCTCCTGCTCGTCGAACGTCTCCTCCAGCTGCCAGCCGTCGTCCCCGCGCATCGACGACGGCCCGGAGAACAACTCGGGCGCGTCCTGCCACACCAGGCAGCTGCAGCGGCTGCACCAGCCGGCGCCGTGGTGCTCGGCGCAGCCATGGCCGCAGGCGCACGTTTCGCGGCACTCCGCCGCCGGCTGCCAGTGACGGCAGCTCTCCGGCTCGACGCGACCGGCGGCCTGCTCGGCGTGCTGCACGCCAACCTTCGATGAAAGCGCGCGCGTCGAGGTTCCGTCAGGAGACCTCGCTCCTGTCGAGGTTCCGTCAGGAGATCTCGCTCCTGTCGAGGTTCCGTCAGGAGACCTCGCTCCTGTCGAAGTTCCGGCAGGAGACCTCGCTCCTGTCGAGGTTCCTCCGGGCGACCTGGTTCCTGTCGAGGTTGCGCGGAGCGGGAGGAGCACCTGGTGCATGCCTGCAAACTGCGCTCGATCTCCGCGCGTCGCCACCCGCGCTCGGAAGGAGAATGTCCGAGCCGGTCAGCGGCCGGCGCGCTTCCGACCTTCCTGCGCCTTCTTCCCCTTCTTCGCCAGGAACGGCGCGAGCAGGCGCGATGCGGCCGGCAGCGTGTTGGCCAGGCGCGCCGCTGCACCGCGCGCGAGCGGGACGGTGATCTCCAGCGGCCGCTTCGGCAGCACCTCGTCGAGGATGACGGCGGCGAGGTCCTCCACGGTGAGCGGGCGCGAGCCGGAGAAGGTCAGCGCCGCCTCCTCGTAATCCACCTGCAGATCGAGCATCGGCGTCTGCACCGCGTCCGGCATCACCAGCGACACCGGCACCCCGCGCGGGCGCAGCTCGGTGTCTGCCGCCAGCGAGAAGCCGCGCACCGCGAACTTCGACGCCGAGTAGAGGCCCAGCCCCGGCACCGGCGCCAGGGAGGCCAGCGAACCGATGTTGACGATGTGCCCGCGGCCGCGCGCGAGCATGCGACGCGCCGCCGCGCGCGTGCCGAGGACGACGCCCTTGACGTTGATGTCGAGGTGCAGATCGATGTCACCGACCGCGATGTCCTGCACCCAGGCCGGCTTGAGGTAGCCGGCCACGTTGAGCACCACGTCTGCTCCGCCCCACGGCTCGGCGGCGTCCAGCGCCGCTTCCCAGTCGGCCTCGCTACGCACATCGAGCCCCTGGCGCCGCACCCGCTCCTCGGGCCAGCCGTCGGCCTTCTCGCACTCGGCGAGGCGCGCCTCGTCGATGTCGGTGGCCACCACGCGGTGTCCGCGCGCCGCCAGCGCGCCCACCAGGTGTCGCCCGATGCCGCTCGCGCAACCGGTCAGCACCATCACCCGCGGGGAGTCCATGCGCCCTCCTTAGTACGGCGCACCCGGCGCCGCCCCTTGCGTACCTCCGGCGGGGACCGGGTGGATCGCCCCGGCGGCGCGGGTGGATCGCTGGCGGACCACACAGTTACCTACATTGTGGGCTTGTCCGGGGGTTGCCGTGGCGCACCGGGTGGGGAAAGGTGGCCCACTTCCTGCTGAGGGCCCCTCCGATGGCTACCTTCTCGACTCTGGTCCGTGTTTCTTCGGTCCTGGCGCTCGTCCTCGCGGCCGGCGGTTGTGGTGGCGACGACCCGGCCAGCGACAGCGGCAACCTGACCGAGACCCCGCTCGTCGAGGGCTCGCCCGAGGCGCTGGGTGTCCTGGCGATGGTCAACGACGCATCGACCACCGTCGCCGTCCTCAAGGGGGACGCCAAGGTCGAGTCCCGCGCCGCGACCCACATCGTGGCCCACCGCGACGGCGCCGACGCCACCGTGGCCACGGAGGACGACGATGCGTACGGCTCGGTCAAGGAGC
>JBBJMR010000437.1:0-5690 GCA_037720395.1 Polyangiaceae bacterium
GACCAGCGTGCAGTGGGAGAACACCGTCAAGGACCTGTTCGAGCTCCCCGAGGTGACCGGGCTGAGCAGCTCGTTCGCACCCGACGCGCTGGGCGGCAAGGCGTTCGAGAACAACCAGTCGGCGCTCGACGTGACGCCGCAGCTGTGGAGCGACTACCAGGTCGCGGCCGAGGCGGTGTCGGCGCTGGTCACCGGGGACGCCGGGTTGATGGCCAAGCTGCCCGGCGCCGGCGACGCCACCAAGTTCATCGAAGACTTCGGAGCGCGCGTCTTCCGCCGCCCGCTCAGCGGGGACGAGGTGACCGCGCTGAAGGCGGTCTTCGACAAGGGCGCCGAGCTCTACCCTGACCTGGACGCCTTCACCGCGGGCGTGCGCCTGAGCATCGAGGCCCTCCTGCAGTCGCCGCACTTCGTCTACCGAGCCGAGCTGGCCACCACCGACGCCGGCGACGGGCTGGTGGAGCTGAGCCCGTACGAGGTGGCCTCGCGCCTCTCCTATGCGCTGTGGAACAGCATGCCCGACCCGACGCTCTTCGACGCCGCCGAGAGCGGCGACCTCGATACGCAGGCCGGGCTCGAGGAGCAGGTGGACCGCCTCCTCGGCAGCGACCGCGCCAAGGAGACGATGCGCGTCTTCTTCGACCAGCTCTACGAGGCCGAGCAGTACGAGAACCTCTCCAAGGCCCCGACCAAGTACCCGGACTGGGACCCGTCGCTCGGCGCGCAGATGCGCATGGAGCTGTCGAAGTTCGTCAGTCACATCGTCTTCGAGGAGAACGGCGGCGCCCGCGAGGTGCTGACCTCGACGACGACCTTCGTCACCCCGGAGCTGGCGGCCATCTACGGGATCCCGGAGAGCGAGCTGGGCACGCCGGACGCCGACGGGTTCTCCGAGGCCAAGCTCGACCCCAAGGAGCGCGCCGGCCTGCTGACCCGCCTCGGCTTCCTGGCCTGGAAGGGGACCGAGACGCAGCCGGACACCATCCTGCGCGGCGTCTTCATGACCCGGAAGATCATCTGCCAGCAGCTCGGTGACCCGCCCGACGCGGCGGCGGGCGCCATGCTCGGTGACGAGAAGACCAACCGCGAGAAGGTCGACGCGCTCACCGGCCAGGGCACCTGCGGCGCCAGCTGCCACGGCACCTTCATCAACCCGGCCGGCTTCGCCCTCGAGCACTACGGCGCCATCGGCGAGTGGCGCGACCAGGACAACGGCGAGGCCATCGACTCCTCCTCGACGTTCCCCTTCGAGGGCGGCGACAAGAGCTACGCCGACGCGGTCGAGTGGAGCAACGTGCTCGCCGACAGCCCCCAGGTGCACCGCTGCTTCTCGGGCTTCTGGGTGGAGTACCTGATGGGCAGGAGCAAGGACGATAAACGCGACGAGGTGCTCGTCGAGAAGCTGGCCGAGGTGTCCAAGGACGGCTCGACCCTCGACGTGGTGCGCACGCTGCTGGTCAGCGACGCCATCCGGTTCCGTCTCGCTGCACAGGAGGGCATGTGAAGAAGCCCATGAACGTCAACCGTCGTCGTTTCCTCCGTGGTGCCGGCGGCGTCGTGGTGGCGCTGCCCTTCCTCGAGACGTTCGCGCCGAAGAAGGCGCACGCCGAGCCCGGCGACGTCCCGCTCTACGCCATCTTCGTTCGCGAGGGCAACGGCGTGTCGCAGGCCACCGACGAGCCGGAGCGCTACTGGCCGAGCTCGGGCCCGGGCACGCTGACCAAGGCGGAGCTCAGCGCCGACACAGGGCGCGCGCTCTCCGAGCTCGGCGACTACGCCGACAAGCTGGCCATCGTGAAGGGCATCGACTTCGCGTTCCCCGGCAACGGCTGCGGCCACTCCGGCGGCGGCAACCAGGTGCTCACCGCGGCGCGCGTCTCCGACATCCCGAGCGGCAATGAGTCGCTGTCCGAAGGGGAGTCCATCGACAACCGCATCGTCAGCGAGCTGAACATGCCCGGCACCGAGCCGCTCACGCTCTACGCCGGCCGCAAGCTGGGGTACCTCGACGAGGTGCTGTCCTACCGCGGTGGGCAGCAGCTGCGCGCCGCGCAGAACAACCCCTACGAGGCGTACCTCGACCTCTTCGGCCTCTCCAATGTCGGCGACGAGGAGCTGGCGCGCCTCCGCGCGCGCCGGCAGAGCGTCAACGACCTGGTGCGCACCGAGATGCAGGCCCTGCTGGCGCGCAAGGATCTGAGCCAGGACGATCGCGACCGGCTCGATCTGCACTTCACGTCCATCAAGGACCTGGAGCAGGGGATCATCTGCGGGCTCGGTGACAGCGAGGTCGCCGACCTGGAGGCCATCGCCGCCAACAGCGACAACGACGACTACATCGAAGACGTGATGAAGCGGATGTTCGACATCATCGCGCTGACCATGGCCTGCGGGCTGACGCGCGCGGCGACGCTGCAGATCGGCTGCGGCAACGACCAAACGCAGTACTTCATCGACGGGCAGAAGCAGAAGCCCTTCCACAAGATCTCGCACCGCATCGACAGCGATGGCTCCGACGGGCCGCCCATCCCCAACGCCGACATCCTGCACAACAAGATCGATCGGCTCTTGCTGCAGAACTTCAAGTACCTGCTCGACAAGCTGAGCTCGTACACGCTGCCGCAGGGGACGCTGCTCGACTACGGGGTGAGCGTGTTCACCAACGATCTGTCGAACAAGTACCACGGGTACGACGACGTTCCCTACATCCTGGCTGGCGGCGCGCTCGGGGCGCTGAAGACGGGCACCTTCGTGGATGCCGGGGGCGAGACGAACAACAAGCTCCTGAGCACCATTGCGGCGGCCGTGGGATGCAAGAACGGCAATGGGGACCCGCTCGATGATTTCGGCGACTCCTCGCTGGAGAAGGGGCGCATCGATTCGATCGTTGCCTGATCGTCGTCGCGCGTTGGGGGGTCGAGGAGGCCGCTCTGGTGACAGGGCGGCCTTCGACGTTTGTCGGCGGTGTGATGGAGGGGGGATCTCCGCGACCTCGGGGATCAGATCGCCCGCGTCGGGCGGGTTTCAGTTGAGTGGGGTCGCCTTGGTTGCGGCTGGGATGGTCAGGTCCGGGGACTGGATCCAGGCTACGGCCTGGAGGGCGGTGGGGGTGGAGACGGTGAGGAGGCGGTTGCCTTCGCGCTCGGGGGCGGAGTCGAGGGCTCGGACGATGTGGACGTGGTGGAGGGTGCGGCCGGCGTTCTCGCCTCGGGGGACGCGGGTGGTGGTGCTGGGCTCGACGGCGGCCAGGTAGAGACGGCTGCCGGGCGGGAGGGTGGTCGACCAGCGGACGCGGAGGGTGGTGGGGGACTCGCGCTCGGCTTCGAGGTGGATGGAAGGGGCGGGCGACGGGGCGGCGAGGAGGGCTCGGATGGAGTCGCGGGCCTGTGCGGCGTTGGAGCCGACGAAGCCTTCGCGGCCGGCGATGACCAGCTGGGGGGTGTAGACGCCGCGTTCGCCGAAGGCGGTGGCGTAGGCACGCTGGCGGGCGGTGTAGAGCGGAGAGGAGTACGGATCGGGCCAGCCGAGCTCGTTCCAGTAGTCGACGTGGAACGACAAGGTGATGAGGCCGTGCGGGCCGAGGTCGCGATCGAGGGCCGCCAGGACGTCGTCGGCGGGAGGGCAGCTGGAGCAGCCCTCCGAGGTGAAGAGCTCGGCCAGGACCGTGCGCGCGGTGGCCGGGGTCTCCGCGGCGATGCGCGGCGCGCGAGGATCGGTGGGCTGGGCCGCCGCGGCGGGCGAGCCCTCCGCGGAGATGTCCGGGCCGCTGGCGGGGGCGCGGCCCGGCTCGCACGCCGGCAGGAGGAGCGCGAGGAGGGCGGCGGGCAGGGCGCGTTGGGACATGACCCGGGTACGGTCGGGCGAGGCGGGGGTTTCCGGGAAACGAGTTCCGTTCGCGACGCAGGGGGTTCGGGGTGTTCCCGCTTTGCGACAGCGTTGTCGAGGATTAGATCTTCGCGCATGAACCTCCTGCGTGCAGCGGCATTGGCCGCCATCATGGGTACCGTCGTCGGGTGCGGAAGCGACCCGAAGACGGCGGATAGCGTGGACGATCCTTGCGGGCCCGCGGACGACGTGGAGCGGGGCGCGGTGACCGCCGGTGAGGGCGTGAAGACGGGCGTGACCACCGCCGTCGAGGGCACCAAGGCGGTGGGGAAGACCGTCGGCGGATACGTCGACGGCGGCTCCGACGAGGCCAAGAAGGAGTGGGCCGAGGGCAAGGCCGATACGCGCGCCACTGCGAACGAAGGGTCCTCGGACACGAAGACGGCCGCGAATACGAAGCCCTGCAATCGCTGACCTTCGGGGCGGCGGTGCGGCGCGAGGAACCGAGCCTGCGCGTGGCGCGGGCTCGGACCGCTTCAGGCCTTGCGCTCGCCCGCCGCGGAGGAGCGGGCCGGCCAATTCAGGGGTTGAGCTCGCCCGCGTAGCCGCGCAGGAGCGCCCCGGCCAGGGCCTGTCCGAGCTCGCGGTAGCCCTTGTTGGTGAGGTGGATGCCGTCGCCGGCCACGCGGGGTGGCACCTCTTCGCGCCAGCGCTTGGCCGCGCCCCGTCCGCCCATGGCCTGGTAGGTGTCGAAGAACCAGCAGCCGGCGTTGCGCGCGGAGTCGCGGAGCGCGTCGCGGATGGGGCCCATGCGCTCCTCGGTGTCGGCGCGATCGGTGGGGGCGACGATGCCGCAGTCGGCCTCGGGCAGCGCGCGCCGGATGCGCGCCACCACCTGCTCGAGCTGGCGGCCGAAGACCTGCGGGCGGGTGTTGGGGTCGCTCGCCTCGTTGGTGCCGAACTCCAGGAGGACGAGCTCGGGCTTGCGGCGCCCGACCTCGGCGGCCCAGTGCGCCTCGTTCCAGGCGAGCACGGTGCCGAAGCGCGCGCCGTTGATGCCCAGCATGTCGAGGATCAGGCCCGGGCCGTTCACCGGGTCGGTCTCCACGACCACGCCGCAGAGCTGGGGACGGCCGGCGGTCGGCGTGACCTGGAGCGCGGCGGGACCGACGCTGGTCAGCGGCAGGCGCCGCAGCGCGGTGGAGGCGTCGCCCGCCGATTGGCGCAGCACCTGGCGCGGGCCGTTGGCCAGGGTGACGGTGAGCTCGTCGCTGGGGGCGCCGAGTTTGTAGCAGAGGTCCCAGACGAGGTGCGCTTGGGGGTCGACGACGTCGCCGAGGGTCATGGTGACGCGCGGCGCGTCGGCAAAGCCGCGCAGCAGCACGCCGCCGTGGCCGAAGGCGCCGTCGCCGGTCGGCTTGCTGGTCGCTGGACCCTTGGGGGACATGCCCACTTGCCGGCCACGTCGAGGGTCACGCCGTCATGACGGTAGCCCTTGTACCCGAGGTAGACGTAGCCCGGTCCGGCCTTGCCGAAGCGCGTCTGCAGGGTGCTGCGCACCGCGCCGCTCCAGTAATCGGCGGCGGCGTGGGAGTCGCCGATCCACATCATGCGCACGTGGTCGGTGCGCTCGCGGCGCTCGAGGCTGCCGAGCGCCGCGAAGAAGCGCGAGAGCGGGCCGGTCGGCGCGGCGGGGACGGCGATGGCTGGCTCGGCCTCCAGGGGCAGGACCGCGTCGGTGGTCAGCGGCGGAGCGACGGGGCTGGATGGCGGCGGCGGCGGCGGTGGGGTGACGGGCGCCGGCGGCGGCTCGGCCACGTCGTTGGACGCCGTGCAACCGGCGCCTCCGAGCGCGGCGAGCGTGG
>JBBJMR010000438.1:0-5688 GCA_037720395.1 Polyangiaceae bacterium
GTCCCCGCAGGGCTGGTGGCCAGGGTGGTGCACGCGGTGACGCAGGGGTTGGCGCAGAGCTGGGCGCAGCGGCGCAATCCGCGCGACGCGCGCGACGCGCGCGACGCGCGCGACGCGCGGGCGTGCGGTCCGGACTTTGCGTCGCAAAGGCTACGGGCAGAGGGCACCATGGGCGGCGCATCCTGTCGCGCAGCCGGCCCGACGGCAAGCTCAGAGCGAGTGCGAGCACCGCCAGGGGCAGCCCCACGTTGCGCTCGAGCATGGCCGTGCGCAGCCGTGCTGCTGCGCGTGCCTCGAGGTCGCCGACGACCCTCTCCGAGGTATCGATGCGCTCGCCGCGGAGCGCCACGCCGAGCGCGGCGACGTCGGCGTGCTGCTGCAGCGCCTCGATGGTGGTCAGGGCCCAGGAAACGCCCGGTTGGCTCGACCCCAGCCGACTCACGCGGAGGTGATTCGCTCACGCTTCGGCGACTCGCGCTCGCTCGCGCAAGCGCTCGGCCCAATCACTCAGCGCAAGGTCGTCATGTCCACGAACGCCCAGCCGCCCGGCGCGACGTCGACCGTCTGCGTCTTGGTCACGCCGCGCGCCTGCAGCCGCACCTGATGCCGCCCGGCCTTCACGCGCAGGCGCTGGATGGCGACCTTCGAGGGCAAGGTGGCCCAGCAGCGCGTGTCGGGCGTGTCGAGCACTGCCGCCTGCGCCGCCTGCTCGAGGGGCACCGCGAGATCGCCACCGCGGTGACCATCGTCGAGGACGAGCTGGCCGTCGCCGACGAGGACGCGCTCAAGGCTGATCTGCTGGCGGAGCGCGCGCGCCTGCTCGAGGCGCTCGGCAAGACGGCCGAGGCGCGCAAGGCGTACGGCGAGGCGCTGGGCCTGGCGCCGCTGCACGCCGCCGCGCTGCGCGGCCTGGAGGCCCTGCTGCGCACGGAGCTGACCCGCGCGGGCACGCCGGCGCTGAACCAGACCGGCGCCGGGCTGTGGGCGCTGGCCTCCACCGGCAAGGCCGACCTCTCCGCGGCCTCGGTGCTGGCCCTCCACCTGGAGCGCATCGCCGAGGCAGTGGCCCCGGGGCCGAACCAGGGCGACGCCGACCCGCGCCTGGCGGCCTGGCTCCACGTGGAGCGCGCCGAGGTGCTCGACAAGATGCTGCGCCAGGCGGAGCAGGCGCTCGGTTCGCTGGTGCGCGCCGTCTCCTTCGACCCGTCGCCGGGCCCGGTGCGCGACGCGCTCACCCGCCACCTGGTCAACCACCGGGTGGTGGCGCGCCTGGTGGAGTCGCTGGTGGTCGAGGCCGAGCACGAGCGCGACGACGACCGCGCCTCGCGCCTGCTCTACTCCGCGGCGCGCTTCCTGGTCGACAAGCTGCAGTCGCCGACGGACGCCGTCTCCATCCTGCAGCGCGCGGTGGCGCGCGCCCCTCAGACCACCTCGACCATGCGCCGCGCGCTGGGCGAGCTCATTCGCCTGCTCGAGGCCCACGGAGAGCTGCAGGCCGCGGCCGACGTGCGCCAGAAGCAGCTCGGGCTCCTGCGCGATCAGGAGGCCATCGTCCACGAGCACGTGCGCCTCTCCGAGGTGCTCGACACCATCGGCGCCGCCGACCGCTCCGCGGAGCACGCGCGCCAGGCGCTGGCCTACGACCCGGAAGACCTGCCCACCCGCGAGCGCCTCGAGCGCGCGCTGCAGCGCCTGGGACGGCACGAGGAGCGCGTCGCCTCCTGGGTGGCCGAGGGCAACGCCAAGCGCCCCGCCGAGGTGCGGGTCACCGCCTTCCTGCGCGCCGCGGACATCGCCAACCGCCACCTCAAGAGCCGCGAGGAGGCCATCGCCTATCTGCGCGCTGCCTGGGTCATCGACCCCGGCAACACCGAGGTCTTCGATGCCCTGAGCGCGCTGCTGGCGCCGCCGGCGCGCGACCCGGACACCGACAAGCGGGGGGTGCGCGCGCGCATCGACCTCTATACGCAGGCGGTGAGCGCCGCGGTGGAGCCGGCGCGCCAGGTCGGCCTGCTCGAGAAGCTGGTCAGCATCTGGGAGGACGAGCTGGTGCAGCCGGCGCGCGCGCTGGAGGTCATCGAGCAGATCCTGGAGATCGAGCCGGCGCGGCGCACCGCCATCCTCGCCCTGCAGCGCAACGCCGAGCGCGCTGGCGATTCCAAGCGGCTGGCCCGCGCCCTGTCCGCCGAGGCGGCGCTGACCAGCGACGCCGACCTGCAGCGCAAGCTGCTCCTGCGCGCGGCGGAGATCCTCTCCGACCGCGTGGGCGATCGTGATCGCGCCTTCGTGCTGGTGGAGCGGGCGCTGGCCATCGACCCCAGCGATCAGTCGGCGCTGCGCGCGCGCTGGCGCCTGCACGACAAGGCTGGGCGCTACGACGAGGCGCGCAAGGCGCTGCTGGCTCTCGTCCAGCGCGATCCGCACAGCGCGGCCGCCTTCGACCTCTGGGTCGAGGTGGCGGTGCTCGACGAGCTTCGCCTCAAGCGCCCGCACGAGGCGGTGCGCGCTTATCAGGAGGCGGCGCGCATCCGCCCGCGGCACCCGCTGCCGAAGATCGAGATCGCGCGGCTGCTCCGCGCCGTCGGCGACTGGGGCAAGCTCGTCGAGGCGCTGATGGCGCTGGCCTCGACACCAGCGACCCCATCGACTACGCGCGCCTCCTCTTCCAGGCCGCCGAGGTGCAGGAGCTGCTCCTGGAGAGCGACGACGCCGCCCTGAAGAGCCTGGCCCAGGCCGACGCCCTCATCGTCAACGTCGCCGACGACCCGGCCATGCTGGAGAGCATGGAGCGCATCTACGTGCGGCGCGCCGCGCGCCGAGCTCTGCGCGCTCTACACGCGCTGGCTGGAGCGGCAGCCCCGGCGGCGGTGGACCATGCCCTGCGCATCGCGCTGGCCGGCGTGCTCGGCGAGAGCGAGCCCAAGCAAGCGGTGGAGCTGCTGGAGTCGTTGATCGGCGTGGTGCCGGCGCACGTGCCGGCGCTGCGCATGCTGGAGCAGCTCTACCGCAGCATGGACGCCCACGCCCAGCTGGCCGGGGTGCTTCGCGCCGAGGCCGACGTCTTCACCTCGGCGCTGGCGCGCACCTCGGCGCTCTGGGAGCTGGCGGCCATGGAGGAGCAGCTCGGCGCCGGCGCCACCCTGGAAGCGCTGGAGCGCATCGTGCGCGACGCGCCCAACGACACGGCCGCCCACGACTCCATCGTGCGCATCGCCAGCAAGCTCGTGGAGGCGTGGGCATCCCGCACCCTGCCGCGCTGGCCACCCGCGCGCGGCTGGTGTCGGCCATCCAGCGCGCAGGGAGCTGGCGCGCGAGCCGGTCTCGCGCGCGGCGTATCAGCTCGAGGAGGCCATGCTGGCCGAGTCGTTTGCCAGCGCGGGCCAGGGCGCGCTGCGCGGCGCCCTGACCGGGTACCGCACCGCGCTCTCGCTCTGGCCGGAGTGCCTGCTCGGCGCGCGCGGGCTGGACCGTCTCTCGCAGCGCCTCGGCGATCGTCCGGCGATGAGCATCGCTCAGCGCGCCCTGGCCAAGCTGGTCGAGTCGCCGGTGCTGCGCTCCGGTCACCTGGTGCGCGCCGCCGAGCTGGCCAGCGACGACGGCGCCGCGCCGGGTGCGCCCGGCGCGCTGGAGCTCTACGAGGAGGCGCTGCGCGCCGACCCCGACAACGCCGCGGCGGCCAGGTCCCTGGCGCGCATGCTTTCCAACGACACCGGCCGTCTCGCCGATCGCCTCGGCGAGGCGCTGGCCAGGTCGCGGGCCACCGAGCAGATCGTTCTGCTGGGCACGGCCATCGGCCGCGCCGCGCTGCGCCCCAGCCCGCCCGGCGCCGGGCCCGAGGTGGGCATCGCCATCGACGCCATGCACCGCGTGCTCGCCGAGCTGCCCGACGACGTCTCGGGGCTGATGCTCATGTCCAGCCTGCTGCGCGAGCAGCAGCTGTGGGGCGACGCCGTGGCTGCGCTCGAGCGGGTGGTCGAGGTGGCGCCCGCGCAGGAGCAACGCGTGGCCGCGTACTTCGAGCTGGCCACCATCTACGAAGGTCCGCTCGACGACAGCCCCGCCGCCGAAAAGGCGCTGCAGGCCGTGCTCGGCGTGGATCCCGAGAACCGCCACGCGCTCGAGCGCCTCTACCAGGTGGCGGCGGCGCGCGGCGACCGCACCCTCGCCATCCAGGTTCTCGGCCGCCTCGCCGACGGCGAGGCCGATCCGGCCGCGCGCGCCGAGTACGATCTGCGCCTGGCCGAGGCCTGCCGCGAGGCCGGTGACAAGCCGGGCATGGTGCGCGCACTGTGCGACGCCGTGGTCAGCGCGCCGAACGACGCGCGTGCCAGCAAGCTCCTGGCCAACCTGCAGCGCACCGACACGCAAGATGGCGCCGCCGCCTACGCCAAGAGCCTGCAGCAGGTGCTGGACATCGCCTCGGCGCGGCGGGTGCAGTTCGATCACCGCTGGCTGACCACGCTCGGCCTGCTCGAGGCCACCGTCCTGCGCCGCCCCATGGAGGGCCTGGCGCACCTGCAGCAGGCGGTGGCGCTCCCGGGCGCGCCGGCGGAGACGCGCGTCGCCCTCGGCCGCGGCCTGGAGGCGGTGGGGCGAAACGGCGAGTCGGTGCAGGTGCTGCGCGACGTGCTCGCCGCCGACGTGGAGGGCGTGCACCGCATCTCGGACATGAGCGTGGCGCTGACCACGCTGGAGTCGGCGCTGGCCAAGGACGGGCGCGCCGAGGAGCGCCTGGCCGTGGAGGAGGTGCGCGCGGTGCTCGGCGAGATCAAGGGCGAGCGCGTGGCGCGCCTGCGTGGGCGCCGGCTACCAGCCGAGGTGCCGTTCGCGATGTCGCTGGCCGGCAGCGAGATCGCGCGCCTGCTGGTGCCCGAGGCGCGCAGCCCGATGATCGACGTGTCGGTGGCGCTCTCGCCGATCGCTGCCAAGGCGCTGCGCTTCGAGCTCACCAACCTGGGGATCACGTCGCGCGACCGCGTCGGCCCGCGCGATGGGCACCCGACGCGTGCCCTGGCCGACAAGCTGGCGCGCTGCCTGGGCGTGGAGGCCTTCGAGCTCTACCTGTCGCCGACCTGGCAGGGTGCGGCGCGCGTGTACCCCGGGGACCCGCCGGCCATCGTCGGTCCGTCGTCGCTGGCCGAGCTGCCCGAGCCGGAGCAATGCTTCGCGCTGGCGCGGCTGGTGACGCGGGTGGCGCTGGGGCTGACCTGGCTGGACGAGCTGTCGGTGGAGCAGGTCGACGGGCTGCTGGTGGCGGCGGTGCGCACGGTGGAGCCGAACTTCGGCGCCGGCGAAATCGGACCGCCGCGCGAGGCGCACGTGCAGGCGTTCCTCGGGCCGGTGCAGAAGGCCATCGGGCGGCGGCAGCGCAAGCTGCTCGAGGAGATCGCGCCCACCATACCGCCCGGGTACGACCCGCGGGCGTTCACCATCGGGGTACGGCGGAGCGAGTATCGGACGGCGTATGTGATGAGCGGCGATCTGGTGGCGGCGATCGATTATCTGCGGCGCTTCGATCGGGAGATCGGCAGATCGACCGAGGAGCCGCGGGTCCTGATGGCGCATCCGGTGACCAACGAGCTGGTGCGCTTTGCGTTGACGGCCGAGGCGTATGCCGAGCGGCGGCGGGTGGGGACCGTCTGGATGGGGTGATCTCCGCGTCGTCGGGGACCCGGTTGTCGGCCGCGG
>JBBJMR010000439.1:0-5662 GCA_037720395.1 Polyangiaceae bacterium
CCCGGACTTCCCGTTCAAGCGCACCAACGGCGTGACCACCATCATCAGCGCCACCGGGACCGCCTTCGACGCGCCGCTCATCGATCAGGACACGCACATCGAGGGCATCACCATGATCGTGAGCACCCCGCCCATCCAGGGCGTCAGCGCCTACGGCGTGCGCCTCGCGGGCGGCAACGGCACGCTCTTCGTCCGCTACAACTCGATCAACGTCGCCCAGGGTCAGGCCGGCGCGAACGGCGCCGACGGCGTGCCGAACGGCAGCTCGCAGGCGCCCCCCGGCAACGGCGGGGAGAACGGCGCCGAGGAAGACTCCAACGCCGGCGACGGTGGGCTGGCACCGGTCTGCGCCGAGCCTGGCGGCAAGGGCGGCAAGGGCGGCGCCAACAGCTCCAACGGCAACCCGGGCTCCCCCGGCAACGGCGGCGCGCCGTTCGGCAATGGTGCCGCCGCGAACGGCTGCACGCCCGGCCTCGAGGACCCGGGCGACACCGGTGGGCAGGGCGGCCCAGGCAACAGCCCGGCGCAGGGGGCTCCCGGCGGCGGCGGCGCCGCGCTGGGCAGCGTCTTGTTCGGCCTCTACTTCGGCGCTCCCGGCGGCAACGGCGTCATCGGGCCGAACGGCAAGGGCGGCGGCGGTGGTGGCGGTGGCGGCGGCGGCAGCGGCAGCGGCCTGTGCTTCGGCGCCTGGGACATCGGCGGCGGCGGCGGCAGCGGTGGCTGCGGCGGTCTCGGGGGCGACCTCGGCGCCGGCGGCAAGGGTGGCGGCGGCAGCTTCGGCGTCTTCGCCGCCGGCGGTCACGTGACCGTGGTCGACAACGAGATCGTCGCCGACAAGGGCGGCAAGGGTGGCAACGGCGGCAACGGCGCCGCCGGGCAGAACGGCGGCAGCGGCGCCAACGGCGGCGCCTCCAGCGACGACAGCGGTCCGGGCGGCAAGGGTGGCAATGGCGGCAACGGCGCGGCCGGAGGGCCGGGCGGCGGTGGAGGCGGCGGGCCGAGCGCCTGCCTGGCCCGCGCCAACGGCGTCATCTTCACCTACAACTCCAACAGCTGCACCACCGGCGTCCCCGGCTTCGGCGGCACCGGCGGCACCAACCCGTCTGGCGGCGTGGCCAGCAACGGCCAGGTCGGCACGGCGTCGGCGAACCTCCAGATCAACTGACCATGCGCGGGCGGGTCTGCGTGGTCACCGGTGCCAGCTCGGGCATCGGCAAGGTCACGGTCCGTGAGCTGGCGCGGCAGGGCGCCCGGACAGCGCGGGGGCCGCGACGCCGGTCGCGGCGCGGCGGCGCTCGGCGAGGTGCACAGCGAGATCCCCGGCGCCGACGTCTCGCTGGCGCTCTGCGACTTCGCCTCGCAGCACGCGGTGCGCCGCCTCGGGGCCGAGCTGCTCGAGCGGTGCCCGAAGCTGCACGTGCTGGTCAACAACGCCGGCGCCATCCTCGGCGAGCGCGCCCTCACCGAGGACGGCATCGAGGCCACCTTCGCCGTCAACCACCTCGGCTACTTCCTGCTCACCGAGCTGCTCCTCGACAGGCTGCGCGCCTCCGCCCCGGCGCGGGTGGTGGTGGTGGCGTCGGAGGCCCACCGCAGCGGGCACATCGACTTCGACGATCTGCGCGCGGAGCGGGGCTACTCGCCGATGCGCGTCTACGGCACCTCCAAGCTCGCCAACATCGCCTTCACCCGCGAGCTGGCGCGGCGGCTCGAGGGCAGCGGCGTCACCGCCAACTGCGCGCACCCTGGCGTGGTGGCCACCAACTTCGGCGCCTCCGGCGGCGCGCTCATCCGCTTCGGCATCCGCCTGGTGCGGCCGTTCTTCCGCACCGAGGCCCAGGGTGCCGACACCCTGATCTGGCTGGCCAGCTCCCCGGACGCCGAGGGTGTCAGCGGCAAGTACTTCATCGATCGCCGCGAGAAGCGCCCCTCGCGCGAGGCGAGCGACGACGAGGTGGCCCGGCGCCTCTGGGCCGCCAGCGAGCGGCTGGTGGCGCCCAGCGCCTGACGCGAAACCAGCGCGAATGCCGGGGCGTCGTCGGGGATGGCGGCCGGCGCCGCGGCTCGCGTATCATCGCTGCTTCCCCGGTCGATGGCGCCCGTGTGGCGCATCGCCGGCCCACCTGTCGCACCCGCGGAGCGCCGATGTCGTCTGACCCCACCCGCTCGGGCTGGCTCGCCCCTCTGGCCACCGCGGCACTCTTCGCGTTCGTCGTCGCCTCGCCCACGGCCTGCGCCAAGGCGTTGGAGCGCACCGGCGGCCTGGGCGCCAACGACGGCGACGAGTCCGAGCAGTCGCCAGGCACCGGCGGCACCGGCGGCGCCGGCGGTATCGATGGGTACCAGGGGCCGACCGCCACCCACGGCGCCGGGGGCGCCCCGGCCACCGGGCCCGGCGCGGGCGGCGACCCGGCGAGCAGCGTGGCCGCGTCGTCGGCGGTGAGCTCCACCAGCGCGAGCAGCGCCGCCGCCAGCGTCGCCGCCTCGTCGGCGGCCGCAAGCGTCGCCGCCAGCTCGAGCTCCGGCGGTGGACCGGGGCCGTGCTGCGTGGCCGACATCTTCCCGGGGTGCTTCGACGACCTCGCCATCGAGAGCTGCGTGTGCAGCGACGACGACTACTGCTGCACCTTCGAGTGGGATGACCTGTGCGTGGAGGAGGTGGAGAGCCTCGGCTGCGGCACCTGCTCCTGAGGAGCAGGCGCGCGCGGATCACATCTGCGCCGGCGCCTCGATCCCCAGGAGCTCCAGTCCGCGGGCCAGCACCCGCGCCGTCAGGTCGCAGAGCACCAGGCGCGAGCGCACCAGCTCCGGCGTCGGCGCCTTGAGCACCGGGCACTTCTCGTAGAAGCCGGAGAAGGCCGCGGCCAGTCCGTAGAGGTAGGTGCACAGCTTGTGCGGCTGCAGCGTGTCGCCGATGCCGTGCACCACGGTGCCGAAGGCGAGCAGCTCCAGGCAGAGCGCGCGCTCCGCCGGCTCGGCCACGGAGACGCGGGCCGCGCCCAGATCCGCCGCCTGCCCCTCGGCCCGACGGAAGATGGAGCGGATGCGCGCGTGCGCGTACTGCAGGTACGGCGCGGTGTTGCCCTCGAAGGCCAGCATCTGGTCCCAGTCGAAGACGTAGTCCTTCACCCGGTCGCTGGAGAGGTCGGCATACTTCACCGCGCCCACGCCGACCATGCGCGCCACATCGCCGCGCGTCGCCTCGTCGAGGGTCGGGTTCTTCTCGGTCACCACGGCCAGCGCGCGCTCGGTGGCCTCGTCCACCAGGTCGATGAGGCGAATGCTGTCGCCGGCGCGGGTCTTGAACATCTTCTTGTCCGGACCGAGCACGGACCCGAACTGCACGTGCTGGAAGTCGGCGCTGGCCGGGAGCCAGCCGGCCTCGCGCGCCGTCCAGAAGACCATGGCGAAGTGCTGGCGCTGCGGGGCGCCGACCACGTAGAGCGCGCGGTCGGCGTGCAGGGTGCCGACGCGGTGCCGCACCGCCGCCAGGTCGGTGGCCGCGTAGTTGAAGCCGCCGTCGCTCTTGCGCACGATGAGCGGCAGCGGCTCGCCGTCCTTGTTGGTGAAGCCCGGCGGGAAGACGCACAGCGCGCCGTCGCTGACCGTCGCCAGCCCCTTCTGCTGGAGCTCGTCGACGACGGCCTGCAGGTCGCGGTTGTAGAAGCTCTCCCCGCAGATGTCGCCGTCCTGCAGGGTGACGCCGAGGCGTCGGTAGGCGGTGGCGAAGTACTGGCGCGACTGGTCGATGAGCAGGCGCCACTGCGCCAGGGTGTCCTTGTCGCCGCCCTGCAGCAGCACCACGCGCTGGCGGGAGCGCGCCTCGAAGGCAGGATCGCTGTCGAACTTGTCGCGCGCCTGCTTGTAGAAGGCGTTGAGGTCGCCGACGCTGAGCTCGGCCACCGCCTCCTTCTCGCCGACGTCGAGCAGGTGCTCGATCAACATGCCGAACGGCGTGCCCCAGTCGCCGATGTGGTTCTGGCGAATGACGCGGTGACCGACGTGCTCGAGCAGGCGCGCCAGCGCGTCGCCGATGATGGTGCTGCGCAGGTGGCCGACGTGCATCTCCTTGGCCACGTTCGGCGCCGAGTAGTCGATGACCACCGTCTGCGACCTGGCCGGCGTGGCCACGCCCAGGCGCGCGTCGGCGGCCACCTCGTCGACGGCCGTGCCCAGCCACGCCGGCGACAGGGTGAGGTTGATGAAGCCGTTCGGCGCCACCTCCACGCGCTCCACGATGCGCGTGAAGTCCGGGCTGTCGAGGTGCGCCACCAGCGCCTCGGCGACCTCGCGCGGGGCGCGCTTGACCTTCTTGGCCAGGGGCATGGCCGCGTTCGACTGCAGGTCGGCGCGGTTGGAGGGCCGCAGCATCGGGTCTTGCCCGGCGTGCTCGGCGCCGAAGGCTGCCGCCAGGGCGCGGGAGAAGTGGGGCGAGAGCGCGGCGATGGGATCCGCCATGGGGGGTATTTCCCACGGGCGGCGCGTCCCGTCATCAGCCGTTTCTCGTCATCTCCTTCTGGAAGCTCTCCTTGTCGATGGCCTTGTCCAGGGCCGCCTCGGCGGTGATGGCACCCCGGGCGACCAGGCGAGACAGGGCCATGTCCATGCTCTGCATGCCCAGCGACTGGCCGCCCTGGAGCAGGTTGGTCACCTGGTGCGTCTTGCCGTCGCGGATCATCGCCGCCAACCCGCTGGTGCCGATGAGGATCTCGTGCGCCGCCACCCGCCCCTTGCCGTCGGCGGTGCGCACCAGCTGCTGCGCCACCACCCCGATCAGCGAGTCGGCAAGCAGCCCGCGGATCTGCGGCTGCTCCTCGGCAGGGAAGGCGTTGAGGATGCGGTCGATGGTCGAGGCCGCGGAGTTGGTGTGGACGGTGCCGAAGACCAGCGCGCCCAGGCTGGCCAGCTCCAGGGCGAGCTTCATCGTCTCATTGGTGCGCAGCTCGCCGACCAGGATGACGTCGGCGTCCTCGCGCCCGGCGCTGCGGATGGCCTCGGCGAAGCTCACCGCATCGGCGCCGACCTCGCGGTGGGTGACCTGCGCCTTCTGCGGCCTGTGCACGAACTCCACCGGGTCCTCGATGGTCAGCACGTGGCAGGCGCGCGTCCGGTTGATGTGATCGATCATCGCCGCCAGCGTGGTCGACTTGCCGGAGCCGGTCGGGCCGGTGACCAGCACCAGGCCGCTGCGCCGCTCGGCCAGCTTGCGGATGGCCTCCGGGCAATCGAGGTCGGCGAGGCCGAGGACCTTGCTGGGGATGACCCGGAACACCGCGGCGGCGCCGGTCATCTTGTGGAAGTAGTTGGCTCGGAAGCGCGCCTTTTCGCCGTACGCCCAGGCGAAGTCGAGGTCCAGGTCCTCCACGAAGCGGCGCCGCTGATCCTCGTCGAGTAGCTCGAAGAGCAGCGCCTGCATCTCCGCCGTGTCCACCACCGCGTCTCGGATGGGGCCGAGCTCGCCGCGCGCGCGCACCAGAGGCGGGTGACCGACGGCCAGGTGCAGGTCGCTGCCCTTGCGACGGAGCAGCTCGTCGAAGAGTGCGTCGATGCGCGGCATTCAGCGGCCCTTGTCGTCGCGGCGCCCCAGCAGCGCGCCGGCGCGTTCCAGCAAACCGCGCGCGGGCTGGGGCGGAGCCGCGGCCGGGGATGCCACGGGACGCGC
>JBBJMR010000440.1:0-5660 GCA_037720395.1 Polyangiaceae bacterium
CCGGGCGCGGCGCGGCCCCCGCGGGGGGCCCGCGGCGGCGTTTGCGGTTCAGCCGCCGGACCCGCCTGCGCCGCCCGCGGGCGCGCCGCCGCTGCCCGCGCCGCCGGCCCCACCGGCGCCGGCGGACACACCCGGGCCGCACTTCGTGAGGCCCATCTCCAGCGCGCACACGCCGCTGGCGCAGTCCGACCCCTGGATGCACCCCTGGCCCTCCTGGCAGCCGACGCAGGTCGAGCCGCCGCAGTCGACGTCCGTCTCCTCGCCGTTGGCGGCGCCGTCCTCGCAGGGCTTCGGTGCGCCGGGGAAGCTGCAGTCGAAGTACTCGACCACGGTCGGGGCGGCGCCCTCCAGCGCGCCCTCCACGGGCGGATAGAAGGCGCGGACGATGACGTGGCCGGAGATGTCGATGCCGCCGGCGGTAGAATCCACCTCGGCGCGCGGCAGGAGCGCGGCGTACTCCGGGCATTCGCCGACCTGCAGGCGATCGAAGTGGTGCGCCTCGCCGCTGGGGCAGGAGACGTCGAAGACGTCGCGTTCGGCGGGCTTGCTGCTGGTGAACGTCCCGCCCTTCACCACCTCGCCGGTGGCGCCGCCGCCGGCGCCCGAGCCTCCGGCGCCGGTCGTCGGCGCGCCGCCGTCGGGCGGGAAGGCGTCGACGGTGACGCTGAAGCTCAGCTCGCCGCCGACCGATCCGGTGCCGCATGGCAGCCCGTTGGCGTCGATGAGCTTGAAGGCCACCGTCTTCAGCGGGAACGCGGCGAGGTCGAGGGGCGGATCGAAGATCACCTGGCCACCCTCCGAGAGGATGCAGATGTCCAGCTTGTCGCGCGCCAGGAAGCCGCCCACCGGCGCGGAGCCTTCACCGGCGCGCCCGCAGCGATCACCGATGTCCGCGGCGAAGGCGCGATAGCAGTTGTCGGGGTTGCCGACCCAGCCGCACAGGTTCTCGATCGCCGCCTCGTCGGAGCAGCCCTTGATGGCCACGATGGGCACCGCGGCCGCCGCCGCGGCGACCATGAACAGCGAGAGGCGAGCCCTGACGGAAGAAAGCGACCGAGTCACGGTCGAGAGTCTACGGGACGCCAGGGGCCGCGGACCAGAATGCCACCACGAAAGGTGCGCCGGACGCGCGCCAGCGCATTCGTGCGCGGCTTGCTCAGAGCTCGGAGTACGGGCCGGGGACGACGTAGGCGTCATCGACGCCGGCGTAGGTGAACACGCCCCAGCAGACGAGCTTGTTGCGCATGGCGAATCCCACCGCCTCGCCCAGGCCGGCCTTCGGTGCCAGCACCGCCAGGTTGCCGCGGCGCACGCCCCACCAGCCGGGGCCGTGGTCGAGCAGCGAGGCGTGCAGGTCCTTGCCGGCGGCCGCCGGACTGGGCAGCACGGCGAGGCGCAGGCGCACGAAGCCGCCGTCGCCGTTGGGGAAGTCGAACCAGTACAGGTTCTCGCGCGCCTTGCGCAGGGTGACCTTGACGCCCTGCTTCTCCAGGAAGCGCGCCAGATCGTCGGGCGTCAGCGTCTGCACCACCGGCTGGGTCGGCAGGCCCTGGCACGCCTCGGGCGCGATCTTGAACTCGCCGAGCGACACCGAGGGGTCGCTGTCGCCCTCCGGGGTCCGCAGGTGCTGCCGGTAGTCGTCGCTGCCGTCCGGGTAGTCGACGCCGGCGTCGAGCCCGGCGCATCCGCAGATGGCGGCGAGGAGGGGGAGCCAGCAGAGTGCGCGCGTCGGGGGGGTGGTCTTCATCGAGTGGCGCCTGCCGGGACGAGCCCGGCTGCGCGCCCGCGCACGATGCACCGCCCCGCCGCGGCCGGCAAAGTCCCTGACGGCGGGCGGCACCCGGCGGCCCACCGGCGGCGCGCGCGCCGACGGCGGGCGGCACCCGGCGGCCCCCCGGCGGCGCGCGCGCCCGCGATGACGGCAGCGCCGTGGCGCGGGCCCTACAGTGCTCGCGATGCCGCCTGGTTGCGCGCCGTCCTGCTCGTCGCCGGAGCCTTGCCACTGTTCGCCGGCTGTGGTGGCTCGCCCACGGCGCCGTCGCGCGACGACGTCTTCTACCTGCACGGTGGCGGCGTCATCGACAGCAACGAGAGCTTCGAGACGTACTTCGCGAAGCTCGACGCCCAGGCCACCGAGCGCCTGCCGCGCATGGTCGGTGTCGGCATCTTCCGCGGCGACGTGCGCATGTCGCGGCCCATCGACTGGAGCGTGCGCGCAGCGGACTACACCCCCGGCAGCCGTTTCATCTCTTACCAGTCGCCGCGCTCGTTCCTCTTCTCCATCTACGAGCGCATCGACGGGCCCCAGGACTCCTGGCCCGAGGTGCTGCAGCGCTTCGAGGCCGACGTGGACCAGCAGGGCTCCGACGTGCTCGCTTCGCGCCTGCCCCTGGCCACGGCCAACGCCCAGGGGCGCGTCTACCTGGTGAAGACCCGGCTGCCCAGCAAGTTCGCGCAGCACTCGCTGTCGCACGAGGTGCTGGTGCGCAGCGATCGGCGGGTCATGCTGGTGCAGATCGTCCACGGCGAGAACATCGAGGCCAGCGCGGACGAGATGGCCACCGCGCTCGAATCCCTGATCGTCTACTGACGCGCACCGCGCCTCACAACGGCGGGGGCTCACCGCGATCGTCGTCTTCCTCTTCCTCGACGCTGCCCGGTGCGGCCGGCTCGGCGAGGGGGACGGTGATCACGAAGGGCGCGCCGCGGGAGCCGCCCAGCCAGGCGGTGCGGCGCAAGGTGGAGGCGCGCGGAGAGCCGAGCTGGAAGCGCGGCGCGGCGTCGGCCTCGACGTGCAACTCGAGCATCACCTCGTAGATGCCGCGGGTGAAGGTGTCGATGATGCCGCGCAGGCGCGGCCGCTCGTGGCCGCCGGGCAAGAAGGAGAGGTACTCGTCGTACCCCAGCGGCCCGAGCACGATGGTGAAGCGCCCGGTGCCGTCGTACACGTAGCGCCCCAGCGTCAGGTTGTGCCCGAGCTGGTGGTTGGCGACACCGAGCAGGTTGCGCAGCGGCTTCTCCAGGCGTGTCCAGTGGCCGATGAACTGCTCCACCTGCACGCCCATCTTGCCGTAGAGGTCCTCGAGCACCACGGTGAGCCCGCGCGCCGAGCGCGACTTGGAGGCCAGCAGCGGCGCGTAGCGCAGGAAGAGGAAGCGATCGATGCCCAGCGCGTGGTCGCGGAAGCCGTCCACGCCGGTGGCGCAGAACATGCGCCGGCTGAAGGTGTCCGTCCCGTGGCGTCGATAGGCGGTGCCGATGCGGTACTTCGACCAGGCGCGGTAGACGAGGGACAGGAGCCGGTGGTGGAAGATGTCCAGGAACTCGCGCACCGGCTGCGGCCCGCCCTGGTAGACGCTGAGGGCGATCTGCTCCGAGTAGTGCACCGGCAGCGGCGACACCGCGCCGTAGAGCCCGAGGAAGGTGGCGGTGACCCGCACGCGATCCACGCCGTCCGGGAAGCGCACCGCCTCGACGCTGGTCACGTCGCTGCTGCTGAAGGTCAGCGCGGTGTCGGGGCGCAGGCGGATGCGCTCCTCGGACGCCGGCCCGAGCTGGCCGATGGGCGGTGCGCCGGAGGTCATGCGCTCGAGCAGGTGCACGAGGCGGAAGAACGAGTAGCGCTGGGCCTCGCCGACGAGCGGCGCGACGCGCTCGCTCAGATCAGGGTGGCGTTGCCGCTCTTCGGTTCCCATCGATAGACCGCGCGCGTGTTGGTGCCGGTGACGGTGAGCTGGGTGAAGGAGTTCAGCGACACGTACGAGGAGAGCATGCGGTCGAGGATGCTGGCGAAGAGGTACATCTCGCCCTCGCCGGAGAAGCCGGCCTCGTCGAGCTCCACCTCGGCGGCCACCCCGCGCACCGGCGCCCCGCGGTAGAGGCGATCCGTCGGCCGCACGCTGATGCTCTTGATGGCGGCGATGCGCAGCTGGTTGGCACGCGCCGCCTGACGATCGACGAGCGCGGGGAAGTTGTAGATGTCGACGGTGGCCTTGAGCACCTCGAGCTCGGTGATCGAGCGGTAGCTCATGGCCATGTGCGCGAGCACGCGCCACTCCAGCTCGCGCCCGAGCGGCGGCGGCAGCGGCGGGCTGACGCTGCTGATGTTGGTGAAGCTGGCGATGGCCGGCGAGGTGGCGGTGGCGACGCGGATGTCGCCCACCTTGAGCTGCGCCGGGAGGCGGCGGTTGGTGCAGACGGCCTCGATGCTGATCACGTCCAGCTCGGGGACGTTGGCCTGGTCCTCGGGGGAACCGAAGGACATGTAGAGGTCCACGCCGTCGCCGACCGCCGCGGGGCGCACGTGCTTCTGATAGAAGAGGCCGCGCCCGGCGGCGTCGGCGTCGAGCTCGTGCTGGAAGGCGAAGAACGGCGGGATGGCGACGCGCTGGCTGGTGCGCCGGGCGATGCCGATGACGTTGCCGATCTCGTACATCTCGTGCGCCGCCGGCGAGGCACCCGACGGGCGCGCCAGGTACTCGTACTTGGTGGGGTCGGGCTTGATGGGATCGGCGGTGTGATCGAAGAGGTTGATCACCGGGGAGCAGAAGAGGCGCAGCGACTCCTTGGCCACCCGCGTGCCGGGCGGCATGGAATCGCGGAACTGCAGGTGGATGGCGAAGCGTCCCTCGATCTTGTCCGCGGGCAGGTTCTCCAGGCCGCTGACCTCGAAGAAGGCGAACTTCTGCGGGAGCACGAAGTACTCCTGCAGCAGGCGAAAGCCCGGATACACGGTGCGCGGGAAGGGGATGAGGCTCTCGTTCTCCTCGAAGCCCACCAGCTGGACCGCCGCCGCCGGCAAGGTGGCCACCATCGTGTCGCGACCCGTGTCGTCCACCGTGGCCAGCGACACGCGCTCCAGGTGGGCGCCGATCCACAGGCGCAGGTCGTCCTGCACGCGCCGCTCGCCGTGGATGTAGAAGCACAGCTTGCGCAGCCCGATGGCCGAGAGGGCCACGCCGCCGGCGACGCGGACGCCGATGCGCAGCGACTGGGCCAGCTGCGCGCCGGTGTCCAGGCGCACGTCCTCGATGGCCAGCGGGTGAGCTCGACATCCAGGTGGTACGGAAGCGGCACGAGGTGCCGTCGACCGGCACGGAGCCGACCTCGGAGTCGCGCGGCACGGTGAGCCGCTCGCGCACCACGTTGGGCAGCGGCGTGAACTCGACGATGGAGGTCGCCGGCAGCTGGCGCAGGTAGTGCGGGAAGAGCAGCGAGGCAACGGAGTGGATGACCTCGGGCAGCTCGTCGTCGAGCTTCTGGCGGATCTTCCCGGTGAGGAAGGCGACGCCCTCCAGCAGCCGCTCCACCTCGGGGTCGGCGCCGGCGGCCGCCAGCATCGGTGCCACTGCGGGGTAGGCGGCGGCAAACTCACGCCCCAGGTCGCGCAGGTAGGTGAGCTCGTCCTGGTAGTACTTGTTGAACATCCGGCCGCTGGGGCAGTCGACCGGCCGCTGCCACGCCTGTCAAGTTGCTTCCCGGCGCGCGGCGCGCATCCCGCTTGGCGCGCCGGCGCTGCGCCTGGCTGCGGGCTGTCAGGCGATGTCGATGTTGCCGTGGTCGTCGACCCTGGAGCCGAAGCGCAGCGACTGGCGGCGGCCGTCGGGCAGCACGAGCTGCCCCGAGATCTCGAACTCCAGCGCCAGGCCAGAGGGCGCGCC
>JBBJMR010000441.1:0-5658 GCA_037720395.1 Polyangiaceae bacterium
CGCCAAGCTCCTGACCGAAGCGCAGCCCCCACGCCTCCACGGCGCGGGCGTCGCCGCCGCGGTCGAGTCCGCCGTCGCTCCTGGGGCCCCCGCGACAGCGCCCGTCGAGCCTTGAGCGCCGGGGGGGCGCAGAGCGGATTCGGGGTGGTCGGCTCCGATCGTGGTCCCGTGCCCGTTGAAACCTCGGGCAAGTCGGGCGACATTGTGCGGCGTGGGGGCTGGTATCCTCGGTTTTTCCGGGAAACGTCAGCATCCATGACGACCGGACAACCGAATCTTCAAGTCAGGCGACCGGAACAGCCGGTCGACAGGAGGCACGAGAACAGCACATGGCGATGAGACGCTTCGACCCGCGACAGGCCCAGCGTGGCCCCCAGATCCGCATCAACCAGCGGATTCGAGTGCCCGAGATCCGCGTGATCGGTGAAGACGGCGAGATGCTCGGCATCATGGCCACCCACGACGCCTTGCGGCGCGCGCAGGAGAGGGGCCTCGACCTGGTGGAGGTCAATCCCAAGGCCGACCCGCCGGTGTGCAAGATCCTCGACTTCGGCAAGTACAAGTACGACGAGAAGAAGAAGCAGCGCGAGGCGAAGCGCAAGCAGACGGTCGTGGACATCAAGGAGATCAAGCTCCGCCCCAAGACCGACGACCATGACCTGGACTTCAAGACCCGCGCGGCGCGGCGCTTCCTCGAGGCCGGCCACAAGGTGAAGTTCACGGTGCGCTTCCGCGGCCGCGAGATCACCCACCCCGAGAAGGCGCAGGAGCAGCTCGACTGGGCCGTCTCGCAGTGTGAGGAGATCGCCAACGTCGAGGTGCGCCCGATGATGGAGCAGCGCACGATGACCCTGCTCATGGCGCCGAAGCCGGCGGTGATGCAGAAGGTTCAGGCCGCGCGGCAGGCCGCAGAGCGAGCCCGGCAGAAGGCGCTCGAGGAGGGCCGTACGGCACCCGAGGCAGCCGAGGACGACATCGAGCAGCTGGAGCAGCAGCTCGAGGAGCGTCAGGCTGGCATGGACGAGGAGGACGAAGAGGAAGAGGAGCGCGACGCGACCGCCAACGCGTAGCCGCTCGCTGACACGTCCGGCCCCCCTTTCCCGCGCGGAGAGGGGGGCTTCTTCTTTGTCCGGTGCGGCCCGCGAGGTGACCTCGGCGTGGCCTCGGGCGCGCCTCGGTGTGGCCTCCGTGCGGCCTCGGTGTGGCCTCGGTGCGGCCTCGGTGTGGCCCCAGCGCGGCCTCAGTGGGGGATGAGGCCGCCGAACCAGGCCGCGGCGCCGATGGCCGCCAACGCCACCAGCACCAGCACGGCCTTCACCGCGCCGCCTCCGCCAGCAGGCGCCGGCGCCGGCGCCATGGCGTGACGGCCGCCGATCTGGGGCATGTTCAGCTCGCGCGGCGCGGAGGCCGGGGCGGTGGAGTTGTTGCCTGACGGCGGCGCGGACGAGGGGGGCGGCGTGTGGTGCGGCAGCGACCGCGACGGGGGCGGCTCGTCGTCCTCCAGGGCGGCCAGGTTGCCCTCCTGGAACGAGACGACCGGCAGCGACTGGCGCATCATGGTCTCGCTCTCCGAGGGGCCGGCGTTCTGGACGCTGATCTCGTCGGCCCACTTGCCGATGTCCTCGAAGCCGGCGATGCGCAGCGGCTCGTCGGAGCGCGACGCGGTGGCCGGGGCCTTGTTCGCCTCGTCGTCGGTGAGCGAGGTGAACTCGAAGAGCGCCTCCTCGATGAGCTTGTCGATGATCGAGCCCTTGTCGGGCGCGTGGCGCTTGCGTTGGGCCATGGCCCCGCGCACCAGCTCGGCGATGTCGAAGGCGCTGACCGGCTTGCCGAAGTGATAGAGGAAGGTGGTCAGGTCGCGGCCGAGGTCGCGCGCCGACTGGTAGCGCTGCGAGGGATCGCGCGCCAGGGCGCGAGCCATGATGCGGTCGAGCTCGGCGGAGACGTCGCGGCGTGACTGGGCCAGCGTGGGGATGGCGGCTTGCTGCACCATCTTCACCGTCTGGAAGTCGCTCTCGCCGAGGAAGAGCCGACGCCCGGCGAGCATCTCCCAGAGGATGATCCCCGTGGCGAAGATGTCGGTCCGGTGGTCGACGTCCTGCCCCAGCGCCGCCTCCGGAGACAGGTAGCTGAACTTGCCCTTGATGATGCCGGCCTCGCTCTTCTCCAGCTGGCTGGACGCCTTGGCCAGGCCGAAGTCCACGATCTTCACCTCGCCGTGCTTGGTGATGAGCACGTTGGGCGGCGACATGTCGCGGTGCACGACGTGCAGCGCGGCGCCCTCGTTGCTCTCCAGCTCGTGCGCGTACGTCAAGCCCTCGCAGATCTTGACGGCGATGGACGCTGCGGCCTCCACCGGGAAGGCGCGACCGCTGCGCTTCATGAACTCGATGACCGCCTTGAGATCGGCGCCATCGACGTACTCCATGACGATGAAGTAGGCGTTGTCGCCGACGCCGATGTCGAAGACCTGCACCACGTTGGAGTGGGAGAGGTGCGCGGAGAGGCGCGCCTCGTCGAGGAACATGGCGATGAAGCGCTTCTTCTCGGAGAGGTGCGGCAAGACGCGCTTGATGGCCACACGCTTCTTGAAGCCCTCGATGCCAGCGCTCTCGGCGATGAACACCTCGGCCATGCCGCCGGAAGCGAGCCGTTCGATGACGCGGTAACGCTGCTGTACGTGGCCTTCCGTCATGCGTGGCGCGGAGTATATCCGGTTTGCCCCCGCGACCTAGCAAGCCAGCGTTTCACCCGCGGTCGGCGGAGCGGGTCACGCGTCGTCGTCCTCGCGCAGCCCGCGCGTGCGGCCGCCGGCCTGCGCGGAGTACTGCGACTCGGCGCGGAAGAGCGGCGCCGACAGGGTCACGCCGCCACCGTAGGTGTGCAGATCCTCGGGGTCGATGACCTCCTCCGGGTCCTCGTCACCGAGCTCCTCCGACGCCCCTCCCCGCCCGGCGTGCAGGGCGGAGGCGTGCGCCGCGCCGGCGTCGGCGAAGGCGAAGACCGGGAGCGGCGCCTCGCCGCGCGCCTCGATCGGCTTGCGGAACTCGACGTTGTCGATGCTCGTGGTGCGCAGCAGGATGAGCCTGCCGGCCTCGTCGTCGTAGCGCGCGAAGAGCATGTGCGCGCCGACCAGCAGCTCTCCGACCAGGCCGCCGACGACGCGCAGGTCGAGGCACCCCACGAACTGCGCGCCCACGCACCGATCGGCCTCCGGCGGCACCGTGCCGGAGGGCGCCATGACCCAGCGGCAGACGCCCTCGTCATCGAGGAGGTAGGTGCAGGTGGTGGTGTAGACGGCGTAGGCGACGTCGGACATGGGCCACCCATCCTAGAGCACCGAACGGCGGCTCGTACGCCAGCGCGAGCGGCCGCGGACACACGAACGGTGCCGCGGCAGAGCCTCAGGCGGCGCGCACGGTGCCGCGGGCGTCGGCGACGCGGCGGCGGCGCTCGTCGAGGTCGGCGCCGAGCAGGTCGAAGACCAGCTCCAGGAAGCGCGGGAAGGTCTCCACGCGGTCGCCGATCTCGTTGAGGAAGACCACCACCTCCATCTCGCCGTCCTCGGCGACGGTGGTGGTGTCGAAGGCGAAGATGGTCTCGGCGCGCGCGTCGATGCCGAACGGCACCAGCATGTTGCGCGGCACCTTGTGGCGCGTGGCGCGCGCGCTGCCCGGGCGCGGCGTCTCCCACTCCTCGAGCACCAGGCGCGTCACCTCGTCGTAGGTGCCGCGGGCCAGGTGCCGCACCGGCAAGAGGCTGGCGCCCTGGTAGAACTGCGACCAGCCGTCGTGCTCGCCCAGGAAGGCGCGGTACGACGGCGGCAGCGGGCGGCGCAGGCGGCGCTCCACCGCCTGGATGCCGCGCTCGCCGGCGCGCAGCCCGGGCATGACCGGCATCCCCACCCGCGGATCCACCGAGGCCAGCTCCAGCTTGCGCGCTCGAATGCTGCTCACTGCGTCGCGCCAGTGCATCGCGGCAAGGTACCGACCGGCCTCCGCGGCGGCCAAGTTCCTGACCCGGGCCGCGCCCGCTCAGCGTGCGAAGGGCTCGATGCGGTTGCGGTAGACGACGACCTGCGGCGACTCCTCGCCCGCCGCCGCGCTGACGTCGACGCCGACCTGCACGCTGGCCGGCAGGTTGCTTCCGAGGGCCTCGACGCGCGACGACAGGCCGGCGGCGACCCGCCTGCGCTCCCACTGGACCAGCGCGGACAGGGCGATGCGCGCCAGCACCGTGCTGCCGGAGCCGGCGGCGAGGGGGAGGCGTACGAAGGTCGCTGCGCCCTGCTCACGGGAAGCGCCAACGCCGCTGACCACCACCGAGTCGGCGAGCGGCAGCACCACGAGCAGGCCGGGCTGCTTGCATGCGTCGCTCTCGCAGGTGCGCAGCGCGTAGACCAGGCCGGTGCTGTCGATGGGGCGCGCGGTGGCGACCACGCTGCGCAGCAGGCCGGCACGGCAACGCGACACCTGGAACCAGCCGTCATTGACGGCCACCTCCAGGCCCGCAGCGCGCGGCGTCGCTGTCTGCCAGCGCGCGGCAGTCAGGGTCTGCGTCTCCTCCGACCCACAGGGGAGCGACATCGCGTGCGTCTCGTTCACCCAGCCGCCGAAGCCCTGATGGCCGCCCACGCGCATGAGCGACAGCGCGATGCTCTCTGCGGGGATGAGGAAGCGGGTCACGTTGTTGCGGGGCCCGTGGTCGATCCACGGCGCGCCCCGCACCCCGAGCCCGGTGAAGCCCGCCTTGGCGACGGCCGCCAGCTCGTCCGCGCCGGGCGGCGGTAGGATCACGACGCGCTCCAGCGCGCCGAGGTCGACCGGCTCGACGACCATCGCCGTGCGCGCGACCACCGGCGCCACGGTGCCGCGACGGGGGTGCGGCGCGTCGGGTCGGGCTGCGGATCGCGCGAACCAGCTGGTGTCGGCGGTGGACATGACCCTGCCCTCGGCGACGAGCACCGCTGCGCCGACGGCACCCTGGTCGGCGCGCAAGCGCTCGTAGCTCGCCCTGAGCACGCCGCCGCTCTCGATCCGCCAGCGCTCCACGGCGCCGGTCGGTGGCGAGAACGCGGTCTGAGTCGCCGCCACCTGCGCGGAGGCGCGCGGCGACGGTCCCGGCGCGGCGGCGCACCCCGGCAGACCAGCCAGCGCGCCCAGCGCCCGCGCCACCGCCGCGCCGCGGCGCCGCGGCGCGCGAGGCATCGGCCCGGGCGCGCGGGTCACAGGGTCTCGAGGTAAGCGCGCAGGGCGCGGCGGTCGCGAGCGTCGAGGTGCGCGGTGTGGCCCATGCCGCTATCCGTGGCGGACAGCAGGGCGTCGAGCGTCGGGTAACGGCCGTCGTGGAAGTACGGCGCGCTGGCGCCGATGAAGCGCAGCGACGGCGTGTCGAAGACCTTCCCCAGGTCGGCCTTGGTGCCCGAGGCCACGTCGTGCTTGCCGGCGTCGCCGCCGACGCCGCCGATGTGGCAGCCGGCGCAGCCCTGGCGGCTCTCGAAGAACAGCTCTTGCCCGCGATGGGCCAGCTGCTGCTCGGCGCTCGACGCCGCCCCCTCGGCCGCGGCCGGGCCGGGCATCCCGTCGAGGTAGGCGACGAGCGCGTCGAGCTCGGGGCCTTGCAGCCCGGTGCCGCCCAGGCGGCTGAAGGTGTTGGTCA
>JBBJMR010000165.1:0-18543 GCA_037720395.1 Polyangiaceae bacterium
TCGATCCCGACCCCGCCGCCGAGGCCCCGCTGATCGCCATGCGCCTGGTGCACGTCACCGCCGCCGGCAGCGAGGTGATCGGGGAGGGGACCCACATCGAGGCGCCGGGCGCGGCGGCGGGCGCGTACCGCGCCGAGGTGCGCATCACGCCGCGGCACCTGCGCGCGTACCTCGGCGACGATCCGGAGCCGTGGATCGTCGAGCGGCCGTGGCTGCTGTCGAACCCCATCTACGTCGAGTAGCGGCAGGCGTTGCTGCGGCTGGGCCGGCAAGCACGTCGTCGCGGACGACCCAGGTGCTGGCCACGGTGATGCGCGCGCGCCCCGCGAAGCTCCGCCCTCGAGCCTCTCCTGTTCAGCCCAGCCGCGTCATGATCTCGCACCCGCTGCGCGTGACCAGCACCGTGTGCTCGAACTGCGCCGACAGCTTCCCGTCGGCGGTGACCACCGTCCAGCCGTCGTCGAGCATCCTGACCTCGGCGCGGCCGAGGTTGACCATCGGCTCGATGGTGATGGCCATGCCCGCGCGCAGCCGCCGCCCGCTCCCTCGCGGCCCGACGTGCGAGACGTGCGGTTCGGCGTGCATGCGGCGGCCGATGCCGTGCCCGCCGAATTCCCGCACCACGCTGCAACCCTCGGCCTCGGCCAGCGCCTGGATGGCGGCGCCCAAGTCGCCGAGGCGCACGCCGTCGCGCACCGCGGCGATGCCCGCGTCGCGGCAGCGCCGCGCCGTGTCGACCACGTGCCGCGCCTCGGGGCTCGGCTCGCCGATGAAGAAGGTCGCCGAGGTGTCCCCGTGCCAGCCATCGAGCTCGGTGGTGACGTCGACATTCACGATGTCGCCGTCGTCGAGCCGCACCTGGGGCCGGGGGATGCCGTGGCAGACGACCTCGTTCCTGCTGGTGCAGACCGCCGCCGGGAAGCCGTGGAAGCCGAGCTGGCTCGGGGTGCCGCCCTTCTTCGCCGTGTCCTCGCGCACCCAGCGATCGATGTCCGCGGTACAGATGCCAGCCCGCACCCGCCGCCCCATCTCCGCCAGCGTCTCCGCCGCCGCCCGCCCAGCGCGGCGCATGCCCTCGACCTCGCGGGTTCCCAGTATGGCGATCGTCACGCCCCGACGGTCGCCAGGATTCGCCCGGCGATCCAATACCGTTTGGGTATGTCGGGTGCCCGCTCGCCACCGTCGTCAGGGATCGAGCGTCGCGGTATCGTGGCTACCCACCGATGAGCCTCTCGCAGCTCCGATACTTCGTCACCGTCGCCGAGGAGGGCCACGTCGGCCGCGCGGCCTCGCGCCTCCGCATCTCCCAGCCCCCGCTCACGCGGCAGATCCGCGGGCTCGAGGACGAGCTGGGTGTGCCTCTCTTCCGGCGCACGCCGCGCGGCATGGAGCTGCTGCCCGCGGGGCAGCGGTTCCTTTGCGCCGCGCGGGACGTGCTCGCCGGCGTCGACCGCGCCGTCGCGCTGGCCCGCACCGATGCCGGCGGGCCGCCTCGACCGGGCGGCCGGGGTTGACGCCTACTTACACCTGACTACCATCCGCCGCTTCCCGCAGGCGCCTGGGCGCGGCGGGAAAGGCAACACGCGGCCCCCGCCGTGCCCGACGCCAAGGCGCCGGTCGCGCGCTCGTGGCCGTCCGGTGAACGCGAGGGGAAGCACATGGCGTCGAAGCTGTTCGTCGAGAAGGTCCGCAACTACGTCAACGGCAGCTGGGTCGAGTCCACCGGCAAGGACGCGGTGGAGCTCACCAACCCCGCCACCGGCGAGCGCCTCGGCAGCTGTCCGGTGGGCACCGCGGCCGACGTCGACGCCGCGGTGCAGGCCGCCAAGGCCGCCTTCCCGGCGTGGAGCGAGACGCCGGCGCCGGGGCGCGCGCGCCACCACGTCGACCTGCGCCACCAGATGGAGCAGCACTTCGAGGAGCTGGCCTCGATCTGCACCCAGGAGCACGGCAAGACCCTCGACGAGTCGCGCGGTGACGTGCGTCGCGGCATCGACAACGTGGAGTGCGGCGCCGGCATCCCCTCGATGATGATGGGGCAGGCCCTGGAGCAGATCTCCGGCGGCATCGACTGCGTGGCGCAGCGCCAGCCGATGGGCGTCTTCGCGGCCATCGCGCCCTACAACTTCCCGTCGATGGTGCCGTTCTGGTTCCTGCCGTACTGCATCGCCACCGGCAACACGATGGTCATCAAGCCCAGCGAGCAGGTGCCCTTCTCCCAGCACCGCATCGCCCAGCTCATCGCCGAGCTGAAGCTGCCCAAGGGCGTGGTGAACTACGTCAACGGCGGCCGCGAGGTCGTCAACGGCATCCTCGAGCACAAGGACATCAAGGGCGTCTCCTTCGTCGGGTCGAGCCCGGTCGCGCAGCACGTCTACGAGACGGGCACCAAGCACGGCAAGCGCGTGCAGGCCCTCGGCGGCGCCAAGAACTTCATCGTGGTCATGGACGACTGCGACTGGGACAAGTCGATCCCCAACCTGGTGGAGAGCTGTTACGGCTGCGCCGGGCAGCGCTGCCTCGCCGGCAGCACGGTCATCGCCGTCGGCGGCGCCTACAGCAAGGTGCGGGACAAGCTGCTCGAGGGCGCCAGGGCGGTGAAGGTCGGCTACGGCCTGGAGCCGGGCGTGACCATGGGTCCGGTGATCAGCAAGTCGCACAAGGAGAAGGTCCTCGGCCTCATCGAGGCCGGCATCAAGGACGGCGCCAAGCTGGCCCTCGACGGCCGCAGCGTCTCGGTGCCCAACCACCCCAACGGGCACTGGGTCGGTCCGACGCTCTTCGACGAGGTGAACCCCTCGATGACCATCGCCCAGCAGGAGATCTTCGGGCCGGTGATGTGCGTCCTGCGCGCCGGCACGCTGGACGAGGCGCTGGCCACCATCCAGGCCCACCCGCTGGCCAACGCCTCGTCGATCTACACCTCGAGCGGCAAGAGCGCGCGCGAGTTCGTCCGGCGCGTCCCGGCGGCCATGGTCGGCGTGAACATCGGCGTCGCTGCGCCGATGGCCTTCTTCACGTTCGGCGGCGCCAAGGGATCGATGTTCGGCGACCTCAAGGCGCACGGCCGCGACTCGATCGCCTTCTACACCGACTCCAAGACGGCCATCACGCGCTGGTGGTGAGCGCCTGCTTCACCGGAAGAACGGAGACACGAACATGAGCCGCATCGTGAAAGTGGGCCTCATCCAGGCTGCCGACGCCATCAACGACGCTTCCCAGCCGGTTGAGAAGATCCAGAAGGCCGCCCTCGACAAGCACGTGGCCATGATCCACGACGCCGGCAAGAAGGGCGTCCAGATCCTGGGCCTGCAGGAGATCTTCAACGGACCCTACTTCTGCCCGAGCCAGGACCCGAAGTGGTACGCGGCCGCCGAGGCCATCCCGGGCCCGACCACCGAGGTCATGCAGGCGCTGGCGCGCCAGTACCAGATGGCCATCGTCGTGCCGCTCTACGAGCGCGAGCAGGCCGGCGTGTACTACAACACCGCCGCGGTCATCGACGCCGACGGTAGCTACCTCGGCAAGTATCGCAAGCAGCACATCCCGCAGACGAACGGCTTCTGGGAGAAGTACTTCTTCAAGCCCGGCAACCTCGGCTATCCGGTCTTCAAGACGCGCTACGCGACCATCGGTTGTTACATCTGCTACGACCGCCACTTCCCCGAGGGTGCGCGCCTGCTCGGCCTGGCCGGCGCGGAGATCGTCTTCAACCCCTCGGCCACGGTGGCCGGCCTCTCGCAGTACCTGTGGAAGCTGGAGCAGCCGGCGCACGCCGTGGCCAACGGGTACTTCGTGGCCGCCTCCAACCGCGTCGGCACCGAGCAGCCCTGGAACATCGGCAAGTTCTACGGGACGAGCTACATCGTCGACCCGCGCGGGAACTTCCTGGCCACCGGCAGCGAGGACAAGGACGAGCTGGTCGTCGCCGACGTCGACCTCGACCAGATCGAGGAGACGCGCAAGACCTGGCAGTTCTATCGCGACCGTCGCCCGGAGACGTACGGCGACATGACCAAGCTCCTGCCGTGATCATGCGCCGGGTCGCGCCCGGCGCCCCGGTCCGCGAGGGCACGACGGCACGACTCCGAGGAGAGGCAGCATGCGCACGCTGATCAAGAACGGGACCATCGTCACCGCCGTCGACACCTACCAGGCCGATGTCTGGGTGGAGAACGGGGTCATCGTCGGCATCACCCACCAGAGCTTCGCCGACCCGCGCGCCGATCACGTCATCGACGCCGCCGGCAAGTACGTGATGCCCGGCGGCATCGACGCCCACACCCACCTGGACATGCCGTTCGGTGGCACCACCTCCAGCGACGACTTCGAGACCGGCACGCTGGCCGCCGCGCACGGCGGCACCACGTCCATCGTCGACTTCGCCATCCAGACCAAGGGCAAGACGCTGCGCCAGGGCCTGGACACCTGGCATCAGAAGGCCGAGGGCCAGGCCGCCGTGGACTACGGGTTCCACATGATCACCACCGACGTCAACGACGTCACCCTGACGGAGATGGGGGAGCTGCTGCGCGAGGGCGTGAGCAGCTTCAAGCTCTTCATGGCCTACCCGGGCGTGCTCATGTGCGACGACGGGCAGATCTTCCGCGCCATGCAGAAGGCGCACGAGATCGGCGGCCTGATCTGCATGCACGCCGAGAACGGCCTGGCCATCGACATCCTGGTGCAGCAAGCGCTGGCCATGGGCATGACCGCGCCCAAGTACCACTCTCTCTCCCGCCCGCAGATCGCCGAGGCCGAGGGCACCCACCGCGCCCTGGCGCTGGCCGAGATGGCGCAGTCGCCGGTGTACATCGTGCACCTCTCGGCCAGCCGCGCCCTGGACAAGGTGATGGAGGCGCGCGACCGCGGCATGCCGGCCTACGCCGAGACCTGCCCGCAGTACCTGTTCTGCTCCTTCGAGGAGCACCTCGACCAGCCCGGCTTCGAGGGCGCCAAGTACGTGTGCACGCCGCCGCTGCGCCCCAAGGCCATGCAGGAGGACCTGTGGCGCGGCCTGCGCACCAACGATCTGTCGGTGGTCTCCACCGACCACTGCCCGTTCTGCATGAAGGGGCAGAAGGAGCTGGGGCGGGAGTCGTTCGCCCAGATCCCCAACGGCATGCCGGGCATCGAGACCCGCCTCTACCTGCTCTGGGACGGCGGGGTGCGCACCGGGCGCATCAGCATGAACCGCTTCGTGGAGATCACCTCCACCGCACCGGCCAAGATCTTCGGGCTCTACCCGAAGAAGGGGACCATCGCCATCGGCGCCGATGCGGACATCATCGTCTGGGACGGCGACAAGGAGCACACCCTCAGCCAGAAGACGTTGCACATGCGCGTCGACTACTCGCCGTTCGAGGGGCAGAAGGTCAAGGGCATGGCCACGCACGTGCTCTCGCGCGGCAAGGTGGTCGTCGAGCACGGGTCGTACGTCGGCACCAAGGGCGACGGCCGGTTCGTCAAGCGCGGCACCTTCGCGCTCTGACAGGCGGCGGGGCGTGCCGCCCCGCTACCCCGCCGGACCGCGTCTCGGCCCTCGTACGAGGCGGCGCCGAGGGTGGCGTGCTTCATCTCGGCGCGCGTGGTACCCCAGGCAGGGTGCCGGTCGCGGAGGTCGTCTTCCTGGTGGGCGCGTTCCTGGTCGCCGCTGCGGCGTCGGGAGCCTGGCCCGGAGGGGCCGCGCGCCGGCAGAAGCGAAGGCCCGCGCCGGCCGTCGGGAGCCGGACGCACTACCGCACCCGTCCGCCGAGCGAGGAGGACGAGGACGACGACGACGACGCGCCCGACGTCGACCCCTCTCTGACACCCACCGATCGGCGCGCGCTGCTGGAGCTATGGCACGTCTTCCGGAGGGCGCGCCCGCGCAACGACGCCGCGTCGATGATCACCGCCGCGGAGCACGTCCTCGCCGGTAGCAGACCCAGGGCGGTCCACGCCTACGCCACCCGCGTCCTGGCCTATGGTTTGGCCCTCGCCGGCGATGCGCGCGCCGCCGTCGCGGCGCTGGCATCGGTGGCCGGCGACCCGCCCGCGCTCGAGGACCCGGATATCGAGGTGGAGATCCTGTGCCACGCCCGACGCTACCGCGACGCGCTGGAGTGGCTGCAGCGCGCCAGCCTGGCAGGGGCCGACGTGTCCGACAGAATGGAGGCCGTCGTGGCGCTGGCCGTGCGCTGGCAGCAGGCCGTCGAACAGCTCGAGGGCCGGTCGCCCTGCCTCGACGGCGCGGACTACACGCTGGTGCGCGAGGCAGGTCGAATCAAGGGCCGCAACGGCGACGCTGCCCAGATCGGGGAGCGCCTGTTCGAGCGCGCGCCCGACCCTGACCTGGCCTGGGAGATCGCCGCCTGCTGGCTGCGCGCGCGCGACGTCGACCTGGCGCTCGTCTGGGCGCTGCGCGCCGCCGCCCAGGGCTCGCGCGAATGGGAGCGGCTGGACGCGCCTGCCTTCGCCGCGCTGGCCAGCTCGCCCGATGCCGCGGGGCGTTTGCGCTCGGCGCTGGAGGCGCCGTCGGGAGGCCACCCTCCGGTCGAGGGCCCGTGAACGGTGGCGGCGATCACCGGCCGTAGATGCACCACGCCCCGCCCGGGCGGACGCGCAGCGACTCGCGCAGGCGGAACGGCGCGAAGCGCGCGTCGTTGTAGAGCGCGCGCGAGGACGGCGCGCTCGGGCTCTTGCAATCTCGCTCGGAGCTGATGATCACCACGTAGCGCGGTTGGCCCGCGAACACCGCGTCGGTGAACCCGGGGCCAACCTTGGTCGTGTACCCGCCCGGCAAGCGCGCGATGGCCGGCGTCACCACCCCGAGCATGTCCACGATGGGCAGCCTGGTTCGATAGCCGACCTCGCCGATGTCGGCGATGGCCACCGGACCCGGCTCGGCGGTGCGGAGCCAGGCCGCCGCGCGACCGGCGGATTCCTCCCAGAACGCCTTGTCCGTCCGGACGAGGTTGCGGTGGCTGTCGCGGAAGGTGTTGGCCCGGTACCAGCACGTCCAGGACCCGACCAGGATCAGGGCGACATTGATCACCCGGTCGCGGCGCGCGACGAGCGTTCGCACCACCTGGTCGACGAGCAGGAAGACGAAGGGCTCGATGGGGGCGATGCGGCGGAAGAACGGCATGCCGTCGCCACCGATGAGCAACAGCCAGGTGCCGTAGACGATCACCCAGGCGCAGAGCGCCAGCGCGAAGGAGGCCCGCCAGGCGTCCTCGCTGGCGGCGAGCGCGCGGCGCGAGGAGGGCGGGGCGGGGGCAGCACCGCCGAGGTGGCTCGGATCGAGGGCCCGCGCCAGGCGCATGGCGGCCATGGCCACCGCGCTCAGGGCCAGCCAGAGGACGCCGCCGACGTGCTGCTGGTAGTTGTCGAGGTAGTCCCTGCCGCCCCGCAGCTGCGCTCTGGCGTCCCCGGTGGTGGCGAGCGCGGTGTTGGGGAGCAGGGCGCCGTAGTAGGCGATGCGCCAGATCTGGTGCGCGGCCACCGGCGCGAAGAAGGCGGCGAGGCGGAGCAGGCCGGGGCGCCCCACGGCGCGGCGGCCGCTGGCACTCACCAGCGCCGCGAAGAGCACCACCGCTTCCATGCGCGTCAGGCAAGCCAGGCCGAGGAGCACGCCCGACCAGGGCAGCAGACGCGCCTCGCCAGCGATCTCCGCGTCGACCTCGCGCGCGAAGCGCTCGGCGCCGGCGAGGGTGAGCAGAGCCAGCAGCGGCGCCTCCGTCCCGAAGACGGCGTAGCCGCCGAAGGCGAAGCTGCTGGCCGTGAGCCAGGTGGCAACGGAAGGAAACGCGCCGAACGGCTGCAGGCGGCGCGACAGCAGCCAGAGCACCCACAGCGCCGCGCAGGCGCAGAGCCCGCCGACGATCTTGGAGGCTGGCTCGAGGTCGGCGCCGAGGGCGGAGAGCACGCCCAGCAGCAAGGTCCAGAGGAAGTTGCTGTACCCCTCGACGCGCTCGCCGGCGTTGAAGACGAGGCCTTGCCCGGCCGCGAGGTTGTCGGCGTAGCGAAAGCCGATGAACGCCGACTCGACCGTGAAGGTGCTGGCGCGCAGGGCGCTGCCGGCCAGCAGGGCCATCGGCATGAGGAGGCCGATGCACAGGTGGAAGAGGGGAGACAGCGGCTCGCCGCGCCACCAACCACGAACGCGGCCGGCGAAGGGCGGAGAGGCGGCGGCTGGCTCGGTCACGACGGCGCGCAGCCTAGTGCGGAGACGCCGATTCTCGAACTGCCAATTGGCGGTGGGCACAACGAGGCCGGCCGGCGTCGTCGTCGTGCTGCGCGTGTCCCGCGCTGCCCTCCGTGCTAACCAGCGCGCGCACGATGGCTTCGCCGACCGGAGTGACTCTCGACGAGGCACCCGCCCCCGTGGGCGATGGCGAACGCGAGGACGACCCCGCGGCGCCCTCCTCGCCGCCCGCCGCGCCCGAGGCACCCGCGCCCGCCTGCGGCGATGCCTGGCCGGACGACGTGCCCAGCCTGCGCGCCTGGCTCGACGGTGCGCCGTTGCCGCGCGTGACGCATCTGCTGCTCGGCCTGGTGGCCCCGGCCGTGGTGTTGCTGGTGAACATGTGGCGCGTGCGTCGCTTCACCATCGACGACGCGTACATCTCCTATCGCTACGCCCGGAACCTCGCCGGGGGCCTGGGCCTGGTCTACAACGCCGGGCAGCGCATCGAGGGTTTCACGAACTTTTCGTGGACCGTGATCCTCGCCGGCGGCATCGCGCTCGGCATCGATCCCGACGTCCTCGCCAAGGTGCTCGGCGGCGCGTTCGCGCTCGGCACGCTGGGGATGACCTACGTCGTCGCCGGCCGCTTCGCTCCTTTCGGCGCCTTCCCCTGCGTCGCCACCTGGTTGCTGGCCTCGTCCATCGTCGCCTCGGGGTACGCCGTGTTCGGCCTGGAGACGGCGATGTTCGTCTTCCTGGTGCTGCTCGGCGTCGAGCTCATGTGGCGCGAGGAGGCGCGCGCGCCGGCTCCCCAACAGCGCGCCTGGCTCGGTCTCGTCCGGTGGAGCGACCCGGCGTCGTGGAGGCCGGTGCCGTGGTCCGGTCTGGTCTTCGGTCTGGCGTTCCTGGCGCGCCCCGAGGCGCCGCTGTTCATGGGCCTGCCCATGCTCTGGCTCGCCTTCGGCATCTTCAACGGACGCAACATCGCGCGCGGCGTGATCTTCCTCCTGGTCGCGGGCGCGCTGGAGGCATTCCGGTACGCCTACTTCGGCGATCTGGTGCCGGCGCCGATGCGTGCCAAGACCGGCGACCTGGCCGGTCAGCTGCAGTCCGGCTGGGGGTACGTGCAGAGCTACCTGGCCCACGCCGGCCCGCTGATGTGGTTGGCGGCGCTCGGCGCGGCGGTCGGCGTGGCGCAGCGCCGCAAGGACGTCCTGGCCGTCGCGTCCATCGCCGTGTTCTACGTCGGCTATGTGTGCATGGTCGGCGGCGACTGGATGCCGCTCTTCCGCTTCATGGCCTCGTTCGAGCCGTTCTGCTTCCTGCTCATCGACCTCGGGGTGCGCTGGATCGTGGCCCAGCGCCAGCGGGTGGCCACCGCCGCGCTCTTCCTCTTCGGGGCGGCCATGGTCATCTACAGGGTCGACGGCATCCGCGACGCGCAGCGCACCATCCTCAACAAGGAGGATCGCTTCTGGCGCATGGCCGCTGGCGGCACCGCGCGCTGGCTCAACGAGCACGCCGTCCGCGGAGAGATCGCCATCGGCGACATCGGCTACGTCGGCTGGGCCACGGACTTCCCGGTCCTCGATCTGCTCGGGCTCGTCGACCCGGTCATCAACAAGCTGCCAGGCGCCTACACGCGCAAGCTCGGCCCCGGCTTCACCGAGCGCTTCTTCGACAAGCAGCCGCGCTACGCGCTGATCATCTCCTCGACCATGGATTGCCAGAAGCCGAGCGTCCCGGGCTCGCAGGTCCTCCACTCGGACCGCCGGTTCCGCGCGCAGTACGAGGTAGCAGGGCGCGTCCCGCTCGACGGCGGGTTCGCGTGGTGCATCTACGAGCGCAAGGCCGACCGCGAGAAGGACGGCGGCGCGGCGCCTTCGCCCGCGCCTTCACCCAGCGGCGACCCCTGAAACGCGCGCGCCGCGGTCTCCCGCGGCGCGGCTGGATGTCAGGGCGTCGGCGGCAAGGTGGCGTAGGAGAACGTCCCCGGCCGCGTGAAGATGGCGATGGTGCCGGCCTGCGTGGCCGTCGAGGCCACGGTGGAGGTCAGGTTCGCCGGGCCGGCGATGACGTTGAAGATGGCGCCCACGCCGGTCTCGTCGGTCCACTCGGCCGCCAGGCTGGGCAGGCCGTTCTGCACGTAGAGCGGGCTGCTCGACGCGTCGGCCGTGTCGGACGCGAAGCTCAGCCCGGACGCCTCGGTCTGCGTGCAGTCGAGGCCGACGACGGCCACGTGCCCGCGCGCCGGATCGAGGTCGATGAGGTTGCCGAGCAGGCCCAGCGTGTTGTTGTCGATGAGCGGCACGGTGAGCGAGCCGGGCGGGATGTCTTCGAACGGCGGCGGGTAGACGAAGACCAGCGAGGGCGGGATGTCGGGGCTGGTCAGCTCGAAGTAGCCGTCGAAGCCCGCCGTCGCCGTCACCGGCACCTCGATGCTCACCTGGCCGTTGGCGTTGGTCGCCGCGGTGGCCAGCGGCGCGGCGCACGCGGTGTCGACCTTGGCGCAGGCCTTGACGGTGATCCCCTCGATGGGCGCACCGCCCTGGATGACCTCGGCGGTGACGTTGAGCTCGATGGTCACCGTCCCGACGGCCGGCGCGGGCCAGGTCACGCTGCCGATGCACGCGAAGTCGCCGTTCGTGGCGGCGCCGACACCGCCGTTGCCGCCGCCGCCCGCGGCGCCGGCGCCACCTTCGCCGCCGCTGCCGGGGCCGGTGGAGCTGCTGTTCGCCGCGCTCGACGAGGACGAGGACGCTCCGGCCCCGGACGAGCTGGAGGAGGTACCGGTCGGCGTGGCGCCGTCGTCCTCGTCGCTGCCACAAGCCATGCAGAGGAGTGCGCACACCGCGGGAAGCCAGGGGGAAGCTCTCATGCGCCTCACGATAGCAGGCTCGGCCGATCCCTCCTGCGGCCAGGACTCGCCAGGACTCGCCAGGACTCGCCAGGACCCGCCAGGACCAGCCAGGACGCGGCCCGCACCCGCCAGGACGGGGTGCGAAATAGGTTGCGCACCGAAAGTTGTCAGACATATCTATCGGACATGTCGTCCGGCGAGGTGCACAGGGTGGCGGACCGGGTCCTCTCCGGGATCGTCGGCGGGAAGTACCCGGCGGGTCTGCGGCTCCCGGCCGAGACCGAGCTGGCCACGGAGCTCGGCTGCGGTCGCTCCACCGTGCGCGAGGCGCTGCGCCACCTGGCGGGGCTCGGCGTGGTGCGCAGCCGGCGCGGGTCGGGCGCGCTGGTGCTCGACTTCCGGCGCGAGGGGACGCCGGCGCTCTTGCCGCAGTACCTGCTCGCCGGGCGCTTCGACCGGCCCCCCGCGGTGCTGGCGTACGAGCTGCTGCGCGTGCGATCCATGCTGGCGCGCGAGGCCGTGCGCCTGGCGGCGCGGTACGGCGACGCCGCCTCGCTGGGCGAGGCGCGCCGCATCCTGGCGCAGGCGCCCGCCCTGGAGTCCGACCCGGTGGCGCACGCGCTGAACGAGCTGGATTTCTTCCGCGCGCTCGTGTTCGCCAGCGGCATCTGGCCGGCAGCCTGGCTGGCCAACTCCTTCTTCCAGCCGCTGCGCGAGATTTACGGAACGTTCGCGCCGGCCGTGGGCAGCGTGGCGCCGGACTGGCAAGCGCAGATGAGCGCGCTGCTCGAGCTGTGCATCGCCCGGAGCGAACGCGCCGCCGACCGCCACCTCGCCGACTGGCTCGCCGCCGTCGACACGCGGCTGCTGGCAGAGCTGGCGCGGGTGCTCGGCCCGATGGGCGGCGAGGTGAGCACGGCGGCCGCGGCGACGCCGCCGGTGCCGGCCCGTCCGCGCCGTCGCCCGCGCGTCACCCCGGAGAGCGGGGTGCTCGGATGACGCCGCTGACGGCCATCGTCGTCGCTCTCTGTGTCGGTCTGCTGGCGCTGCATCTGGTGCGGACCTTCCTGCTCGGCTACCCGCCGCCGTCGCTCCCGGCCGGCGCCCACCTGAACCGTCGCGAGCAGGCGCTGGTCGCCGCGGCCGCGGACGCGCTCTTCCCGGCGGGCGGACCGATCGCGATCTCCGGCAGCGGGGCGGGCCTGGTCGCGTACACCGACGCGTACGTGGGCCGCATGCACGCCGCGTCGCGTGCGCTCATCGGCCTGCTCTTCGTCTTCCTCGAGCACGCGCCCTGGGTGTTCGGGCCCACGCGGCGCCGCTTCACCAGGCTGTCCCCGGCGCAGCGCATGGCGGCGCTGGCGCGCATGGCGACCAGCCCCATCTATTTCCGGCGCGTCGCGTTCCTGTCGCTGCGCACCATCCTGAGCATGGGGTACCTGGCCCACCCGGTGGTGGCCCGTCGCATCGGCATGCTCGGGCCCGAGGACCCCGAAACCGCCGCGCAGCTCGAAGCGTCGACCGGCGCCACGTCTCCTGACGGAGCCTCGTCGGAGGCCGAACGCGAGGCCCCCACGCGCTCCGGCTCGCGCCCGCGCGTCGACATCCCGGCCGGCGTGGAGTCCGGCAAGGCAGGTGCGGCGTGAGCACCGCCCTGCCGCTCCTCGCGCCCCCGCTCGCGCCCGCGGAACGCGACGATCCGCACCGCGGGGTCACCGTCTTCGCCGACTATCGCGGCGACGTCCGGATGCGCTGCGAGGTGGTGGTCGTCGGCAGCGGGCCCGGCGGCGCCGTCGTCGCCAAGGAGCTGGCCGAGGCCGGCCGCGACGTCATCCTCGTCGAGGAGGGGCCTCCCTTCGGCAAGCGCGATTTCCGCCAGGAGGCCGGCGAGTCGCTGCACCGCACCCTGCGCGAGGGCGGGATGCGCGCCACGCGCGGCAACATGTACATCCCCACCATGCAGGCGGTGGCCCTGGGCGGCGGGTCGCTCGTCAACTCCGCCATCTGCGCGCGCTCGCCGCAGTGGGTGTTCGACAAGTGGAAGGACAGGACGGGCGCGCTCGACGGCGTCGACGCCGGCGCCCTCGACCCGCACTACCAGCGCGTGGAGCGCGAGCTGGGCGTGGCCCCGACGCCGGACGAGGTCCAGGGCGAGCGCAACCTGCGCTTCAAGCGGGGCTGCGACGCGCTCGGGATCTCCAGCGAGCCCACCCACCGCAACGTGCAGGGCTGCCGCGGTTCGGGTGAGTGCTTCACCGGCTGCCGGCACGGGGCCAAGCGCTCCACCGACGTGTCGTACGTTCCCAAGGCCATCGCCGCCGGTGCGCGCGTCCTCAGCAGCGTGCGCGTCGAGCAGGTGCAGGCCGACGGCCGCCGCGTCACCGGCCTGTCCGGCCACGTCGTCGAGCCCTTCACCGGCCGCCTGGGCCACGCCGTGCACATCGAGGCCGCCGCGGTGGTGCTGGCCGCAGGGTGCATGGCCACCCCGGTGCTCCTCCAGAAGAGCGGCCTCTGCCAGAAGAGCGGCTGGTCCGGGCGCGACCTGCAGCTGCACCCCGGCCTGGCGGTGATGGCCATCTTCCCCGAGCCCATCGATCCCTGGCGCGGCGCCACCCAGGGCTACCACTCGCTCCACTTCCTGCGCGAGGGCATCAAGCTCGAGGTGCTCTGGTCTCCGCCGGCGGTGCTCGCGGCGCGGTTCCCGGGCCTGTGCCACGCGTACCAGGAGCACCTGACCACCTACAACCGCATGGCACCGTTCGATGTCTTCATCGCCGCCGAGCACTCGCGCGGCACGGTGCGCGCCCGGCGCGGTGGCAACGAGCCGGACATCCACTTCGACCTCGACCCACGCGACACGGCGCGGATGCAGCGCGGCGTCTGCTTGCTGTCCGACATCTGCTGGGCGGCGGGCGCGGAATCCATCCTGCCCGGGCTCCACGGCGTCCCGGAGCGCATCGAGACCCGCGAGGCGGCCGAGGTGCTGCGCACCCACCGGCTCCGGGCCAGTGACACCATCGCCGCCGCCAACCACGCCTTCGGTACCACGCGCATGTCCGAGCGCCCGTCGGACGGCGTGGTCGACGTCTGGGGTCGGGCGCACGACCTGGACAACCTGTACATCGCCGACACCGGGATCTTCGCCGGCAGCCCGGCGGTCAACCCCATGCTCACCTGCATGGCGCTCGCCGACCGCATCGCCACCGGCATCGCCGCGCGCTGGTGAGCACGGTCCGGGCTGCCGACAAAACGGGCGCCGCAGGCCGGCGCCGCCGCGGCGAGCCCCCGCCGTCTGGAGGCCAGGGACCCTCGCGAAAACCGCGCGGCAGGGGCGGATTAGACCGCAGCTGCGGTAGAAACGTCAGGAAGCGAGCCAGTCCCGGCGCAGTTTGGGTAAACTAACCGCTGCGCCGCGGGCGCCCCCGACCGAAAGATCGAAAGCCGCATGAAGATCATCTGTCAGACGTGCCAGTCCAAGTACACGGTCTCGGACGAGAAGGTCCAGGGCAAGACGGTCAAGATCAAGTGCCGCAAATGCGGGGCGACCATCATGGTCAACTCCAGCGGCGCCTCCCAGCAGAACGGCGGCGTGAGCGAGGCCGAATCGTTCTCCGGGGCCGCAGCCGTCCCCGATGGCGGAGCCGGGACCTACACCGTCAACGTGGCCGACGCCGACCAGCGGACCATGACGCTGGCCGAGGTCATCGAGGCGTACAACGAGTCGGTGATCAACGCCGAGACCTACATCTGGGCCGACGGCCAGTCCGACTGGCTGCCGCTCGGTCAGATCGACGTCATCGTCAACGCCCTGCACCAGGGCGCCGCCCCCGCCCCGGAGGCGTCCGCGCCGGTCGCCGCCGCGGCCGTCCCCATGGCCGCCGCCTCCCTGGGCAGCCACCTGCCCGATCCCCAGTCCTACCCGGGCGCTGCGGCTGCCCCGCGCGCGGCGCGGCGCGAGGTCGGTCGCGCCGGGCGCGACCTGTTCGGCGCGGGGGGCTTCGGTCAGACCGCGCAGGCGTACACCGGCGGCGCGCAGACCGCCGACGACGTGGCCACCAGCGCGCCCCTGTTCAGCGCGGGCATGAACGCGCAGCAGAGCAGCCATGCCGTCGCGCCAGTGGGGCAGCGCGACGAGAACTCGGTGCTCTTCTCGCTCAGCGCGCTGACCGCCAAGGCCGGCGCCACCCACGCGCCCATCTCCCAGACCACCGCCAGCAAGGACGACTCCGGCCTCATCGACCTGCGCGCTCTGTCGGCGGGGGCCTCGGCGCCGGCCAGCTCCGGCCTGGTGCCCGACAACGCTGCGCTCTTCCCGCTCGGCGTGCCGGCGGCGCCGCCCGTGGCCTCGCCGATCCTCGGATTGTCCCCGGACCTCGGCGCGCAGCCGAAGAACCGCACCCCGATCTTCATCGGCCTCGGCCTCGTCGGGGCGCTGCTCGCCGTGGTCGGCGTGTTCATGGCCACCAAGGGCGGCGAGGAGGCGGTGACCCCCCCGGTGGCCGTGACCACCGCCGCCGCGCCGACGCCGCCGCCCGTCGAGCCGACGCCGACCGCCGAGGCCAGCGCGGCGCCGACCGCATCGGCCTCGGCCACGGCGACCGCGGTCGCCGCCGCTCCGCGCCCCCGTGGCCCGGGTGGTGGGGTGAAGGTGCCGCCCAAGGAGACGACCAAGGCCGGGTCGGGCGGCGCGACGCCGCCGGCGAAGACGCCGCCCAAGAGCGGCGGCTGCAACTGCCCGCCCGGCGACCTGATGTGCGCCATGAAGTGCTCGACGAAGTAGCGCGTCTGCGGCGGCGCGCCCGATGAAGATCCACCACTTCGCTGCCGGCACGCTCTGTCCGCGTGTCGGGCGGCTGATCACCGGCAAGGGCGGCCTCTTCGACGAGGTCAGGATGGTGTGCCACTGCCTCCTGGTCGAGAGCGACTCCGGGCTGATCCTGGTCGACACCGGCATGGGCACGGCCGACCTCGCCGATCCGCGCGCCCGCCTGGGCAAGGGCTTCGCGGCCATGATGCGCCCGCGCCGCGACCCGTCGGAGACGGCGCTCGCCGGGGTGGAACGGCTCGGCTTCTCCGCGCGCGACGTGCGCCACCTGATCGTCACCCACCTCGACCTCGACCATGCCGGCGGGCTGCCGGACTTTCCGGAGGCCTCGGTGCACATCTTCGCGGCCGAGCACGAGGCGGCCATGGCCCGCGCCACCGTCTTCGAGAAGGAGCGGTATCGCCCCGCGCACTGGGCCCACGGGCCGAAGTGGGTGCGCTACCGCGTGCAGGGAGACGCCTGGCTGGGCTTCGAGTGCGTGCGCCAGCTCGAAGGGCTGCCGCCGGAGGTCCTGCTGGTGCCGGTCACCGGTCACACGCGCGGCCACGTCGCGGTTGCCGTGCGCCAGAGCGGAGGCGGCGCCGACTGGGTGCTGCACGCCGGCGATGCGTACTTCCACCACGACGAGGTGCACGCGCAGGCGCGGCGCTGCCCGGTGGGGCTCGAGCTGTTCCAGCGCACGGTGGCCTACGACCGCGCGTCCTGGTCCAGGAACCAGACGCGCCTCCGCGAGCTGGTGCACACGCACGGGCGCGCCCACGCCGCGGCCGGGGCGGAGACGGTGGAGGTGTTCTGCGCGCACGACCCCGGGGAGCTCGACCGGCTCGCCGCCGTGTGAGGGTCACGCGCCGGGACGACGCCGGATCCGCCGGGCGCTCGCCGCCGGAATGTCACGCCGCCAGGGCTCCGAGCTACCTGGGGGTTACGCCGCCCCGATCCGCCTCGGTGCAGGCCGCCGACAGCGCGGATTGCCGGGGAGAAACGGGCGCCTGCGCGCGTTGGAACCGAGGCGCGAGGTGTAAGCGGCGGCAGCAGGGCAGCGTTCATCGCTCAGGAGGAAACGAATGGTTCGCAAGATTGGATGTGCCGCGTTGCTGGTTCTGCTCGCCGCGTGCGGTCGAGATAGGGTGATCGTCGTCAACCAGCCGCCCAGCGACCCGCAGGTCGCGGGCGAAGGCGGCAAGCCCGTCGCCGGCGGTGACGACGGCGAGGCAGGGGGCGAGGGCGATTGGGGCATCGTCGGTGACCCGGCCGACTACCAGCGAACCATCGACAAGGTGGCGAACATGGTCAGCGACGGGGCCGTGCGCAGCGGCGCCCAGCGCCGCGGCCTCGACCTGGTGAACGTCATGTGGGAGGACACCGGGCGCGCGCAGGGCTCGGCCCTCGGCCCGAACATCTCCGACCTGACGCTGCAGGTGCGGCGCCGCGACCCGCAGACCGGCAACTTCATGACCGCGCTCATGCCGGTCATTCGCTTCCCGAACTTCACCGACCGCACCGGTGACATCCCCGCCAACCGCTTCTTCGTGCGCATCGGCAACGAGAAGAAGGGCAAGGCACTGGAGAGCGTGCCCCTCGCCGATGTGCTCAAGGACATCCGTGCCTTCGCCTCGGTGCCCGACAGCATCAAGGGCAGCGGCAACCTGCTGTCCCCGCGCGACACGCACTTCCTGGTCAGCGCCCAGGCCGTGTTCCTGCCCATCCCCAAGGAGGGCAAGGCCGAGTTCAACCCGGTGATCTTCAACTACCAGTCGTCGCCGGGGTCGCCGGCGGTGATGACCATCCTCATCACCCGCGAGGGCACCAGCGTCTCGGTCATCGAGAACCGCAGCGAGGACCAGACGCAGGGCAACGGGCAGGAGATCTACTTCAACAATCGCGGCCAGCGCGCGGCCTTCACCGCCGAGCGCAAGAGCGACGTCGAGGCGCGCATCGCCTCGCAGGGCGGCCCCAAGACCGAGGCCGATCGCAGTGCGCTGCAGAAGGGCGCCGACGTGCTCTTCCTGGTGCAGGTGCCGCTCATCCACGCCAATCAGGGCGCCTTCGGCGGGGCCGTCCCCAGCGCGCCACCGCCCATGGACGCGGCCCAGGCGGCACCCTCCAAGAAGGCCGCCGAGCCGGAGGCCAAGGGCAGGGACAGGAGCGACGTGGAGCAGGCGGTGCTCGGGCACGGCCCGAACCTCGGGCCCTACAGCGAGGGGCGCGGGCTGCGCCTGGTGCGCGACCCGAAGTTCCCCATCCGGGTGACGGTGCAGTTCTACAAGGCGACGAGCAACGGCGTGGTCAGCGAGAAGGACCTCGACGGCATCGCCAGGTCGATCGGTGGGGTCTACGAGCACGCCGACGCGGTGGGCTCCCTGGTCATGCCCGACGGCGACCCGCGCCGGCCCACGGCCTGGCAGAAGATCCCGAACGAGTGGTTCCCCTGGTAGGACGACCGCTCTAGAGGAAGAGGCCTTCGGCGATCTGCACCGCGTTGAGCGCGGCGCCCTTGCGGAGGTTGTCGGCCACCACCCACAGGTTGAGGGCACCGGGCACCGCGAGGTCGTCGCGCACGCGACCCACGAAGACCGCGTCGGTGCCCGCGCAATCGATGGGCTGCGGGTGCTTGCCCGCGCCGTAGGGGCCATCGGACAGCTCGATGCCCGGGGCCTTGCGCAGCAGCTCGATGGCCTCCTTGGCGTG
>JBBJMR010000442.1:0-5632 GCA_037720395.1 Polyangiaceae bacterium
AAACCGGCCGGAAGCGGCTGCCCGCGCCGGCGCGCCTCGGAGAGCAGGGCGGAGAGCGCCGCGCCCTCGACGTGCTCCATGACGATCGACAGCCTGCCCTCCACGGTGGCCACGTCGTAGACATCGACGACGTTCGGGTGGCGGATGCGCGCCGAGAGGCGGGCCTCGTCGAGGAAGGCCGACACGAACTCCGCGTCCTGGACCAGGTGGTCGTGCAGGACCTTGACCGCCACCACCCGCGCGAAGCCGGCCTCGCCCAGGCGCCGTGCCAGGTGGACGCTGGCCATCCCCCCGGCCGCGATCTGCGCCAGCATCACGTAGCGCCCCGGGGCGGCGGGCTCGCCGCCGGCGCCCGGTGCGGAGGCCTGCGCAGGGGTCACCGCGCCATCCTATCCCGCCAGCCGCGGCGACGCCGCCGCCCGACCCCCGCCCGACGCGACGCCAGCGCGTCCGCGGGTTGATCGAACCGCGGCCGTGTGACAGATGTAATCGACCGATGCTCGCGCGCCTCCTCATCGGACTGCTCAAGGGGCTGGTCGTGGGCGGGCTCATCGGCTTCGGCCTGGCCCAGCTCGGCTTCGCCATGCCCGGCGCCATCATCGCGTACCTGATGGCCCCGCTGGTCGGCGTCCTCGTCGGCCTGGTGGCAGGCAAGCCCATCTGGGCCAAGGACGCGCGCATCGAGGCCGGCATGAAGGCCGCGGTCGGTGCCATCCTGGCGCCGCTGCTGCTCTTCGCCGCGCGCCGCTGGCTGCAGGTCCCCCTCCCCGAGCCGCTCGGCGAGGCGTTCGGCGCCACCGGCGCAGTGGCGGGCACGCTGGGCGGCATGGCGGTGACCTCGCTGGCCATGGTCGCGGCGGTGGTGGGCGGCTTCTTCGAGGCCGACAACACGCCCGGCGAGCCGACCGCCGGAGACCCGAAGAAGCCGGCGGCCGCCGCCGGGACGAAGCGCATCGCCAGCGCCGACGCCGAGGCCGATCTCGAGGACGAGCTCGACGTCGAGCCGGAGCAGAAGCGCGCGAAGAAGTAGACTGGGGCGACGTGCCCGTCGCGCGCATCCTCCTCTGGGTCTCGACCATCGGCGCCATCGCCTTGGCGGTGCGGGCCATCGTCTTCACGCCGCTGCCCCTGGCCGTCGCGGTGCTGCTCCTGTGCGCCTACCTGACCCTGGTGCTGTGCGGCGTCTTCTTCATGCGCCTGCAGATGTTCGCCGACGTCTTCTGGCGCGGTGACGAAGAGGCGCGGGGCGTGGCGTTGACCTTCGACGACGGGCCGTCGCCCGAGCACACGCCGCGGGTGCTGGAGCTGCTCGCCGCAGCCGGCGCCAGGGCGACGTTCTTCGTCATCGGCCGCAAGGCCGCCGCGCACCCGGAGTTGGTGCGGGCCATCGCCGCGGCCGGCCACGCCATCGGGGTGCACGGCTACGCGCACGACCGCCTGTTCTCCATGCGCCGCCCGCGCAACGTGCGGGCCGACCTCGTTCGCGCCGTCCGCACGCTGGAGGACATCACCGGCGAGCGGCCGCTCCTCTTCCGGCCGCCCATCGGGCACACCAACGCCATCATCGCCAAGGAGGCGCGGGCGCTGGAGCTGGAGCTGGTCGGTTGGTCGGTGCGCGCTCGACGGCGTGGCCGGTGCGCGTCCGGAGCGCGTCGCCGAGCGCGTCGTCGCCGGGCTGCGCGACGGGGCGGTGGTGCTCCTGCACGACGCCGCCGAGCGCGACGACCGCACGCCCGCCTCGGTGCAGGCGCTGCCGCGCATCCGGGTGGCGTTGCGCGCGCGTGGCCTGTCCGCGGGGCGCGTCGACGCCTGGATGGACGAGGAGGCGCCGCGTGCGGCGGACGCCGGGGGCACCACGCGCCGGGAGGCGCCGCGCAAGCGCCGGCGCCAGACGCGCGCAACGGCGGACGGCAGCAACGACACGGACCCCGCACGCGTCGGGGCCCGTGCGCAGTCGCGGTCGGCAAGCACGCCCTAGCGAAGCGGGGCGGCGAAGGTGCAGGTCTTCTTCGATCTCGATGGCACGCTCACCGATCCCTTCGAGGGGATCGCGCGCTGCCTGGAGCACGCCCTGGCCGGGATGGGCATCGCCGAGGCGCCGCCACGCGAGGCGATGCGCGCCTTCATCGGCCCGCCCCTGCGGCGCACCCTGGCCGGCCTGCTCGGTCCGCGCGCCGGCGATGCCGAGGTCGAGCGCGCCGTCGGCATCTTCCGCGAGCGCTTCGGGACGGTGGGGCTGTTCGAGAACACGCCCTACCCCGGCGTGGCCGCGGCGCTCGAGGCGCTGCGCGCCGAGGGCCGATCGCTGGCGGTGGTCACCGCCAAGCCACGGGTCTTCGCCGAGCGCATCCTGGCCCACTTCGGTCTCGCCCCGTGCTTCGACGCAGTCTACGGCGCCGAGCTCGATGGCCGCTTCGACGACAAGGCGGAGCTGCTGGCGCACGCGCTCGGCGAGCGCGGCGTCGCCGCGCGCGACGCGGTGATGATCGGCGATCGGCGCGACGACATGATGGCCGCCCGCAAGAACGACGTGCGCGCCATCGGCGTCCTCTGGGGCTACGGCAGCCGAGAGGAGCTGCTGGAGGCGGGGAGCGACGCGCTGTGCGCCTCGCTCGACGACCTAGCAGGCGTCGTCGCCGGCCGCTGAGCGCGGCGCGCGACGCTCCTAGAACGCTTCGACCTGCGCCTCGCTGGCCTCTGGCAACTCCAGTACGAAACGCGCGCCGCCGTCGCCGCCGCGCAGCACGCGGATGCTGCCGCCGGCCGCCTCCACCAGCCCGCGGCACACGGCCAGGCCGAGCCCGGTGCCCTTGCCCACGTCCTTGGTTGTGGCGAAGGGCTCGAAGAGGCGCGCCTCGATCTCGGGGGCGATGCCGGGGCCGTTGTCCTCGACCTCGATCTCCACCCGCCCCGGCTCGCCGCGCAGAGCGCGCACCACGACCTGCCCGCCGCTGCGCGGCACCGCGTCGGCAGCGTTGAGGAGGAGGTTGAGCAACACCTGCACCAGGCGCTCCTCGGCCAGCGCCACCGCCGGCAGCCCGGGCGCCACCTGGCGCCGCACCTCCACCCCGCGCATCGTCTTCTGCGGCGTGACCAGGGCGATCACGTCGTCGATGGCCTGCGAGACGCTGCCCGGCGCCTCGACGGCCGCGTCGCTCCTGGCCATCGGCCGCGCGAAATCGAGCAGGTCGCGCAGCACGCGGTGCACGCGCTCCGTCTCGCGCATCATGCGCTCCAGGAAGTCGCGCTGCTCGGCGGCGTCGAGCCCACCGTCCAGCAGCAGCTCCTGGAAGCCGAGCACGGCGGCGATGGGGTTGCCGATCTCGTGGGCCAGCCCGGCGGCGAGCCGCCCCACCGAGGCCAGCCGCTCCGACCGCACCAGCTGGTCCTGCGCAGCGCGCAGCTCGCGACCCGCCCGCTCCAGCTCGTCGACCTTGGCGCGCATCGCCTCCTCGTCGGCGCGCAGGCGCGCGGTCATCACCGCGATCGATGCGCCGAGGTCGGCGAGCTCACGCGCTCCGCCGCGCGGAAGCTCCAGCGCGCGGCCGCCCTCCGCGACGCGACCGGCGGACCGCGACAGCTCCACGACCGGCTTGACCACCAGCCGGGTCATGACGAAGTACGCGAACACCAGCAGGGCCAGCCCGACGACGCCGGTGTACAGCGCCACCAGCCGCACCAGCGGGCCGACCGGCGCCGCCTCGTCGAGGCGCAGCAGCGCCGCGGCGGTGGCGCGCCCGGCGCCGACGTCCGCGGAGACCACCACCAGCAGCGCCGCGCCGCGCGGCGTGCGCACCCGCCGCGACTGCTCGCCTCCGCCCGGCAGTGTGGCCGGCAACACGTGCACGTCCTCCGGGTCGCCGGCCGCCTCCATGCGCGCGCCTCGCGCGTCGTAGAGCGCGATGGCGTCCACGCCGTCCTGCCCCACCTGCGCATCGAGCAGCGGCCCCAGCTCCCCGCCCGGGCGGTTGGCGTGTGCGGCCAGCACGTGCGCGGTCACCGCGCGCCCCAGGGCGCGGGCGCCCGTCTCTCGCACCCCGGAGAGCGTGGCCCGCGTCAGCCCGGCCACGGCCACGAAGAGCGGCACGAACGCCAGCATCAGGAGCGCGCCCAGCGCGAGCAGGAGCTGGAGTCGGATGCCGAGGCGCAAGCCCCCAGCTTAGAGCCAGTCTCCGGAACGAGGCCCGGAATGGGGCCCTGCTCCGGCCGCTAACTTTCCCGGTCGCGTCCCCGTCTGCTACGGCCGGTGAACGCTCGCCGATGACCGCGCTGGTCTCGCTCTTCGTGCACCTCCGTCGCGCCGCCCGCGCGGTCGCCCCGTTGCTGGCGGCGCTGGCGCTGGGCGGCGTGGTGCTTCTGGACGCCTCCACGCCGCTGCCCTGGCCGTGGATGGCGGCCGCCGGTGCGGCGCTGGCGCTGCTCCTCGTGCAGCGCGCCGTGCGCCGCCACGGCCAGCCCGGCCACCGCCGCGGGCTGGCCCCGTTGCTGCTCGCCAGGCGCACGCGGCTGGCGGCGACCGTCCTCGACGTCGAGATCGGTCTGCTGGCCGTGGTCGGCGCCTTCGGCGCCGTGCTGCACATCGACGGCGGCCTGGACGGCAGCGCCTACGCCGCGGTCTACGTCTGCCTGGCGCTGGCCAGCGCCTTCTCGGCGCCCCTGGCCTCGCTGGTGGTGGCGTCGCTGGCCATGGGCCTGGAGGTCGGGGTGCGCACCGTGGCGGCCCCGGGCGACGTCTCACCCACCTCGCTCTTGCCGCACTTCGGCTTCATGAGCGTGTTCACCGTGCAGAGCGTCCTGCTCCTGCGCGGGGAGATCGCGCGGGTGCGCCAGGCCTACGAGAGCCGGCTCACCGCCGAGATCGAACGCCTCCGCGACGACGCGCGCAGCTACCGCCTCCTCGGCGCGCCGCAGGGGGAAGCCGCTTCGCCGCAGAAGTCCGGCGACGACGAGCGCCTGGCGCGCTCCGGCGTCGAGGAGATCCACCAGTCGGTGCACTTCGCCCTGCGCCTCCTGCACGACTCGCTCGGGCTGCACACGGCCATGCTCCTCTGGCAGAACGACGCCGGCACCCACCTGCGCGTCAGCGAGCTCTGCTCGTCGGCCCAGAACCTGTGCGACGGGCCCTTCCTGGCCAACGAGGGCATCTTCGGCGCCGCCCTCACCCACCGCACCGGCGTGCGCATCTCCGGCCTCAAGCCGAGCTACAAGCTCCCCTACTACGCCGGGCCGTGCCCGGTGCGCTGCGCCCACGCCCTGCCCGTCTTCGAGCACGGCGCCTTGCGCGGCGTGCTCGTCGTCGATCGCGTCGAGGACCGGCCGCTCTCCGCGCACGAGCAGGAGCTGGTCGAGGACGCCTGCCGCTATGCGGTGCGCGCCATCCAGAACGAGCGCGTCTTCGTGCAGCTGGAGCGCGCCAAGGCCGAGCAGGGCAAGCTCTACCGGGCCGCGGAGGCGCTCGGCGGCGCCACCACCGAGGGCGAGGTCGTCGACGCCGGCGTGCGCAGCGCACGCGAGGTGACCGCCGTCGACTTTGCCGCGGTGACACTCTTCGACGACCAGAACCGCGTCCACGAGATCCGCGCCGTGGATGCCGGTGGGCGCCGGCACCAAGGGCACCAACGGCCAGCACAAC
>JBBJMR010000011.1:0-53884 GCA_037720395.1 Polyangiaceae bacterium
TTCACCCGACTGGGGCGCACCGGCGAGGCCATCGCCGCCTGGCAGCAGGTCGCCGAGTCGCGCCCGCTCGCGGCCGAGGAGCAGCGTGCGCTAGGCCACCTGCACGCGGCCGCGGGCGACGTGGTGCGCTCCGCGGATGCGCTGGAGCGCGCCGTGGCCGGCGGAGCCACCGATCTCGGCGCGCTGCTCACCCTGGCATCCTCGTATCGCGCGCAGGGTCGCCACGCGGAGGCCATCGGCGCGCTGGAGCGCGTCGTCGGCGTCGAGCCGGCGCATCCGGCCGCCAACGCGCAGCTCGGCACCTGCTACGCGGCCACCGGTCGGCACGACCACGCGGTGCGCGTGCTGACGGTGGCGCGCCGCGCCGATCCGCACAACGGATTATTGCTCGAGGAGCTGGCCGGCAGCCTGGTCGCGGTCGGCCGGAAGCTGGAGGCGGCCGAGGTGCTCACGGCGCGCGCGGCGCTGTCGCCGAACGAGGGGCGATGGCTGGCGCGCGTGGCCGAGGTGCTGGCCGAGGTCGGCCGCGAGGACGAGGCCGCCGCCGCCTGGGAGCGCGCGCGCGTCCTGCCCGATGCGCCTCCGGAGGCGGGCGCGCGCCTGGCCGCGCTCTACCTGTCGTCCGCGGAGCGCGAGGCCCGCGAGGGGCGGCACCTGGCGGCCATCGAGCGCTACCAGCGCTGCGTCGGCGCCGACCCGCAGAACGTTCCGGCGCGCCTGGGCGCGGCGCGCTCGCTGGTCGAGCTGGGGCGGGCCGAAGAGGCGATGACCGCAGCGCACGGCGCGCTGGTGGCCGCGCCGTCGTCTCTGGAGGCGGCCACGCTCCTCGGCGACCTCTACACGCGCCACAGCAAGGATCGCGAGGCGGCGCAGATCTACGAGTACGCGATGGCCGCGCACCCGCGCGCCGTCGAGCTGCCCTTCGGTCTCGGGCGCAGCCGCGCCAAGCTCGGACTCTGGGCCGAGGCGGCGTCGCGCTGCGCAAGGCGCTGGAGATCGAGCCCGGGCACACCATCGCCCGGCGCATGCTGGCGCGCGCGCTGGAAGCCGCTGGCAAGCCCGAGGGCGCCATCGAGGCCTGGGAGGCGGTGCTGGCCGCCGAGCCGGACGACGCCAGCGTCCACCAGCGCCTCGGATTGCTGCTCGCGGGGCGAGGCCGCCACGAGGACGCCATAGGCTCGCTGGAGCGCGCGCGCCGCGCCATGCCCGACGACGCCGACCTGGCATTGGCCCTGGCCAGTGCCTACGAGGCGCTGCGCGCGGGCGAGGCGGCGCCGCTCCTCGCGGTCGCGGCGCGTGCCCGCCCCGATGACGCTGCGCTCGCCCTGCGTCTGTCCGCGGCCGAGGCAGCCGCCGGGCGGTACTCCCAGGCCGCGGCGGCGCACGAGCGCGCCGTGGCGCTCGGACTACGGGACGCGCCCACCTACGTCGACCTCGGCAAGCTGCACGAGCGCGGCGGACAGCACGAAGCGGCGCTGCGCGCCTTCCAGGAGGCGTACCGCCTCGAGCCCACCAACGTGCGCACCATCCGTCGCGTGGCCGGCACCATGCACACGCTGGGACGCACCGCCGAGGCGGTGGTGTGGCTGCAGGGCGCCTGCCGGATCGACGCGCGCGACCCCGGCATCCGCTGGGCGCTGGGCATGTGCTACGTGGCGCTCGGCAAGCGGGAGGAGGCGCGCGGCGAGTACGAGATGCTGCAGCGCCTGGACCCCAACCTGGCGCAGAAGCTCTACGAAGCGCTGATGAAGCAGTGAGCGGCGCGCGTCTCGCTGGCCGTCACGGCACCACGCGGTAGCGGAGCTCCAGGGGCCTGCCGCGCCGCTCGATGCCGACGGTCGCCGCCACGCCTTGCTTCAGCCCCGCCAGCGCCTGCAGCACGGAGGCAGCGCTGGCGTCGCTACCCGCACCGAGAGAATGCCGGTCGCCGTTCTCGAGGCCGAGGCGTGCGAGCAACGAGTCGGCGCGCACACCGAAGACGCGGAACGACGCCTGGTCTTCGTGCACGAAGCGCGCGCTCCGGGCGCCGAGGAGCGTCTCCCGGAGCTGCGCCACGAAGAGCGCGCGGGTGCTCTCGGCGATCTCCCGCTCCGTGGGCGAGACCACGCGGATGCCGGCGATGGCGAGCTGCGCGGCGTCGGCCTGCGGGACGTTCGGGGGCAGCGCGAAGCGAAATTCCGTGAGCTTGCTCGGCGCGCTGGCGTCCTTCGCTGCGGGCGAGATCAGGTACCCCGCCCCCACGGCTCGCACCGCGAGCCCTTGCGGTTGCAGCGCGGCGTCGATCAAGCTCCGCACTTCGTCGCGCTCGACCGGGCCGGGCGTGAAGACGGTCAGGCGCGCAGCGGCGAAGGCCTGCGCGGCGCGGGCCTCGACGACCACCGGTGCGTCGAGGCTCGCCGCCATGGCCTGCAGCATCGACTCGCTGTCGGCGTCCTGCAGCGAGAAGGAAATGCGCCTGTCCGGGGAGGGTGCGGTCGCCGCGGCTCCCGTGCTGGTGGCGGCGGCGGTGGGAGCGGTGCCTGGCGCCGCGTCCTGGCAGGACAGCAACGAGGCAGCCGCCAGCAGCGCCGGCAGGAAAGAACGCATGGACGTCATGTACCCGCCGCCGGGGCCACAGGCCAGGGTGCGCGGCCACGGCCGCGCACACCCGCGCCCGCGCGGTCAGGCCGCCGCGCCGGTGGCCTTCTTCCAGGTGGGGCGCTCGCTGACGCGCTTCCACCAGGCCATCACGTTCGGATATTTCGTGAAGATCTCCTTGGCCGGCGTGGCCATGCAGTACTCGACGTACGGCATGTACATCACGTCGGCGAGGGTGAAGTCCGTGCCGGTGAGGAACTGCGACTTGCCGAGCTGCTTGTCCATGGTGCCCAGCGTCGTCTCCAGGGCCTTCTGGGCATCCTCGAGCACGCTGGCCCCCTGCGGGCGCTTGAAGATGTGCTCGTAGATGAACTTCATGGCGTGGGGGGTGAACTCCGAGGTCTCGACGCTGATCCACTGCTCCATCTTGGCGCGCGCCTTGGGGTCGCTGGGGACCAGCTTGCCGTTGTGCTTTTCGTTCAGGTAGCGGCAGATGGCGCGCGACTCGAAGAGATCGAACCCGTCGTCGGAGATGGCGGGGATGCGCCCGAAGGGCTGCCGATCGATGTGCGGCTGCTGCTTGTGGGCGCCGCTCATGATGTCCACCGTCGACATCTCGAAGGGGATGCCATTCTCGGCGCAGGTCATGAGGACCTTGCGGGTACACGTGCTGATGGGGTGTCCAAAGATGGTGAGCATGCGTGTCTCCTCGGTGGCGGTGAGCGACGAAGCTAGTCCAGCTGGTCGGCGCCGTCTCGACTGTCTCTGCCCGGTGAGATGCGCGCGGCGCGCGCGGTGTGACACGCACGCGCCATGGCCACCGTCGTCGCACTCCGGCGCACGTGCCCGCAGCAAGTCTGCCCTCGCGTGGGCCGGACCACGGATGGCATCGCCGAGGGCCCCATTTCGCCGTTCTGGCGACGGGACGCGGAGCGCGCCTTGAGCGCCGACCTGGCCCTGGCGGCCATCGTCCTCGCCGGTGGGCGGAGCCGGCGCATGGGGGTGGACAAGGCCAACGTCGTGGTCGGCGGTGAGCCGATGCTCTCGCGGGTGGTGCGCAGCGTGGGCGCGGCGGCCGCGCAGGTCATCGTGGTCGCCGCCGCCGATCAGTCGATCCCCGATCTGCCCGCCGGCGTCGAGGTCGTGCGCGATGCCCGGCCGGATCGCGGCCCGCTCGAGGGTCTGCGCGCCGGCCTGCGCGCGCTGGTCGGGCGCGGAGCGTCGGCCGAGGCGACCTTCCTGTGCGCGACGGACATGCCGCTCATCGTGCCCGAGCTGCCGCTCCGCCTGCTGGCGCTGTGGCGCGCGCAGCTTCATCCTGCGGCGCTGGTCGTGGCCACGCAGGGCCGCCTGCAGCCGCTGCTCGGCATCTACGCGCTGGCGGTCCTGCCCGACGTCGAGGCGCAGCTCGAGACCGAGGACCGCTCGCTGAAGGCGCTGGTGGCCCGCCTCGGCGGTGCGATGGCGGACGAGGCGGCCCTGCTCGCCGGCGTCGAGCTGGCGGCGGCCGATCCTCGGCTCGAGTCGCTCGATGGCGTGAACACGCCCGAGCAGCTGCTGAGCGTGGAAGCGCTGCTCGCCGCGCGCCCGCGCCGCGGCTGAGGTCTACCCGCAGTCGTGCCAGGTGCGCTGCTCGTCGCGTGCCGGCCACGGCGGAGGCATTGGCCGGTAGCGTCAGGGCGGCGAGCGCAGGGGCAACGGCTCAGCGCGTCCAGCGATCGAGCCTGTCCACCGCGCGCCCCAGCGCCGCCCAGACGCGACCGAGGCGTGGGCCGATACGCGCCGGGCCGAGGCCCACGCGCCGGCGCCGCGATCCCCAGCGGCGCATGGGTGCCACCACGATCAGCAAGCCGAGCACCATCGGCGACAGGCGCGGCCCGCGCGCCCGGCGCCCGCCGGAACCGGCCACCGAGCAGTCGTCGCCGCTGCCGCCCGAGCAGCTGTCGCCGCCTGCGCTGTCCCCGGAGCAGTCGTCGCCGCTGCTGCTGTCGCCGGAGCAATCGTCGCCGCTGCTGTCGGTGCTGTCGCCGGAGCAGTCATCGCCGCTCTCGGTGCTGTCCCCGCCGCAGTCGTCGCCGCTCCCGCTCTCGCTGGTGTCGTCGCTGCAGTCGTCGCCGCCTTCGGCGCTCTCGGTGGTGTCGCCGCCGCAGTCGTCCCCGCTGCTGCTGCTGCTGTCGTCGCCGCAGTCGTCGCCGGAGCTCGTGCTCTCGACCGGCACCTGCTCCTCCTCTCCGTCCGCGTAGTCCACGTACTCGTAGGTGCCCGAGCAGCTGCAGCCGGACGCGTCGACGAACACCCAGTCGCCGCTCGAGCCGCCCCCGGAGGAACGCCGCCGCCCGGCCCCGGCTCGGGCCCAGGCAGGCGGCCCGCCGGAGCCCGAGCTGCCGGCGCTCCCGGGCCAGATCCGCCCTCGCCCGCCTCGCAGTCCGAGACGTCGATGGCCTCGGCGGTGAGCACGGGGTCGATCTCGGCGGCGTCGGCGAACGAGACCGCGTAGGGCGTGCCGACGCCGCCGGCGGGGACGAGTACGGAGGCACGCGTCAGCCAGATGTCTGCGGGCACCGCGCCGGAGAGGGCGACCGCAAGGTCGTCGGCCAGCGTGCCGCAGCGCAGCGCGGCGGGCGCGGTCTGACCGCGCACCGCGGCCTCCTCGCAGCTCTCCACGCCGTCCACCACGCCGAGGTCCGCGCGCGGGCAGCCTGTTCCCACCGGCGCGCTCGAGGCCAGGGCGATGGCCGCCTGCGTGGTGCAGGCCGCCGGATCGGCGCCGATCTCGGCGTAGGCCGCGGCGCGCTCGAAGAACGTTCCGGCCACGCCGTCGATGGCCGACGTGCCGTCGGCGATGGCCACGTTCTGGCTCAGCGCCGCGTGGCTGGCGGCCTCGACCAGCGCCGCGCTCGGCACGCCTTGCAGCGCCAGCAGCCGCGCCTCGTCGAGGTTGCTTGTGGCGTCGCTCGCGTTCCACTCCAGCGACGCGGGGTCGAGGCTCACCACGGTGGTGCCGCCGAGCTTGGCGCGGCCGGCGCCGAGCAGCCACGTGGTCACGCGGAGATCGTTGTTGCCTGCGGCGGTCAGCGCCAACGGCAGCGCGGCGGCGCCGGTGGACACCACGCGCAGGGTTGGCGTCACCATCTCCACGCCGCCGCTGGTCAGCTGCGCCACCACGAAGCGCACGCCACTCATCGACCCCAGCGCCTGAGCGACGGCCGGCGAGACGGTGAACCCGTGCTCGGTGGCCCAGGTGCCGACCGAGGCGGCATCGGGAAGGACGACCACCTCGCCCAGCGCGGCGCTGGCCTGGTGGTCGAGATCGCCGGCGACGTGGAAGGGGTGCGCCTCGCCGTCCTCGCCGGGGCACCAGGGCGAGGCGCCATCCGGCGGGAAGACGCGCGGCGCCGTGGCCACCTCGAGCGCCTCGAACCAGGCGTCGGAGCTGACATCCAGCGACGCGCCGGGGGCGGCGGGCACCACGATGGCCACTGGACCGGCCGGTGCGGTGAGACGGACGCTGGTCCACACGGTCGTCCGCGTGGGCGTCACCGCGACCGCAACACGCTGCTCGATGGGCTCGCTGCCGCTGCCAGCCAGCCAGCCTCCGGCGCGTGCGGCTGGCGTGCCGGCGACGGTGGCCGCCGCGGCGCACACCAGGGCCAGGGCAGTGAAGCCGCGGCGCCGTCCTACGTTTCGCGCCCGGTCATCCTTCCGCGTGAATCCATCGACCTCGGAGCATCGCGAAGGTTCCGCCGAGCCAATCGAGCCTGCCACGAGCAGTCGATCGGCAAGCTGCGTGCCGCCCGCGGGATCGACGAAATCCCGACGCCGTGGCATCCCGGTCGTGGCGGCGTAGCCGCGCGGTCACAGGAGCGCGTAACCGCGGCGCAGGGTGAACCGCCGTCGCGATGGCATGGAAAGTTCGTCGGTCAACCGTTGTCGATGCGTGGTCACTGCGTCGCGCGGTACGCTGCGCCTGCCCATGGACCGAATCGCAGCCGCCCGGGCGATCGTCGACTTCCTGCGCGCCCTCGGCCACGAGCCGGTCGGCGACCTGGAGGGCACCGGTGAGCGCGTCGCCGACGCCTGGGCCGACGACCTCCTGGAGGGGGAGTCGATCGACGCCGGCGCGGTTCTGCGTGAGGGCGCGATCGACGACGACGCCGGCGTCGAGCACGGCCTGGTGGTGGTGCGCGATCTGGCGGTGACCACCATGTGCCCACATCACCTCCTGCCCGCGCTCGGCATGGCCACGGTGGCCTACCTGCCCGAGGCGCGCATCGCGGGCATCGGGACCCTGGCCCACGTGGTCGACGTGCTCTCGCGCCGTCTCACTCTGCAGGAGCGCATCGGGTCGGAGGTGGTGTCGCTGCTGGTCTCCGAGCTCGGGGCGCGCGGCGCGTACTGCCGGCTCTCGCTCACCCACACCTGCCTGGTGGCGCGCGGCGAGCGCAAGGCGGGCGCCGTGGTCGAGACCACGGCCGTCGCCGGCACGCTGGCGCGTTCCGGCGGCGACCGCGATCTGCTCGTCGCCAGCCTCGCGGCCGGATCGCGCTGATGCCTGCGCCCGCGCCCGTGGCCGTGGTCACCGGCGCCTCGCGCGGCATCGGCCGGGCCACCGCCGTCGAGCTGGCGCGGCGCGGGATGGCGGTGTCGTTGTGGGGCCGGCCCTCGACAGAAGCGAGGTCTCCTGCCGGAGCCTCGACCAGCCTCGAGGACGCTCTCGAGGAGGTGCGCGCGGCCGCGACCGGCCCGGCACCGACCGCGCTCTTCTGCGACGTCTCATCCGCATCGGATATCGACGCCGCGGCCGCCGCGGTGCTGCGGGATCTCGGCACACCGCAGGTGGTGGTGAACAACGCCGGTGTCGTGCGCCGCGGGGCGCTGGTCCACGAGACGACGCCGGAGTCGTGGGACGAGGTGGTGGCCATCAATCTGCGCGGCCCGTTCCTGGTCTGCCGCGCCTTCCTGCCGGCCATGCTCGCCGCCGGCCGCGGCCGGTTCGTCCACGTGGCCAGCATCTCCGCCACGCTGGGCAGTCCCGGTGCGGCCTCGTACGCGGCCTCGAAGTGGGGTCTGGTGGGCCTGTCCAAGAGCCTCGCCGAGGAGCTGCGCGGGACCGGCCTGGTCTCGGTGGCGCTGCTGCCCGGCTCGGTCGACACCACCATGCTCGAAGGCAGCGGGTTCGATGCGCGCATGAGCGCGGCCGACGTCGCGCGCACCCTGGCCTTCCTGGCGCTCGATGCACCGCCGGCCATCACTGGCTCGGCGGTGGAGATGTTCGGCTGAGAGCGAGCCAGGTCGGCGCCGGTGGTGCTCCTCGCTGCCGCCGCGCTCCGGCAGACGACCGCCTTCGTGATAGCTTGGACCCGTGGAATCCTCGCCCGCTTCCAGCGGTTTGCGCGACATCGCTCCCGCGCTCGGCGCGCTGCCGCTGTTCCCGCTGCCGCAGACGGTGCTCTTCCCCGGGTGCCTCCTGCCGCTGCATGTCTTCGAGCCGCGCTACGTGACCATGATCAGCGAGGCGCTGGAGACGCACCGCGCGCTGGCCGTCGTCCTCATCACCGACGCGGCGCACGGCGCCGACCGCCCGCAGATCGCTCCGGTGGCCGGCGCCGGGGTCATCGTCGACCACGCCGAGCTGCCGGGCGGTCGCTACAACATCCTGCTGCGCGGACGCGCGCGGGTGAGGCTCGACGAGCTGCCGTTCGTGCCTCCGTACCGCCGCGCGGCGGCCGAGATCCTGAGCGTGCCCGCTGGCGTGGTGCCGTCGGGCGACATCTCGGCGCTCGTCTCCACGGCCACCAGCTTCGCGTCGATGGTCAAGGGCCGCGACGGCGCCTTCGATTTCCGCCTCCCCCGCGACGCGACGCCAGCGCTCATCGCCGATCTCTGCGCGCACCACCTGGTGCTCGATGCGCGCGAGCGGCAAGCCATCCTGGAGACGCTCGAGCCCGCTGCGCGCGTGCGCAGGGTCGCCGAGGCGCTCGCCGTGCAGCGCGTCGCGCTCAATCCGTCGCGCGGAGAGCCCAACTAGCGAACGCCGACGCGCGTCGATCCGCGGGCTTGCGCGGCGCAAGCAGCCTGCGAAACCGCCGGTTCCGTCCGTCGCGCGTCGCTCGCTCGCGGCGCACAAGTCGATGGATGCGCCCCGACCCGGATGGAGTAGGCTGCGCCGCCATGAGCTCTTCCCTCGAGACGGCGCCGAGAAGTCGCGCTGCCGCGCCCGCTCCGCTGCCGACGATCGTGAAACATCCCGGGTGTCCCCAGTGGGGAATGGGGATGCTCGTCGAGGAGCGCGACGAAAAGCGCATCTACGACTTCGAAGACGGCCTCAGCCACTCCATCGCCAAGGCCTTCTGGGCGAAGATCGAGCCGGTCGAGCTCGCCGCCGACGAGGCGCGCGCGCTGGAGGCCAAGATCAAGGACCAGCGCGTGAAGCTCGAGCCGTCGCGCAAGCCGCGCGTGCGCACCGTGGCGCCGCCGAGCATGACCTTCGACGAGCAGGTGGCCCGCTTCGAGGCGCTCTTCCCGGGCGGCTTCACCGGCGACACCTTCACCAACGACGAGCGCGGTGGCCTCGGCGACCCGCCCCCGCTCTCCACGGCCGCTCCGGTGGTCAATCCGGAGACCGGGGAGCTCGAGTCGCCGGCCTCGACCGCGGCGCCCGCATCCACCGCCGCGCCGCGCAGCAAGAAGGCCAAGGCGCAGAGCCGCAGCCAGGCCATCGCCACCGCCAAGGCGGAGCTCGACAAGGCGGAGCTCGGCAAGCTCGTCGCCGGCGGCAACCACGCCGAGGTCATCGCCCGCATCAAGCGCGTGCACCAGGCGGCCGGCAACCTCCTCCATCCGCTCGGCGACCTCATCCCCTTCTCCAAGCTGCCGCAGGAGCATCAGGCCGCCGTCTCCGAGGGGATCGTCGGCGTGCTCTATGGCCAGGGCGAGCTGGGGCCGCGTTTCGACAAGATGGTCGAGGCGCTCGCAGCCGACAAGCTCAACACCTGGCCGCTGTCCACCGTCCTTTTGGCCCTGCTCGACCCGGAGACGCACGCCTTCGTGAAGCCGTCCTTCTACGAGAAGCAGGCGTCCATCGTGGGCTTCGATCTCGGCAACGAGCGCGTGCCGAGCGCCGCCGCCTACGCCCGCATGCAGGCGCTCTCCGGTGAGGTCGAGCGCCGCCTGCACGAGAAGGGCCATGCCCCGCGCGACAAGATGGACGTCTACGCGTTCATCTGGCGCACCACCGCTCCTCCCAAGAAAGAGGCGAAGAAGGAGACGCCCAAGAAGGAGAAGGCGCCCAAGGCGGCGGCCCCCAAGCCCGAAGAGTCCTGAACGCAGCTCGGCCTCGGCCTCGTCCGAGGCCAGTCTGCGCCGTTCCCGGGCCCCTCGGAGGTCACTCGGGCCACTCGGGCGCGTCGGCCACCTCGGAGGCTGGTAGCCTGGCGCCCCGAGCGGAGGTGGACCATGCGCGCTGCGGTTCTCGAGGCCGTCAAGAAGATCACCGTCAGGAACGACGTCGCCGAGCCGAGCATCGGGCCGCGCGACGTGTTGGTGCGCTCCAAGGCGTGCGGCATCTGCGGGACGGACGTCCACATCTGGGAGGGCGACTTCTTCCCCACCTTCCCGCTCATCCCCGGCCACGAGCTGGCCGGCGAGGTGGCGGCCGTCGGCGCCGAGGTGACCGAGGTGGCCGTGGGCGACCGGGTGATGGTCGATCCCACGGTGACCTGTGAAGAGTGTCACTTCTGCATGATCAACCGGCAGAACCACTGCCTGCGCTGGAACGCCGTGGGAGTGACCCGCGACGGCGGCTTCGCCGAGTACGTGCGGGTGCCGGTGAAGAACTGCTACCGCTTCGAAAAGGTGGGCTTCGGCGAGGCCGCCTTCTGCGAGCCGCTGGCCTGCGTGGTCTTCGGGCAGGACCGGGCCAAGATCGACATCGGCTCGCAGGTCCTGGTGGTCGGCGCCGGGCCCATCGGGCAGTTGCACCTCATGGCCAGCCGCGCCAACGGCGCCGCCAGCGTGACCTGCGTGGACACGGTGGAGTCCAAGCTGGACATGGCGCGCCAGCACGGCGCCAGCGATGTGGTCATCGCCGACAACGCGCTGGAGTCCAAGCTCAGGAAGATCGCACCCTACGGCTTCGACGTGGTGCTCGACGCCACCGGCGTGGCCAAGGTCATGCAGGACACGCTGAAGTTCGTGAAGCCGGGCGGGACGTACGTGGTCTTCGGCGTCTGCGGCCCGCAGGACAAGATCGACTTCTATCCCTTCGATGTCTACCGCCGCGACCTGACCATCGTCGGCAGCTTCGCCATCCGCCGCACCTACGACCGCGCCTTCAAGCTCATGGAGGCCGGGGTGGTCGACGTGAAGAAGCTCATCCACGAGGCCCTGCCGGTGGAGGAGATCGGGCGCGGCCTGGAGATGATGAAGAAGGGCCTGGCGCCGATGAAGCTGCAGGTCGTCTGGTAGCGGCGGGCCGCCCATGAGCGTGCTCATCGGCATCGACGTCGGCACCAGCGGCCTCAAGGCCGTGGCCATCGACGCCGAGCGCGGCGCCACGGTGGCGGTGGCCGCCCGCGACTATCCCCTCTCCACACCCCGCGCCGGCTGGGCCGAGCAAGACGCCGAGGATTTCGCGACCGGGGCCTTCTCCGCGCTGCGCGAGCTGACGCAGAAGCTCGGCGCGCGCATCGCCGACATCGCCGGCGTCGGGCTCACCGGACAGATGCACTCCGCGGTGCTGCTCGACGAACAGCAGCGCGTGGTGCGGCCGGCCATCCTCTGGTGCGACGTGCGGACCAGCGCGGAGTGCCGTGCCATCCGAGAGCGGCTCGGCGACGACGGGCTGGCGCGCGCGGTGGGCAACCAGGCGCTGGAGGGCTTCACCCTGCCCAAGCTGCTGTGGGTGCGCGCGCACGAGCCCGAGCGCTGGGCCGAGGTGCGCACCGTGCTCATGCCCAAGGACTTCGTCGGGTTGCGTCTGACCGGCGAGCTCGGCGCCGACGTCAGCGACGCCAGCGGCACGCTGGCCTTCGACCCCGGGCAGCGCTGCTGGAGCGACGAGGTCCTGCGCGCCTTCGACCTCGCGCCCTCCCTCTTTCCGCCGGTGGGTGAGTCGGCCTCGCTGCTCGGCCGCGTGCACGACGAGGCCGCGAGGGCGACCGGGCTGCCGGTCGGCACGCCGGTGGTGCGCGGCGCGGCCGACAACGCCGCCGGTGCGGTGGGGCTCGGTGTGGTGCGCGCCGGGCGGGCCATGGCCTCGGTGGGCACCAGCGGCGTGGTGCTGGCCCACAGCGACGGCTACTTCGTCGAGCCACGCATGCGCCTGCACAGCTTCTGCCACGCGGTGCCGGGCCGCTTCTACCTCATGGGCGTGATGCTCGCCGCCGGCGGTGCCCTGCGCTGGTACCGCGACACCTTCTGCGACGGCGAGAAGCTGGCCGCCGAGCTACGCAAGACCGACCCCTACGAGATCATCACCGAGGCCGCCTCGACCTCGAAGGCCGGCGCGGGCGGCGTGGTCTTCTTGCCGTACCTGATGGGCGAGCGCACGCCGCACAACGACGCCGGCGCGCGCGCCGCCCTGGTGGGCATGAGCGCGCGCACCGGCAAGGCCGACGTCTCGCGCGCGGTGCTGGAGGGGATCACCTTCGGCCTGCGCGACTCGCTCGACCTGGTGCGCGACGTGGACGCCAGCGCCGGCGGTGGCCAGGCCATCGGCCAGATCCGCCTCACCGGCGGCGGCGCGCGCAGCGCCTTCTGGCGCCAGCTAATGGCCGACGTCTTCGCCACCGAGGTCGCCCTGACCAGCAGCACCGAGGGGCCGGCCTTCGGCGCCGCCATCCTCGCCGGCGCGGCCATCGGCGTCTTCGCCTCGGTCGAGGAGGGCGCCGACGCCCTGGTGCACGTGACGGCGCGCACCGCGCCCCGCGCCGTCGAGGCCGAACGTTACCGCGAGATCCACGCCGAGTACCGGGCGCTCTACGGCGACCTGCGCGCCCGGTTCGGCGCGCTGGCGCGGTTCGACTGAGGCGACGCGCTCCGCGACCCCTCCCTGGCTTGCGCTACTTGCGCGCCCCGGGCGCGGTGGGGGAGCGCGCGTCGCCGCTCCCGCTCGGGGCCGGAACCGCCGACGGGGCCGCCGGAGGCTCCATGCTGGCGGCCTTGGCCTTCTCCTGGTCGAGTCGCTGCTCCACGCGCTTGGCCACCGCGTCCACGGCCTCCTTCATGGCCTCGGAGAGGGCCTCGGCGAGCACGCCAACGTCCTCGTCGTCAGGCAGCGGCTTCTCGAAGCGCAGCGTCTCCTGCAGGCCGACGCGCTGCTCGTCGTGCAGCACCACGATGAGCTCCACGCGTGCCACGTGCTTCGGCTTCTTGATCTCCTCGAAGGCAATGAGCTCCACCTCCAGCGTCGGGGCGCGCCCGGCCACCACGCGCGAGAGGCCGCGCGCCTCGAAGAGCTCGCGCGCCAGCGCCCGCTCCAGGAACTCGGCCGGTTCCTCGGACCATCGGTGCTCGTCGTAGAAGGCGAGCTCGTGCTCCGAGCTGCGGTAGACGATCTTGTCCTCGAGGTGGCTGGAGGCGGCGACGCGACCGAGGCGCAGGCCCGGCCCGGTCTCGCGCGGAGCCTCGGCGCGCGGGCGGGCACGCTGGCTCACCCCATCGAGCGAGTAATAGTGGAAGGTGGCCGCCTCGCTCTTCGATGTCAGCGCGCACCCACCGCCGCCGATGGCCGCGGCGCTGGCTAGAAGCGCCGGGATGCAGCAGCGCAATAGAGTTTTCATTTCGTTCCGGCCCGTCCCTTTAGAAGCATGTCCGGATCGCGCTCCAGCGCGTCGGTGAGCTTGCGGATCGACTTCGCCGCGTCCTGCACGTCGCGCATGGTCTTCTCCAGCTCGCTCTCCAGCCCGTTGGCGTCGCGGGCCACGTCGCCGACGGCCAGGCTGGCGCGCTCCATGTTGCCGAGGATGCCCTGGTCGCCCTCGACGCGCGCCAGCATGCTGTTGATGCGCCCCACCGACTTGTTGAGGTTCTCCAGCGTCCCGGTGGCCTCCTTGGAGAGCTTGGCGGTGTCCAGATCGCGCAGCTTGTTCCTGGCCTCGCCGAGGAGGGAGTTGGTGGTCTCGATGGTGGCCAAGGCACGGTCGCTGAGCTTCTTGTCCTCCACGTCGTCGAGGATGCGGTTCACCTTCTGCAGGATGAACCCCACGTCCTCGGCCAGGTCGGGGATGCGCTGCACGGTGCGGGTCATCGAATCCTCGAGGCCCTTCATCATCGAGGGCGCAGCGGGGATGTAGTTCTCGGGTTCCTGGAAGGGCAGACTGGGCGCGGGGTAGAGCGAGATGTCGAAGAAGTCGATGCCGATGAATTTCACCCCGGTGAGGCCGGCGCTCGCCAGCTGCACCCGCAAGTCCTGGGGGACGTGCATGGTCGTTTCATCGCCGGCGTGCTTCACCTCGCCGATGCCCAGCCCCTTGATGAGGTCCAGCGCCAGCTCGGAGCTGACCTCGACGTGGCGCCGATCGACGGCGACGTCGATCTTCTTCACGCTGCCGATGGTCACGCCGCGGTACTTGACCGGGGAGCCTACCTCGAGCCCCTGCACCGACTCGTCGAAGTAGGAGACATAAGTCACGCCTTCCTTCTTGATGCTCTGGGCGCCGACGAAGGCGAATACGCCGAGCATCAGGGCGAAGGAGCCGACCACGAAGAGGCCGAGTTTCCAGTGGTTGGTGGGGCTTGCTGCGCTCATGAATCCCTCGGCTGACGATGGAAGAAGCTTCTTACTTTCGGATCTTCGCTGTGGTCGCGGAGCTCGCGCGGGTCGCCCTGGGCGATGATGCCCTTCAGCTCCTTGTCGAGCATGATGCAGTGCTTGGCCACCGCGAAGATGCTGGGCAGCTCGTGGGTCACCAGGACCACCGTCACCCCCAGCCCCTTGTTGAGGGCGAGGATGAGCTCGTCGAGCTCGGCGGCGGTGACGGGGTCGAGACCGGCGGACGGCTCGTCGAGGAAGAGGAGCTCGGGATCGAGGGCCAGGGCGCGGGCGATGGCGGCGCGCTTCTTCATACCGCCAGAGATCTCCGACGGGGTGTGGTTCTCGAAGCCGCCCAGGCCGACCAATCGCAGCTTGGCGCGAGCCACGGCCTCGATGGCGTCGTCCGGGAGGTCCGTCCACTCCTTGAGCGGCAAGGCCACGTTCTCGCCCACGGTCATCGACCCGAAGAGGGCGCCAGCCTGGAACATGACCCCGAAGGGCGGCCGCCCCACCTCCAGCGTCGGCGTACCGATGCCGGCGATCTCGATCTCCCCACCCTTGGGGACCTCCAGCCCCACCAGGTGGCGGAGCATGGTCGACTTTCCGCAGCCGCTGCCGCCGAGGATGGTGAAGATGTCGCCGCGCTCGATCTCGAAGCTGACGTGCTCCATGAGGATGGTCTCGTCCCATCCGATGGTCAGATCGCGAACGATGATTTGCGCCTCTGTCACATGCCCGCTCATATGCCGAAGTAGTGGAAGACGAGGGTGAAGAAGGCGTCGATGAGAATGAGGGCGAAGAGGATGGTCACCACCGAGGCGGTGGTGCGGCGCCCCACGCCCTCGGCGCCGCCGGAGGCGGCCAGGCCCTGCTGACAGGATATGAGGGCGATGGCCACGGCGAAGATGATGCTCTTGAGCAGACCTTGACCGACGTCCCAGAGGTGCACCGCGGTCTTGGTCTCGGTGAGGTACGTGGTCATGGTCAGGTCCAAACTGAGCATGCCCACCAGGAGGCCACCGAGGATGGCAATGACGTCGGCGAGCAGCGCCAGGAGCGGCATGACCAGCACCAGGCCGATGAGGCGCGGGAAGACGAGGTAGCGGATAGGCCCCATGCCCAGCGTGCGAAGGGCGTCGACCTCCTCGGAGACCTTCATCGTCGCCAGCTCGGCGGCGAAGGCCGCGCCGGAGCGGCCGCAGACGACGATGGCCGTCATCAGCGGCCCGAGCTCGCGCGTCACGGAGAGGCCCACCAGGTCGGCGACGTAGATGTTGGCGCCGAACTGCTTGAGCTGCGCGGCGCTCTGGAAGGCCATCACGAAGCCGAGCAGGAAGTTGATGAGGAGGATGATCGGCACGGCGTCGGCGCCGGTGCGGGCCATGGTGTAAGGGACGTCGCGCCAGTTGGCGGTGCCCGGGTGGCGGATGACGCCGAGGATGGCCAGCACCATCGTCCCGGCGAAGTCGAAGACGTCCCGGACCTCCTTGAAGACGGAGATCGTCCCGCGCCCGACCTGGTCGAGGATCCCCGAGGCGCGGGGCTTGGGCCGCACGGCGGGCGCGTCGGAGCCCCCGTAGAGGTCGAGGATCTGCGCCACGCGGCCCTGGGCGCCCACCAGCTCACAGCGGATGCCGCGGTCCACCAGGCTGGCGCGCATGTCGACGAGCAGGGCCATGGCTCCGCCGTCGATGTGGTCCACGTGGGCGAGGTCCAGGTTCAGGACCTCCGTCGGGGGGTGCTCACGCCAGAGGCGCTGCGCCTCTGCCCAGATCTCCCCGGCGTCGGCGAAGCGCAGCTGCCCCGAGAAGCGCAGCCCCGCCCAGCCCGTCTCGTCGCGGGCCGCCTCGATGCGGAAGCTGGTGCCGGCGCCGTCGGGGCCGCGAGCCGGGCGGCGACGGAGCGCGGCCGGGGGGGCGTCGGGGCCGACGCGACCCGCGCCAGGACGGAGCGCGGCCGGAGGCGAGTCGGAGCCGACGCGAACCGAGCCGCGACGGAGCGAGGCCGGAGGGTCGTCGGGGCCGACGCGAACCGAGCCGCGACGGAGCGAGGCCGGAGGGTCGTCGGGGGGCACGTGCTTTCGATGCCGGCGGCGGCTCGCGCGCTGCGAAAAAAACCGGCCCGGCCGGCGCACGGCAAGGTGCCTGTTCCGTGGGAAACGCACCCCGCAACGCGGAGGCCGCGAGCGTCAACCGTGCGAGCTCGCTAGCGATTCTAGGCAGTTACCGGCCCTGGCGGCTGCGGGGTCACTCGTCCACCCGCATGGGTGTCCTCGCGGACAGAAGCCCGTCGAGCCGGTGCCTGCCGACCACCCGGCCGCTGCAGAGATGTCATCCCAGGTCCACGGGAAAGCGACAAGTGGAGGTTATCACGCGCTGTGAGGGACCCGGTGCGGCCTGCCGGCGCCCGATGTCCCGCCGCGGCGGCGCCGCGCGCTACTCGCCCCCGGGGAAGCTTGCTACAGTCCGGGCGTGCTTATCGCCGATGTTGGGGCGGTGCGCTCGGTGCGCTCGGTGCGAGCGGGCGTCCTCGCGGCATGGGTCGCTGCCTTGCTCGGCTGTGCTTCGGGCAGCAGCGACGCCGGCAGCGGCGCGTCGGCCGGAACCGGCGGCGGCGGGGCGGGCGCGAGCACCGGGCCAGGCAGCGGCGGCGAGCCGAGCGGCAGCGGGGCGACCGGCGTGGGGAGCGGCGGCAGCGGGGGCCTCGACTGCTTCAGCACCGAGGCGACGTGCGACGGCAAGTGCGTCGATCTGCAGAAGAGCGCCGAGCACTGCGGCGAGTGCGTCCAGCCGTGCGCCGGCGGGCCGAACGCCACCGGCGAGTGCGTGGCCGGCGAGTGCCTGAGCGGCTGCGTCGCCGGGTACGTCGACGACCAGGAGCGTGCAGGAACCTGCTCGGCTCGCACGAGCCCTACCCTGCGGCCTGCCCGGGCTGCAGCACACCGAACGTGATCACCGGCACCTGCGGCTGCCCGGCGATGACCACCGCGCTGCAGCTCGACGTGCAGAGCGATTGCCCGTCCATGGCCCTGCGCGCCGCGACCAAGCTGCAGCTCTGCATGAGCGCCGGCATCGCTGCCAGCAACGACTTCGGCGGCGCCTACCAGGTCGACGACTTCGACGGGCTGTGCGGCGCCAGCGCCAAGTGCCGCGTCGGCAACCCGATGGCCGCCGGCGCCTGCGCGTGCCCCGACGGTTTCGTGGGCATCGGGCTCCGATCGATCATCCGCATCTGCGACGACTCCGAGGTCGGCAGCACCATCTACGTGTGCGGCAACCAGAGCGCCGAGCTGCAGGCCTTCGGGGGCGCCTTCCAGGTCGACGACTTCGCGCCCGCGTGTCGCGTCGCCAACCCCTGGACGGGCACCTGCACCTGCCCCGCCGGGACCCAGGATCGCTCGCACCGGGTGATGGTCGATGGCAACGAGGGCCTCTACGGCTCCACGCTGCACCTCTGCATGCCCTGACGGGCGCGGTTCACACCTCGAGCTCGGCGATGGTGTCGGTGACGTGCCCGCCCTCGTAGCCGAACTCGGTGAGCGGTAGGCCGGCGCCGCGCAGCGCGGTGAGCAGCGCGCGCGTGGTGTTACCGCCGTCCTGCCGGTAGTGGACGTTGCCCTTGAGGCGGCCGCCGCCCTTGCCGCAGACCAGGATGGGCATGTCGTCCTGGGAGTGCGTCCAGCCCTCGGTGTGCTCGGTGACGCAGAGGATGGAGCTCTGCTCGAGGAGGTTCTTGTCGCCCTCGGTGGTGTCGCGCAGCTTCTTGAGGAAGTACCCCAGCGACTCCATGTCGAACTTCGAGGCCGCGTGCCCCTTGTCCCAGGGCGCTGGCTCGGTGTGGTTCAGGTAGTGGCGGCCGTCGGTGGCGCCGACGTTCCAGTAGACGGCGCCCGAGCCGCAGGTGGAGAACATGATCGAGAAGGAGCGCGTCAGGCCGCAGGCCAGAGCCAGCGCCATCAGGTCGCTCATGATCACGTTCTTTTCGGCCATCTGCTCGTTGCCGTCGACGTCCGGGAAGTCGCCGGGGTCGGCGGGCTTGGTGCAGTCGGCGATGGGCGCGGAGAGGCGCGTCTCCAGGTCGCGCACGCTGCTCAGGTGCTGGTCGAGCTTGGCCTTGTCGCGCTTGCCGAGCTTCTTGGAGAGATCGGAGATCTGGTCCTGCACTGCGTCGAGCACGGTGGCGCGCGCGGCGTTGATGAGCGGCTCCGCGGTGCCCTCGCCGAAGAGGCGGTTGAAGAAGTTGTGCGGTGACTCCTCCGACGGGTTGACGTTCGTCTCGCCCGCGGCGCTGCCGTTGTGGCTCAGGTACTGGAAGGTGGTCCCCTCGTCGGTGCCGCGGAAGCGCGTCACCGCGGCCTCCAGGGAGCGGTACGGCGTTGGCGACACTTCCATGAAGTGGTTGGCGGCGATCTGGTCGACCGACGGGTACTTGAAGGTGGAGACGATGGTGTCGCGCACGTCGTCGATCTTGAGGTGCGGGCCGCCGGTGCAGATGGTGGCCATGCCGGAGTGGTGCGCGTGCCGCGGCGTCTTCACGGAGAGGCCGGAGACGACGCTCACGTAGTCCTGCACGTCGGTCAGCGCGCCGAGCGTGGGGTCGCCGGGCAGCGTGAAGCCGGCGCCGACGCTGGTCGGCAGCCAGTTGCCGAGGCGCACGCCGTTGCCCCAGAACCAGAGGCCGAAGCGCGTCGGCAGCTCGGCCTCGTCGGCGTACGCGTCGCCGTTGCCATTGAGCAAGTAGTCGAAGATGGGCAGCGCCAGGGCGATGCCGCCGAGGCCGCGGAGCACGGTGCGGCGCGACAGGGAGCCCCTCGCACCTCCGCCAGCAAGCCTGGCGCTCGTCGAGGCTCCGCCAGGAGACCTCGCACCTGTCGACGCCGTGCCACGGAGGCTGCCCATGTACTGCCGGCGTTCCGGCGGGGTTTCAGGGGCGGCACGCCCCTGCTGCTTTCGAGGCATGGAGGTCACTCCTCTCCCTGCGGCGCCGCGAAGCGGAAGCCGTCGTTGGTCACCAGCGCCAGCACCAGCTGCTGGAAGTCGTAGTCGCTGGACACGAAGTCGGCGACCAGCTTGTCGACGGCCTTCTTCTCGCTCGGGTCGTCGAGGTGCGCGGTGGCGTGCTGGTAGAAGCGGCGCGCCACGCAGGCACCGACCTCGGGCAGCTGGGCCACCAGCGCGCCGAGCTCCACGCCGCCCTCCAGCTCGGTGCCCTCGACCTCGGTGGTGGCGTCCACGGGCAGGCCGTTGTCCTTGGTGCGCCAGGTGCCGAGGGCGTCGTAGTTCTCGAAGGCGAAGCCGATGGGGTCCATCATCTCGTGGCAGCTGGTGCAGGCCGGGTCGCTGCGGTGCTTCTCCAGTTGCTGGCGCAGGGTCTGCGGCGTGCCGGGGTCGGCCGCGGGCAGGGTGGTGTCGACGCCTGGCGGCGGCGGCGGCACGTCGCCGCAGAGCAGGTTGACGCGCACGAAGCGCCCGCGGTGCGTGGGCGAGGTGGCCGTCTTGTGCGCGTTCATGGCCAGGAAGCCGGCGGTGGTCAGCAGGCCGGCGCGGTGGCTGCCGGCGTCGTGCGTCACCGGGGTGAGGTCGGCGCCGGTGATGCCCTCGATGCCGTAGACCTTGGCCAGCTCCTCGTTGAGGTACGTCTCGCGCGTGGTGAACAGGTCGCGGAAGTCGCCGCGGCGCTCGAAGACGTTGAGCTCGAACATGCGCTCGATCTCCAGGCGCATCGCCGGCCCCAGCGTGGCGGAGAAGGCCGGGAAGAGCTCGGCGCTCTTGTCGAGCTGATCGAGGCGGCCGATGTTCATGAAGTCGCGGAAGAAGCGCACCAGCGCCGGGCGCGCCCGGTCGTCGGTGAGCAGGCGCTGCGCCTGGGCCTCGACCTGCGCGGGGTCGTCGAGCTCCCCGGCCTCGGCAGCCTGCAGCAGCTCGGCGTCCGGTGGCGCGTCGGTGATCAGGAAGGAGAGGCGGCTGGCCATCTCCCAGCTGGTGTAGCGGAGGAGGCCGGTCGCCTCGTCGGGCGCCCCGATCTCCACCCGGAACAGGAAGTGCGGCGACTGGAGCAGGGTGCCGGCGGCGAAGCGCACGCCCTGCCAGACGTCGCCGGTGGACGCGGCCACCTTCTCGCCGACGGCGACGATGCCCTCGACCTCGGAGTCGGTGAGCGGGCGGCGCCAGGCCGCTTGCCCGAGGTCGGAGACGAAGGCCGCCACGCACGGATCGGCGATGCTGGTCGGCGCGCAGCCCACCAGCGCGTCGCGGCGCACGGTGTCGGACCACACCTGCTCGAGCACCTCCCAGGTCGCAGACTCGTACTGCTCCGCTTCGAGCGGTGAGATGGTGCGCGTGGCCGCGGCGATGGACGAGAAGCCGTAGAGGAGGTCGTCGTCCGGCAGGTCGTCGGGCGTGACCAGTGGCTCACCGAGCAAGGCCCGCCAGCTGTTCTCCAGCTGCACGCGCGTCAGGCGCACCAGGCTCGCCTCCGCGGGGGCGAACCCACCGTTCGGTCCCGGGCCGCCGCTGCCGCCGGGGCCATCCTCGAAGCTGCCGTTGCCCGCGCCGATGTCGCCGACGCACGCGGCACCGAAGTAGGCCGCCGCGCAGACACCGAGGACGCGAGCCAGAGGTCGCACTGGCATGCGCGCATTGTGCGGGCGCAGCGGGGGAGGGCCAAGCGCGAAGTGCCCGGTCGGCGCGGGGAATCGGTCGGCCGGGTGTGCAGCTCCGCGTCGCGACATGCACGCGTGGCGGAATTCGATGCGCCTCGTGGAATTCCACCCCCGGCTTGCAGGATCCCGACTGGCGCGCACGATCTGGCGCCACACCGCAGCGCGGTCAGCGCGGCCGAGCGGCGCGGCGCCGGCGGCGATTCGCGGCCAGCAGCAGCGCGATCGCCAGGGCTGAAGCCATCCGCGAGCCCATGGCCGGCACGCCGACGCTGCAGCCGCCACCCGCGGGCGCGGCGCCGCCGGCTGCACCCGTGTCCACGGCCGCGCCGTCGTCATCGCCGCCGCTGCCGGCGCCGGGAATCTCGATGGCCGGGCAGGGATGATCGAGGCGCCAGGCATCGTAGGCGGCCCGCAGCGCGACGATCGGATCGTCGGGTGTGACGTCCGGCACGCTGATGCGCAGCCAGCTGCCCGCCGGCTCACCGGGTCGATCGACCTGGAGGTAGGCGCTGCGTGCCGGCAGGCCCTCGTCGGTGCAGCGGCTGTCGCCCTCGCCGCCGTCGGCGCCGGCTTCGAGCGCTCGCATCAGGCGATCGGGCAGATCGCAGCCGGCGCTCTCGAAGGCGGCTGCGGCCTGCTCGAGCACCGCGGCGGACGTGAGGATGTTGCCCTGCGCGGTGTAGGCGAACGTCCCCGCCTCGCCGGAGCGGTGTCCGGCGTACGCCTGCGCGTCGGGCCCGGTGTACGCCGCGGTGCGCCCGAGCGTGTCCACGACGCCGTACTGCATCTGCGGCGCCTCGGGGTGCACGGTGGCGTCGCTCACCGCGGCGATCACCTCGTCCGGCGTGGCGCCGTTGGCGAGCAGGGCGACGGCCTGGTCGCGTGCCGGATCGTCGAAGCCGGCCTGCACGTTGAACGCGCCGTGATCTGGCGCCGAGGCGTAGATGACGATCACCTCGTACGGCACGCACGAGGCGCCGGCGCCGCCAACCAGGCCCGTCGCCGTGTCGGCGCCGGTGATCGAGTAGGTGGCGTGCGCGCGCGACGCGAGGCACAGCAGCGCCATGGCGATCGCACCGCGCGGCCTCGACATGCCGTCAGCCTAGCGTGCGTCGTCACGGCGAGCGCAGCGAGGAGGGAGGGCTCCCTGGCTGTCTGGCTCGGCCGCCCCACCCTGGCTCCGGGCGGGCACGACGCGCCCGCTCGGACACCCAGCGGCCTCTTGTTGAGCGCCTTGGGCGCTCTGACGGCCGGCATGAACGTTGCGAGCCTTCCGAGCGCCGGGATCGCGTCCGGTCCCCGAGGAGCCCCGCATGTCTTGGCTAGGGTGGTTTGGGTACGGCCTGGGTCGTTCGGTGGCCCGGAGCATCCTCGGAGACGGCGCCGACGCGCGGACCGAGCGCTCGGCGCCGGAAGAGGCGGTGCGCCCGCAGACCGAGGAGGAGATCCTCGCGGCCGAGCGGAGATACGACGCGGAAGCCGAGGCATATCGAGCGGAGGACGAGGCGCGGCGGCGCCGCTGACGGTCCGCTGCAGCGCGTCGCGCTGGGACCGTGGGCGGCATCAACACTCGAGGCGACAACGGGCAGCGCGAGCACACTCGTGCGCCGACCTCGAGAACCGAAGTGGGAGCAAGCATGACCGTCAGGCTCACGGTATCGGGTCGATCGGACACGGGGCGGGTGCGGACCAAGAACGAGGACTCGTTCGTGGTGGCCGACCTCACCGGTGGCAAGCTCGCCGGACAGCCGGACATGACCCGCTTCGAGGTGGGGGATCGCGGGGTGCTGCTGGCGGTGTCCGACGGGATGGGCGGCGAGAAGGCGGGCGAGGTGGCCAGCGCCCTGGTCGTGCAGTCTCTGGAACGCGGGCTGGCCGAGATGGCCGGACGCCTTCCGGACGACGCGCTCCTCGAGCAAGCGGTGATGAACGCCAACCGCACCGTCTGGGAGGCAGCCCACGCGAGCGGTCGCGAGAAGATGGGCGCGACGTTGACCGCGCTCTACGTGCATGGGTCGATGGTCCACATCGCCGAGGTCGGCGATTCGCGCGCCTTCGTCGTGCGCGGCGGGACCATCCAGCAGGTCACGCGCGACCAGAGCTACGTCCAGCTCCTCATCGAGGCCGGCGCGGTGAGCCCGGAGGCTGCCGAGCATTCACCGATGCGCGGCGTCATCCTCCAGGCGATGGGTCGGGAAGCGGTGCGTGTCGCCCTCGGCCGCCTCGAGCTCCGCCGCAAGGATTGCTTCGTGCTCTGCTCCGACGGCCTCTCCAACAAGGTTGCCACCGAGGAGATCCGCGACGTCATCCTGGCCGCGCCCAGCCTGGACGAGGCGTGCGTGCGGCTGATCGACATGGCCAACCAGCGCGGCGGCGAGGACAACATCACCGTCATCGTGGCCGGGGTGAGCGGGGACCTGCCGGCGATGAGCGGGGCGGAGACGATCGACGATACCTGGCAGGTGCTCAAGGAGCGAAGCGCCGCCCGGCAACGAAGCGCGCTGAGGGCCTCGCAGGAGGTCACGCCGAGAAGCTGCACCCAGGGAGCATGGCGTCCAGCTCATCGATGACCGCGGTCACGTGGCGGCTTCGCACCTGACGGCCGATGTTCATGATGCTGTCGGCGTCGCCGACGTGCGCGCTGCTCGTGCCGTACTCGTCGTCGACCGGTGAACGGCTGCCCGAGCCAGCAGGCAGGGTGTGCCCGAACTCGTGGGGTATGGTGAAGAAGCGGTTGCGCGTGACGCCCGCGTCGTTCTGCACGCCGTGCGGGTCGACGTCCAGGGTATCGAGCTGGATGGTGCGCGTGGCGAACTGCACGTAGCTGCGTGGCGACGCCGACCCGGCGCGCAGCTTGACCACGTTCACCGTCCACTGGCCGCCGCTCAGCACCCAGCGGATGTCGAAGTTGACCGACACCTGGGGCAGGCGCCGGCACAGCTCGTGGCCACCGCTGGTGTTCAGCCGGAGCTGCCCGCTCCAGGCACCCCAGACGTGTCGATCGGCGGTGCCGTGGAAGCGCCGCCGCTCGGCCAGCGTCCAGGCCGCCGCGCCCGGCTCCACCGCCCAGTTGTACTTCCAGTCCTCGCGCACCAGCACCTGCCCGGCGTCGGTGTCGAGGTCGATCACGCCCCAAGCGGGTCTGCGCACGACGTGGCTCACTCGAGCTCTACCTCCTCTGCAGCCGGCTGCAGCGCCTGCAGGATCTCGAAGAAGCGCTGGGCCTGCGCGGCGTCGGCCGCCATGAGTCGCGCGAAGTGGCGCGATGCGCGCAGGTAATCGGCCATCGAGAGTGCGCGCGCCGCGAGCGGCGGCGCGGGTGAGCCGGTGTTCTGGATGGCGGCCACCAGCGTGGCGTAGCCCTCGATGTCCATCCGAGGCAGCGGCTTGAGGGCGTCCTGCGCGCCGGAGAAGGCATCCGAATAGAGCAGCGGGACGCGAGCGTGCTGCTGGTTCTGCATCACGTCGTCGCCCATTCGCCGCATCCAGTACTGCGTCGCCTCGTTCCACTGCGCTTCGGTGAGGCCATGGCTCTCCAGGATCGCCGCCTGGGAGCGATCTGCCTCGGCGACCTCGGCGGAGATGCGGGCGTGGTCGAAGAGCGTGACCCCGTGCGGGGCGCCGCGCTCCGCGACGCTGCGTTCCTCGTCGTCAGGGGGCGCTTCCGGCACCCGCGCATGTTGACCATGCGGCGAGGCCACGTCCAGACCCCTCCTGGCGTCGCGTGTCTTCGCCCTCGCCGCCGGCGATCACACGCGTAGGCACTTGCTCTCGCTGCTGCGGGCGCCGACAGTACGCGCATGGCCGACAAGCCACCCCTGCCGCACTTCCCGGGCGGGCCGGATCCGGGTCAGCCGGTGCCGCGTACGGCCGTCCACGGCCTCGACGTCGCCGCGTACGCGCGCGTGGCCGCCGCCCTGGCCGAGCGTCCGACAGGCCGCGCGCGGGTGCTCGCCGAGCACCAGCTGGACGAGGCGCGCTGGATGCAGATCGAACAGACCTGGCTCCTGCGCGTGGCCACTGCCTCCCTACAGCACGACCTGGCGCTCGGGGAGGAGCTGGATCGGGCTTACACCGCGGCGCAAGCGGCGCTGGGTGAGTCCGAGCCGACCCGGACCCTCGAGCAGTACGCCGCGCTCACCGCACGTATCGAGCGGGGTGAGGCCACCGGCATGGTGATTTCTGCCGCTGGCCTCTCGTTGGCCGACTGGACTCGGCTGGCACGCGCCTGGACCACGCGCCTGGCCAGGGATCCGGCGCTGTCGGCGACCTTCCGGGCAATGGTAAACGCCGCGCCCGCTTGACGAACCGGAGCAGGCAACCAACCCTGTTCATCCGGCTTGCTTGGTGGGCGGTTCCCCGGGGTCGACGAGGAGACGAATGGGCGCGCAAAAACGCGGTGGGGCCAGAGCCGTTCGTCCAGTCCACCAGGGACCCGAGACGCATCCCGAATCGCGCCAGGTCGGGGCGCAAGCCGGGCTGATCGCCGTGCCCATCGAGGAAATCGACGAGGAGCGACGTCAGGTCTCCCTGCGCATCGGCGAACACCTGGTGCACGCCTACCTGGACCCTTCCGTGTCGACCGTGGTCATGCGCACCGCCATCGCCAACCACGAGCGCGTCATCACCCAGCGCGAGGCGGGCAGCTGGGTCGTGGTTGGCGCGCTGCGAACCACGCCTACCCCGGGCGTCGACATCGGTGACGAGTTCCTCATCAAGGCGCGTCGCGTGCTCGTCGTCGCCGAGCACGAGTTCGGCGTGGTCAGCGGCGCCGCGAGCATCGCCGTTCGCGCGCAAGGCTTCGTCGAGACGGTGGCCCAGGACATCACCACCCGGGCCTCCAGCCTGCACAAGATCGTCGGGCGCATGATCCGCCTCAACTAGCGAATGCCGAGCATTCTCCATTTCGAGCTCCAGGCCGATGGGCTTCCGGCAGACGTGCAGGTGGCCAGCGCCACCATCCAAGAGGCCATCTCACGCCCGACATCGGCTCTCGTGCAGCTGCGGAGCCGAGAGGACATCGACCTGGACGCGCTGGTGGGCCAGCCGGCGACGGTGGTCGTCATGGAGGACGGCGCGCCCGTGCGTCACTTCCACCTCGTGGTCACCGCATTCCGCTTCGAGGGCCTGCGCCTGCCCTACCGCCGCTACACGGTCGAGCTGGCCCACGAGCTCTAGCCCGACCTTCGCAGCGGCGCGTACCGGCGCGCTACGCCGCATCTTGATTCTCTGCGTCAGTCGCGTCACCCGGGCTACATGAAGAAAGTGCTGGCATCCAGCGCGCCAGGTCGAAGACCCGCACTGCGCGCCTCTGAAGCGGCGTCATTTCGGGGGCGAGCAGGACGGTCGGCCGGCGCCCGGTCTTGCCGGTCGTGGTCCTGACCACCGTGGCTCGGATCGCGGCGAGCGCCTCCATGGTCGCTTTGGCAGACAGGCCACCGCCAAGCGCAAGGTGGGCGAGGCTCACCAACATCAGCCCGATAACCGTCGCAAACGTGTGCAGGCGAAGCGATGTGTCGGCCCACTGGTAGGACGGCCCCCACGGCACGACGCCGCCCTTCTTCGCTCTCCGGAAGATCTCCTCGACGTTCCACTGGCCGCGAAACGCGTACACGATGCGCTCGGTGCTCCAAGTATGGCGATCCGTGCAGAGCACGCGGCGGCCAAGTCTCGTCGTCTCGAGTTGGCGCCGGCGCGCCTGGTCGACGACCCACGCGAGCGTCGGCGCAGCCTCGGTGCCGCCGGTCTCAACGACCACGAAGCTCGACAGATGCTCGCGACCGAGCACCTTTTTGATGCGCTGCTCGAGCCGGCCCTTGGGGATGCGGCCCGCCACGACCTGGCGCTCGAGCTTGCGCAGTTCGGCCTTCGCCTTCACCAACGCGGCGGCGATGCCGCGCTTCTGACCTTCAAGCAGTTGCTTGCTCTCGACGACGACCAAGGTCCTGTCCAGGTCACCGACATTCGTCCGAAGGCGCGCGGCGCGGACGCTCTTGAGCTTGCCTCCCAGAGATCGCATGGCGCCTCGCTTCGCCGCTTCCTCGAGAGCCCTTTCCGATGCGCTATGCGCGAGGGGCAGGGAGATCAGGCTGTAGAAGCCGGTGGATTCGAGGCACAGTTCAAGCTGTGGGCTCCAGAATCCGCCGTCGCGTACCAGCGTGCGGGCAGCCCGCGTTCGGGCTGCGTCATCGCCCAGTAGCGCGTCGTGGATGTGGCCGAGGCCGTCGAGGCAGGATTCCAGCACCGCCTGGTCCGACCCGTTGCCAGGGTAGGTGCGGTACAAGAGCGGCACGTGACCGGTCTCGCTGACGAGCACCCCCAGGCCTACGACACGCAGGTCGCTTCGCTTGCTCTTCGCATGGCCGCGCCGGGCCAGGTCTCCGTTCGTCGTCGTAGCGATGTGCGTGTCGAAGTTCGTCGTATCGAATGCCAGCACGTCGGTAGACAGCTTGAAGCGCCCCACGGCCGCCCGCGCGATGGCGATCTGAGCAGACTCGAGCTGCTCGTCGGTGACCTGCGAAGCAAGACGGTGGAACGCCTGCCCGGTGAAAGCGGCACCAGGCAGGCACGACACGCGAGGGACGCTCTCGTTCAAGAAGTCCGCGAGATCTCGCTTCGGTCCTGGCGCGCAAGCCCGCTGAATCGCCACCGCAACAACCATCTCGCCGACTGACGGCCCGGCCTTCGCGCCGCTCGCCCCGCACGCGCGGTCGATCAGCTCGACGAGACCGAGTTGCTCAGCGACCCAGGTCAGGGCACCCACGTCACCCACGCCGCGCATCCCGAGCGTCCGCGTAGCCCCGAGATCCGCGACGGGCGCGACCTCCGCGGGTCCCAGCACGGCCTGCCGCGCGACCGACCGCCCCACCTCCGAGTCCCACACGGACTGTGCAGCGATTCGGTACCGACGCTCCCCCACAGTCCGCTCAAAAATGTGCACGTTCCTTCATGTAGCACCCCAGACCGCACCTGCGCGGAAAATCGCCTCGGATCGACGGCGCCCGAGGTCCGCGGCCGCGTCCGACCGTGTCGCGCTGCGAAGGTCGGGCTAGCAGCTCGGTCTGCGCAGCGACGTGCGCATGTTCCAGGAGCAGGACGCCAAGGAGATCGTCTCCGCGGTGCTGGACGGGGCGGGCATCCCCGCGGAGCACGTGCGCTGGTCGGTGCAGCGCACGCTCACCAAGCGCACCTATTGCGTGCAGTACCGCGAGAGCGACTACAACTTCTTCGCCAGGCTCCTCGAGCACGAGGGCACCTTCTGGTTCGCGCAGGACGACGATGCCGGCACCGAGGTGGTCGTCAGCGATGCTCAGTCGACGTTCGAGGCCATCGCCGGCGCCACCGTCTGGCCGCTGCTCGACGACACCGCACACGGGCACGGGATCACCTCGTTCCAGCTGGAGAGCATGGCCAGCACCGAGGCCGCGGTCGTCGCCGACTACAACTACATGACGCCGGGCGTGGACCTCGTCTCCACCAAGCTCGTCGCCGATCCGCCCCGCGGCGAGCAGTTCGAGTACACGGCCGGCTTTCCAGACGCCCGCCGAGGGCAAGGAGGCGGCGCGGATCCGCTGCGAGGAGATCATCGCCGGCAACAAGATCGGCAGCGGCCGCTGCGCCGGATACACCTTCCGCGCCGGCGCCTGGTTCGAGCTGGACAACTCCTCGCGCGCGGCGCTGAACCAGAAGTACCTGCTCACCCGCGTCGAGCACCACTTCGTGGGCAACGCCGACGGCGGACAGGAGCGCCCTACCTACGAGAACCGCTTCACCTGCATCCCGCACTCCGTCACCTTCCGCCCGCCGCGCACCGCAGTGCGGCCGCGCATCCGGGGCGTGCACTCGGCGGTGGCCACCGGGCCCGGCGGTGAGATCCACACCGACAAGCTCGGGCGCATGAAGGGCAAGTTCTTCTGGGACCGTCTGGGCAAGGACGACGACACCAGCTCCTGCTGGATGCGCACGCTGCAGTTGCCCATCGGCGGGTCCATGGCCATCGCCCGCATGACCTGGGAGATGGGCGTCGCCTACTTCGACGGTGACCCGGACCGGCCCTTCGCACTCTGTCGCCTGTACAACGCCGAGAAGACATCGCCCTATGGGTACCCGGCGGCCAAGACGCGGATGAGCTTCCAGACGCCGTCCAGCCCGGCCAGCGGCAAGTCCAACGAGGTGCGCATGGAGGACGGCGGCGGCGGGATGCAGTTCTTCGTCAACGCCTCCAAGGACTACGACTCGGCCACGAACAACAACAAGACCGAGGACGTCGGGGTGGACGAGACGCTCGAGGTCGGCGTCGACGAGCAGGTGACCATCGGCGCCAGCCAGACGGTGTCCATCGGCGCCAACCTCACCTGTACCGTGGGCGCCGACCAGGGCGTGGCCGTCACCGGCGACCGCACCGAGACCATCGGTGCATCGGAGACGGTGAGCGTCAGCGGCAGCTTCAACCAGGTCATCAAGGGCAGCGATACCGAGACCACCGCCGGCAGCCACACCACCATCACCGGTCTCGGCGTCGACAAGACTTCCAAGGGCAGCTACACGCTGACCATCGGCGGGTCGCTGATCCAGGCCGCGGGCATGGGGCTATCGGTGATGGTCGCCGGCGCCAAGTCCGAGACCATCAGCGGCGCGGAGATCGTGGCCGCCGGGAAGGCGGTGGCCGACTCCGTCATCGGCGCCTTGGCCAGCACTGTCGGCGGCGTCTGCGTCCACGCCGCCAGCGCCAACCGCGTCGCCGGCACCAAGGGAGCCGCCGCGCTCACCGTGGGTGGCGTCGTCTCCAGCACCGCCGGCAGCAAGATCCAGATTCGTGGCAAGAAGGTCTCCTTCATGGTCGCCGGTGCCGCCAACCTGGTGGGCGGCGGCGGCGTGCTCAACCTCACGCCCGGGTCGGCCGCCTTCGCCGGGCTGATCACCATCGACGCCTCCGGCAGCGTGAAGATCTCTGGCAACCCCAACCTGGTGGGCTGAGTGGCGGTCGTCGAGCTGGAGATCGATGGGACGCGGCTCGACGACGTGGCCGTCTTCGGCCGCGTCGAGCTGTCCCGGGACCACGAGCTCACCGCGACGGCGTTCCTGGCGGACACCGTGCCGGTGGCTGCCGAGCTGCTCGGCAAGAAGTACACGCTCGTCCTCCACGACAAGCAGGAGGTGACGGTGACCCTGCGCGGCCCGGTGGTACACGCCAGCGTCGCGGCCAGCTCCAACGGCGGCGCCAATCTCGAGCTGACGCTTGGTTCACCGGTAGCGGCGCTGCGCCTCGGGCGCGACAGCCGCGTCTTCCAGGAGATGACCGTCGTCGATGTCGTCTCCGACGTGCTCGAGCGCGGCGGGGTCACCGACGTCGAATGGCGCACCAGCGGCGCCTTCGCCAAGCGGCCGTACTGCGCGCAGTACCGCGAGTCGGACTGGGCCTTCATCGAGCGGTTGCTGGCCGAGGAGGGCATCCACTATTGGTTCGAGCACGGCGAGGACCTGACCACCCTCGTTCTCTGCGACGACTCCACCACCGCCGAGGATCTCGACGGCGGGGCGGAGCTACCCTTCCGCGACGCCTCGGGTATGGAGGCGGCCGAGGCCGCAGTGACCAACGTCACCCGCCGCGCCGCGGTGGCGCACGAGGCGGTGCGCCTTCGTGACTACAACTTCGAGAAGCCCAAGCTGGTGCTCGACGAGAAGGCGGGCGACGGTGCCTTCGAGCTCTACGACGCCCCCGGACGCTTCGCCCTTCCTGCCGACGGCAAGCGCCTGGCGGGCGTCCGCCTCGAGTCGCTTCGCGCGCGCCGCGTCATCGTGGCTGGGCATGCCATCACCACCCGCGTGCGGCCAGGGCGGGTGCTGGAGATCGTCGATCACCCAGTCGAGGCCCTCAACGGTCGCTACCTGGTGGAGAGCGTGGTCTGGCGTGCCGCCGAACAGCGCGGTACCGCGGAGGCCGGCACGTTGCAGGTCTCCTGGACGGCCATCCCCGCCGACACGCCGTACCGGGCGCCGATGCCGGCCATGGTCACTCGCGACCCCGGCGGCCCGGAGACCGGCTTCGTGGTCGGGGCATCGGGTGACGAGATCCACACCGATCCCAGTGGGCGCATCCGCGTCCAGCACTACTGGGATCGAGAGGGCGACAAGACAGACAAGGCCTCCACCTGGATGCGCGTCGGCCAGTTCGCGCTCGGTGGCTCGATGGTCCTGCCCCGCATCGGCTGGGACGTCGTCGTCCACCACCAGGAGGGCGACATCGATGCGCCGTTCGTCAGTGGCCACCTTTACGACGGCCAGTTCCCGGTGCCCTACGCCCTGCCGGCGAACAAGACGCGCACCGCCTGGCAGACGGCGACCACGCCGGGGGGCGGCTCGACCAACGAGGTGCGCTTCGAGGACAAGAAGGGAGGCGAAGAGATTTTCATCAACGCCTCCAAGAACATGGACGTGGTCATCGGCAACGACAAGAGCGAGAAGGTCGGCGTCGACCACACCGAGACCATCGGCGCCAACCTGAAGGCCAAGGTGGGCTCCAATCGGAAGACGACGGTCGTCTCCAACCAGGACGTGTCCATCGGAGCTTCGGACTCGCTGACCATCTCCGGCAATCGGTCGGTGGGGGTCACCGGCGCAGAGTCGGTGACCATCGGCGGCTCGCGCTCGGTCACCGCCACCATGGGCAGCAGCGTCGATGCCAAGGGCGGTCGCACGCACACCGTCGGGGGCACCATGACCGCCGTCTCTGCGCTGGGGGTGAGCCGCATGGTGCTCGGCACCATGAGCGCCACCGTCGGCGGCTCGTGGATTGGCGCCGCGGCCAGCGGCCTTGGCGACATGACCGGTGGCGCCGGCGCGCTGACCGTGGGCGGCGCGCGTATCCACGCCGGTGCTTCCGGTTGCAGCACCAGCGTCAAGGGGGCTGCCGCGGAGACCGTCGGCGGCGCCTACGTCATCACCACCGGCGGCGACGTCGCCGAGACCGCCACGGGCAGCATGGCCATCACCGTCGGCGGCGCGTTCCTCGGCAACGCGCCGACCATCGAGGTCGAGGGCGACTCGGAGATCAGCATCCGTTGCGGAGGCTCGTCGTTGACCATCAAGAGCTCGAGCATCGAGGTCAAGGCGCCGACCATCCTCGTGCCTGGTGCCACGGTGCGCAAGAAGGCCTCCAAGGTCGAGCACAACTCATGGATCTGCGCGCGCCCCAGGTTGTCTTCACCACTGAGGGGCTTCCCCCGGGAGCGGCCACGGTGAGCCGCGTGCGCTTGCACGAGGCGCTCGGCGTGTTGCACGTGGCCGAGCTGGACATCGAGGTGCCGGGCCTCACCGGCGACCCCAGCGCCTGGTTGCGCGCGCCGGCGATGGCCGCGCTGGTGTGCGTTGCCGACGGCGAGGTGCTGCGCCGCATCGGTGGCGTGATCACCCGCGTGCGCGAGCGGGCGCGCGTGGAGGGCGCCACCCGCGTCGGCGTCACCCTGGAGTCCCCCCTGGCCGCGCTGCGCTGGAGCCGCGACCACCGCATCTTCCAGGAGAGCACCACCGAGGACATCGTGAGCACACTCCTCGAGGAGCACGGCGTCGCCGCTGCGGCCGTCGAGTGGCGCTTGAGCGCAACCTATCCGACGCGCGAGGTCTGCACGCAGCTCGGCGAGGAGACGCTGTCGTTCGTCACCCGCATCCTGGAGGAGGACGGCATCTTCCATTTCGTCGAGCACCGCGAGGATGGCACGGTCGTCGTCTTCGGCGACTCCGCCAGCGCCTACGCCGCGACCACGCCTGCGGAGGTCCTCTTCCACACCAGCGACCTGCTGACCGAACGAGGCGTGCGCGAGCTGGCGCTGGTCGAGGAGGTGCGCCCCGCCAAGGTCACCCTCCGCGACCACGACTTCAAGCGGCCCGCGCTGGACCTGGAGGCCTCGGTCAGCGCCGCCAGCGCGCTGGAGCGCGAGCACTACGATTACCCCGGTCGCTACCAGGAGCCGGACGAGGGCAAGCGGCGCGCACAGCTGCGCCTCGAGGCCATGATCGCGGCGGCCAGCACCGCCAGCGGCAGCGGGGACGTGGTGGGCTTCACCGCCGGTCACACCTTCACCCTCGCCGGCGCGCCGGACAGCGCGCTCGACGGCGAGTGGGTGGTGCGCGAGGTGGAGCACGAGTGGGACCAGCGTCACGGGCTCGGCAACCGCTTCCAGCTGCTGCGCAAGGACCTGCCGTTCCGGCCGCCGGCGACGGTGCCCGAGGTCGACGTGCCGGGGCCGCAGCTGGCCATCGTCACCGGCCCTGCCGGCGAGGAGATCCACTGCGACGAGCACGGGCGCATCAAGGTCAGCTTCCCCTGGGACCGCCGCAGCACCCGTGACGACAAGAGCTCCTGCTGGGTGCGGGTGGCGCAGATGCACACCAGCGGTTCGGTGGTCATCCCACGCATCGGCTGGGAGGTGGTCGTCGACTACGAGAACGGCGATCCCGATCGCCCGATCGTCATGGGCCGCCTCTACAACGGCACCTACGGGCCGCCGTATCCGCTGCCGGCAGGCAAGACGAAGAGCGCCCTGCAGTCGGCGTCGTCTCCGGGCGGCGGGGGGCACAACGAGATCCGCATGGAAGACTCGGGCGGCGGCGAGCAGGTGCACGTTCACGCCGAGAAGGACCTGAACGTCGTGGTCGCCAACAACAAGACCGAGAAGGTGACCAACAACGCTACCAACGGCGTGGGCAGCAACCATTCGCTCACCGTGGGCGCGAACAGCACCCATGACGTCGGAATCAGCGAGGAGCTCAACGTCGGCGGCTCGCAGACGTGGAGCGTGGGCGCGTCGCGCACCCGGACCGTCTCCGGCGAGGAGAAAGAGGACGTCACTGGTTCGCGCACCATGACCATCGCCGGCAGCCACACCACCATGGCGGCGATGAGCGTCACCGCCAGCACGCCGGCGGCCTACTCGGAGACGGTGGGGGGGAGCGGCATCGAGGCAGCGGCGCTGGGCGTCTCGACCATGGTCGCCGGCTCGATGAGCATGACGGTGGGCGGCGCCAAGATCGCCGCCTGCGCCACCGGAGCCACCTTCTTCACCGTCGGCGCCAAGGCCAACACCGTGGGTGGGGCCTTCATCTCGGCCAGCGGCAAGGACGTGGGCATGAACGTCAGCGGCGCCAAGGCGACCACGGTGGGCGGGGCCTGGTCGGCCAACGCGGGCGGCAAGATCGACATCTCCAGCGGCGCGGCGCTGAAGGTCACCGTTGGTGGCGCCATCTCGCTGAATGCGTCGAAGAGGTGCTCAAGGTCGGGGGATCCAGCGTCACCCTGGCCTCCGGCGGGGTGGTGCTCAAGTCATCGACGATCAAGCTCACCGCCACCGGGCCACAGCCCGAGCTCTCGGCCACCGTCGAGGAAAAGTAGCGAGAAGCGGAGTCACTTATGCCGGTCGTCAACCAGAAGAAGTTCTGTGCCAGCGTCTCCTCCGGTCACACCGCGGCCACCTCGGGCCCGTTGGACATGTGCAAGACACCGACGCCCGGCGGCCCGGTGCCCATGCCCTACCCCAGCATCGCCATGAGCGCGACGCCGGGACCCGGCTACACGACCAAGACGATGATCATGGGCACGCCCTCCTGGACGAAGAAGGGAAAGACGGCGCTGTCCAACGGCGATCAGCCCGGCGTCGCGCTCGGCGTGGTGAGCAGCAAGATCATGGGCATGTGCAAGATCACCAGCGCCTCCAGCGATGTCCTGCTCGAAGGCGGCGGCGTGGTGCGCACCGGCGACATGGCCGACTCCAACAACTGACGGGGCATCGTGACCCAGGCCCCCGCCACCGTCATCCACGCCGGGCTCGGCATCACCGAAGGCGAAGCGCAGCGCCTCTACTGCGAAGCCTTCAAGCAAGCCCTGGATGTCTATTGCGACCCGACCAAGTGCCGGAAGCCGCGTGGCATCTTCAACAACTATTTCTTCGATGCGCTCAAGAGCCTGCCGCCGCCCAATACGGCCGCGGGTCAGCAGCTGGCCAACGCCACGTTGCGCGAGATGCCCATCCTCGTCGGTGCCGTCACCGGGACAGCACAGGCCGTGGCCGGCGCACCAGCAATGGCGGGCAGCGTGGGCCCGGTCGCGCAGGCCCTGGCCACGGCCCACTCCAACGCGGCGGCGGCGCTCGGCGCGACGGGAGGACTCGTCACCGGCGGCCTGGGTGGTCTGGTGCGCAGCTGTCTAGCCATTGGTGCGATGCTCGGGAAAGGCGTTCTGAACTGGGGCATCCTGCGCTTGGCGGGCACGCGATTGAAGTTCCCCGACGGCATGGTCGGCAACCGCATCCTCGAGATCAAAGGGCCATTCGACAAGCACAAGCCAAAGCAACAACAGGCGTACAAGGACTTCGCCGGCGGGGTCGACCCGATGGTTGCGGACATGGCCGTCTGCATGCCGGGGCAAAAGAAGAAGTGCCCTCGACGTGTCTGATCCGTCGCCGTCGCTGTCCTGCTGGTCAGCGCCGGACCAGGTGTGCCGTCTCGGCGTTCTCGTGCAGGGCTCGCAGCGCGGGGTTTCGCGCCTCGCGCCCGACGTCGACGCCGCGCTTCTCGGCGAGCTGCAGCTGGGTGAGCGCATCCGCCACCCGGTCGGCGGCGACGTAGGCGGCGGCGGCGAACACATGCAGGAGAGGTGCCCGCGCCCCATCCGGCTGCACGGCGTCGGCACGTGCCGCCGCCTCGGCGCTGCGCCCGGTCGCCACCAGGCAGCAGAGCTGATTGACGAGGGCGTTGTCCGGGGCTTCGTCGAAGAGCACCGCCGCATCGAGGAGCTGCGACGCGGCGGCGATGTCCTCCGGAGTGCGTTCACGCGAAAAGGGGAAGAGGAAGCCATCCGCCACCCCGCTCAGCGCTGCGGGAATGGAGTCCTTGTCGGTGGCCCGGTGATGGCGGAGCGACGGGCTCTCGGCCAGCGCCCGCGCCGTCGCGGCCCGCTCCTCGGTGGTGGTACTGCCTGCGGTCAGGCGCCAGACGGCGGCGCGGTTGACCATGGCCACCTCCGGTCCCTCGACGCTTGGTGCCGCGCCGGCGATGGCCTGGGCGTCGAGCGCGGGCTCGGCCAAGAGGAGAGCGAGTCGGAACCCGGGCGAATGAGCGCCGCCCGGGGCGGTGCCCGGTGCTCTGCTGGCCAGGTCCAGGTACACCGTCAACAGGCGCGCCAGGGTGTTGCGCTCGGCGCCGGCAGCGCACGCTTCGAGCGTCGCGGCCAAGGCTGCGAAGAGGCTCGGATCCAGGCGGCCGCGGTTGAACGACGTACCGATGGTGGTCGCCAGCCAGGCATTGGCCTCTGCAGGGTGTGCGAGGGCTTGCGCTTGCAGCCGTGGCAGAGCGCGAGCCGTCAGCGCCTCGGCGAGCTTCTTCGCAGTGGGCACGGTCCCCTTGCCCTCGTCGTTCACTACGAGGGCGATCGGGCAGCGCTTGTCCATGCGCGCGAGGACCGCGGCGAAGGCCACGTCGAACGCGGCGGTCGTCTTGTACGCCTTGCGCATCAGCGGGCGGAAGCCCAGCCCGCCGTCGAGGTGCAGCAGCTGCCCGCTCCACTCCACCGTCTCGCTCAAGCACTCGGGCACCCCGGCGGCGATGCTCGAGCGTTGGTCGGTGCTTGGCTCGCTATCGAAGAGGATGTAGACGTTGCACTCCTCGGCGCTCGACTTGAGCTTCTCCCCGATCGTGACGAACTCCATGGCCGGGCGCAGCCTAGCTCACGTTCTCCTGTCGGTGCAGGGGTCGAACGCGTGAGGCATCGGCCTGCACCTCCGGAGCGCCCATGCCGCTGATCCCCGGCCTCGACTTCGCCTCGCGCGCGCTGCGCGTCTCCTATTGCGCCAGCACGGCGCCGCAGGAGGTGGTCATCGACGTCACCGTGGCCGCCGCGCCGGTGGCGCCATTCGCGGGGTGGTCGATGCAAGCGGTGTGTGCGGCGATCAACCTCGGTGCTGCCGGCGGCGCTGTGTTCTCGCCAGCGGCCGGCGCGGTGGAGCGGCTCTCGGGCCCATGGAGCGAGCTGGAGGGTGCGGGCGCGAGCTACTCGTGGGTGCTGCGCGTGGCCAGCGTGGACCCGCTTTTCATCCGCAACATGGTGGAGGAGCTGCGCCGAAGCGGCTTCGACCGGCAGGTGACCTGGATGAGCATCCAGGGTTCGCTGCCGCTCGACGGGACGTCGATGTCGGTGCGCGAGGGAGAGGTGCGCGCCTGGCTCGACGACCCGAACGCGTATCCCGGAACGTGGCCGGCGCTGCCCTTCGCCGTCCGGCAAGGAGATCGAGGCGCGAGCGGTCTCGTCGGGCACCTGCGGGTCGGCGCGGCGGCGGCCATCGACGTCGCCACCCGCACCAGGTTGGAGGAGCTATCCGTCCACTGGCTGAACTGCCTCCGCAACGTCCCCTCCGTCTACGGTGGCCTGGTGGACTTCGACCCGAACCGGATGCTGCCGCATTTCGCGCAGGGCAAGACCGAGTTTCGCGCTCGGTTCCCGGAGTTGCCCTATCTCCCGGCGCCGTCACGAGCCGCGCTCACCAACATGCTGGCTCGCTTCCACGAGACCGTGCTGCCTCTCACCGAGGTGGAGCTGCCGCTTTGACCGCCGCGTCGTCAGCCGAAGCGCTGTCGCACGGGCCCCAGGGCCCGACGGCCTGGCGTGTGCTCGGCGCGAGCTTCCAGCTGGAGCTGCTCGAGCCTGACGACGAGGCGCGTCTGGAGCAGGCGTTGCACATGGCCTGGGACTGGCTGGCCCCCGAGTTGCGCACCGCGCGCCTCTCCGTCGCCGAGGACCCGGAGCCCGTCCGGCCGCAGCACCTGGAGTACATCTCCAGCTATGCCGCCTCCCTGCGCGCGGCCACCGCCGACGACCCGGGTACGCAGCGCGAGCTCAACAACCATGCCAAGCTCGGCCGTACGGACTACGCGGTGGATCTCACCGGTGCCGTCGAGGACGAGACGGCGTCGCCGTTCTCGCTGTGCTTCTGGGCGGAGATCGGGGAGGTCGATCCCATCGACGAATGGCTGCCGGCGTTCGCCACCCTCACCGTGACCGTGCCGCACACGTGGCCGGTCGCCGACTTCCAGGACCGAGTGCTGGCCATGGCAGCGCCGCTGCGACTGCGCTGGGGCGCTGCCGGCTTCGGCTACTCCGCTGTCTATCCCAGCCTGACCGCCAGCCCAGCGCGTGCCATCTATGCCCACGCGCGCCGGCACCCCGGATACGACCTCGGTTTCCACATGCAATGCATGGAGGCCCTGTATCGGCGGATTCGCACGATTTCCTGGTTGACGCTGGTGGGGCCAGCGCTGCTGGATGAGCTGGCGGCAGCGGGTCGCCGGCTGGTGGACACACCGAGTGTGGCTTTGGGCCAGGCGGGGAGTGCTGCGGTGCTGCGTGCCGGCAACACCCCGCTCGCCGGGGACGTGAACCGGCTCGACGTGCCGGCGGCGTACCGGGAGGCAGACGCGCTGCTGCGGCCAGTGCGTGCCGACGACCCGCAGGGGCTCGTCGCCCTGGGACCGTGGACGGACGACTCGCTTCTCCAGTGGCTTCGCCGCTTCGAGCTCCGCGTCTCCTGAGCGTCGGCTGATCGCATATGGAGGTCCACCGAGACATCACCGCGCGCCTCGTCGCCTTCCCCGTGAAACAGCCGCGTGGTCGCGAGCGCCTGGTGGTCGTGGCCGGCTATACCTTCCAGATCGACCCCCGCGGCGTGCCCGAGGTGCTCCCGGACGGCCCGGACGTGCCGCTCGTCGACACCTACTACGGCAACGAGGGCATCAGCAGCATCCGCATGCCCTCGCAACTCTTCGACGAGAAGCCGGGCACGGACGTGGTCCTGCTCGGGCACGCGCAGCCGCCTCGCGGCGGAGGCTCGCACGTCGACGTCTCGCTGCGCATGGGCCCCATCGCCAAGATGGTGCGCGCCCACGGGCTGCGCGTGTGGCAGCGCGGGGCCTTCGGCGGCCTGCGTCCCGGGCCGGCACGGCCGCTGCGCGAGCCGCTGCCGCTGTCTTACGACCTGGCCTGGGGCGGCCTCGACCTCAGCGACCCGGCGCGGCCCAAGGGCGATGCGCGCAACACCTGCGGGCGCGGGGTGGCGCGCGACCTTGCCGCGCTCGTCGATCAGCCCGCGGCGCAGCTCGAATACCTCGACCGGCCGGTGGGCCAGGGCAGCGAAACGCCAGCGAGCTTCGGCCCCATCCACCGCCACTGGGAGCCGCGTTCGCGCTTCGCCGGGACCTACGACCAGGTGTGGATGGATACGAAGCTGCCGCTGTTGCCGGACGACTTCGATGCGCGCTTCCACATCTGCGTTCCCGAGGACCAGTGGTCCGCGTCGCCGCTGCGCGGGGACGAGCCGGTCGAGGTGCGAGGCGCGACGCCAGAGGGCTTGTGGCGCTTCCAGCTGCCGCGCCTGACGCCGGCGTTCTCCAGTCACGGCAGCCACGGCCGCGCCGAGCACCGCACCCACCTCGATGGAGTGGTCATCGACGCCGACGCCTATCGAGTGCACCTCTTCTTCCGGGCTGCCATCCCGTTGCCGCGCAAGCAGCAGTTGCTGGAGAGCGTGCGCGTCTACGAGAAGCGGGTCCTCTGAATCCGAGCGCCGCGACGCCGCCCATGGTCTTCCCCACGTCCCCATCCCCGCTGCCCGCCTTGCCGCCGCTGCCGGTCGCCCAGGCGGTCGTCGTCGGCACCGGTGCCCGCGCGCCGAATGGGCTCACCGCGTTGCAGGTGGCCATGAGCGTGCGTGCGCTGAAGATGGACCCGCGCGATTGTCACATCATCGACAGCACGGTGCGCCGATGGCCACCTGCCGGCTGGCGTCCATCGGCGACCAGGTGATCGGCATCGATCGGATGCTGGCCATGGCGGCGCCGGCCCTGGTGCAGGCGACCTTCGCCTGGATGGACCACCAGCGCGCGCGCTCTCAGTCGGCACCGCCGCTGCCGCTCGTCGTCGCCTTGCCCAGCCGCAGTCGACCCGGCTTCGATGCTCGGCTGGAGCCGCACTTCCTGCGGGCGCTCGAGGCCCGCGCCCGGGTTCCCATCGATCACCCCCGTTCGCAGCTCGTCTTCGGGTGTCGTGGGGGCGGCGTGCAGGCGATGGAGATGGCCATCGAGCGCGTGCGCACCGGCGAGGTCGAGGCCATCGCGGTCGGCGGCGTGGACAGCTGGTTCGACCCCGACGCGCTGGAGTGGCTCGACCGCGAGCTGCGCCTGCACTCCATGGAGAACGAGAACGGATTCATCCCCGGCGAGGGCGCCGCCTTCCTGCTGGTCACCTCTCGCCACCGCGCGGCCGCGCTGCCGCGCCTGGCCCAGCTCGTCGGGGCTGGCACGGCGCTGGAGCCGCGACCGTACGGCTCCGAGGAGCCGTGCACCGCGCTGGGAATCACCGCGGCGGTGAAGCGCGCGGTCACCGCTATCGGGCCGCGGGCGCGGCGCATCGGCTGGACGATGACCGACGTGGTGAACGAGCGGCACCGCGTCGACGAGTGGATGTTCGTCATGGCCCGCGCGCACGAGGCCGTGGTGCGAGACCACGTCCACGAGCAGCCGCTGCTGACCACCGGCGACCTGGGCGCGGCCAGCGCGGGGATGATGGTGGCCATCGCCGCGGCGCGCTGGCAGTCGCTCTGTGCGCCGGCGGACTGCGTGCTGCTCGGCCTGCACTCGGACGGCGCCGAGCGCGGCGCGCTGGTGGTCAGCGAGGACCCGTCGTGAGCGGCCCTGCACAGAGCGAGCCGCCCGAGCCGCCGAGCCCCGGGGCGCAGGCCGCCGTCCTGGCGCGCAGCGCGTTCGAGGAGGCGATGTTCGCCATCCCCGGCCTGTCGCAGAACATGGACCGCGCCGGCATCGGCGCGCGCCTCCGCCGCGCCATCCAGTGCGCGTACACGGTCATCGACAGCCACGTGCTCTCCCCGCCCACCACACCGGCCTCGCCGAGGCGTCGACGCTGGCCGGCGAGGTGCGCGCCATGCTCGCCGCGGCCGGCGATCGCCGCGAGTCGCCTGCGCTCGGGCAGGTGCTCGATCGTCTGGACGTGGCGCGCTCGGCGCTGAGCATGGGCGCGGAGGCCGTCGCCCAGATCCAGCTCGCCCGCAGGCTGGAGCTGCGTGGCTCGGGCCTGCGCGCCGACGGGGCGCCCGCGGCGCGACCGGTCCTGGCCAGCGTGGGAACGCCGCGGCTACACGCGCCGGCGCGACGCCTGCTGGTGCCCGAGATCTCGCTCGACCCGCTGACGCCGCCGCCGGAGCCGCAGCCGCGTCCGAAGAAGCTCAAGCGCCCGAAGGATCTGGACGCGCTGCGGGCGCTGGCCGCGGCCGCCGAGTCCGGCGCGCTGGCGGCGCAGCTCGAGGAGCCGGACGTGGCGCCGCCGGTGGCGGAGGCGGTGGAGGCTGGGTTCGCGTACCAGCCCTCCATCGAGGAGGCGGAGATGCTGCGCCGGCTGGGGCGTGACTGCCTGGAGGACGTGGCCAATCACCGCGACCTGCGCAAGCCGAACGCCATGGAATCGTGGCTCGACCAGGCGCCGTTCGAGCAGCGCCTCCTCGACAAAGCCGAGCGCCACGAAGGCATCGAGGTTTCTCGGTGTTGCCGCTCGTGCCACTCTACTACGAGGAGGCCAAGGGGCCCGACCCGGCGCGCGCCTTCGCCACCGCCCTGGTGCTCGGGTGCATCGAGGGGCGCGACGCGGTCGACATGGCCGTGGCCACGCTCAAGCAGGCGGCGCCGGAGACCTGGCCTGGCTGGCTGGAGGGCTTCTGGCTGGCGCCGAGCCCAGCCATCGAGCCGGCGATGATCGATCTGGCGACGGGCCTCGGCCGCCGCTGGCGGCGCTGGCGATGGAGGTGCTGGCGCTGCGGCGCACCGCGCCTTTCGACCTGGTGCGCCCGCTGGCCACCAGCTCCGACGCGGCGCTGTCCCGCGCCGCGGCGCGCGCGCTGGCGTCGAGCGGCTCGCGCGACGAGGCGGTGGAGCTGCTGGACGCCGTGCTCGCGCGGGCCACCGACGACGGGGTGTTCCTGGCGGCGGCGGAGTCGGCCATGCAGCGCGGTCACGTGCCGGCGCGCGGTGTGCTCCGGGCCCAGCTCCCGCCCGGCGCCGCGCCGGCTCGCGCCGAGGCGGCGGCGGTGTTGCTCTGCCTCGGAGGCCACGAGTCCGACCTGGAGTCGCTGCTCGCCGTCGTCGCCACTGCGCCCAGCGCGCGTCTGGCGCGCGCGCTGGGGCGCTTCGGCCATGCCTCTTCGCTGCCTGCGCTCATCGGGCTGCTCGGCTCCGGGGACGAGGCGCTGGTCGAGGCGGCCGGCGAGGCGCTGGACCGCATCACCGCGGCAGGCTTGCGCGAGGTGGTGGAGGAGCCGTGGGAGGTCGACATGCCGCCGGAGCTGGCGTCGTTCGCGAGCATCCCGGTGCCCACGCGCAAGGTGGAGAAGGTCATCGTCGATCCCGCCCGCTGGGACGCCTGGCTGCGCGCCCACGCCGCGGAGCTCGACCCCGCGGTGCGCCTGCGCGCAGGGCGCCCGTGGACGCCGATGGCCATCGTCGACGAGCTCGAGGCGCGCAATACACCGCCGCCGCGCCGCGAGGAGGCGCTGCTCGAGCTGAGCATCGCCCTCGGGCACGCGGTGCCCCTGCGCGTCGACGACTGGGTGGCGCGGCAGCAAGGCCACCTCGCCGAGCTGCGGTCCGCGGTGGGTCGCGTCGGCGTGCGTGCCGGCACATGGGCGTTCGGTGCCGATCGCCAGCATTCTGCGCCGGCGCCGCCGCCCGCGCCGTCGGCCAAGCTGCTCAAGGCGACCATGGCCTTCACCTTGCCCACCGCTGCCGGCGCGGCACTCCCGTTCCGTGCCGGCGCGAGCTCGCCGCCACCCGCGTCCACCGCGGCGCCTGCCGGCAAGGCGCCCCGCGTGGGCGCCACCACCGCCCCATCAGAGACTGCGCCGCGGCCGGTGCTGCCATTCCGCGGCGCAGGCCCCGCGCCCGCGGCGGCTGCGGGCGCAGCGTTCCCGCCTGGCGGTCCGTCTCGCGCGCCGTCCTTGTCCCTCGAGCAGTACGCGTGGCTGTACGTGCTGCGGAAGGCGGAGCCTGGTCGGGCGGCGGAGACGCTGGCCTCGATGGGCCTCGGCAGCGACGCCGCCTGGAGCGCGTGCAGCGCCGCCTGGGACGAGCGACTGACGAGCGACCCCTCCGCCCGGCAGCGCTGGCTGGAGCTGGTCGCGCACTATCGCGGGTTGCGCTGAGCCTCTCCGGACGGCCTGGGGTGCATGGCACACAGCACGTCGCCCGCCATCACCACGTGCCAGCGCACGCCCGCGGGCGGCAGTCCGAAGAGGCGCTCCCGCACCTCGTTGCGGACCCGGGCCGCCTCGATGGGGTCGACGGCGCGCGGGTCCATCCGAGCGGATGCTGCCATCGGCGCCCATGCGCCCGGACGCGGAGCTGTCACGGCCCGCAGCGCGCCGTCGATGCCGCGTCCCACTCGGCAGGGCCATGTCGTCCTCCTCCGGCCCCGCGCCTTGCGGGGAACGGAGAGGTGGAGAGGCCAGGCGGCGAATCGATCACCGGCGGCGTGCGATTTCTCGGAGGCCGCGGACCGGCTCCAGGCTTCGGGCAACCCCGCGTGTTACGCTGCGCCCGCGATGACCACGGCGAAGGGTCTGCACTACGACTACGCCGACTACCTCCGCTCGCTACAGATGAGCGAGCTGAAGCTGGAGTACTGCGATGGCGTCATCTACGCGATGGCCGGTGGGACACCGGCGCATGCGCAGCTGAGCGCCGCAGCGATCGTCGCGCTCCACGGCGCCCTGCCGAAGACCTGTCGTCTCGCGACCTCGGACATGAAGGTCCGCGTGGAGGCCACCGACCTCAGCACCTTTCCGGACGCGTCGGTCGTCCGCGGTGAGGCCGTCTCGTCGACGATCGATCCGGACGCGCTCGTCAACCCGACGATCCTGGTGGAGGTCACCAGCGAGTCGACCGAGGACTACGATCGCGGCGACAAGCTGAGCCACTACAAGCAGATCCCGTCGCTGCAGGTGGTGCTCTTCGTGTCGCACCGCAGCCGCAGCATCACCTGCGTCGAGCGTGATGGCCCGGGCTGGAGCGAACGCGTCTATCGCGCCGGGGAGGCCGCGCAACTCACCTGCGCTGGCGTCGCGGTGGCCGTGGACGACATCTACGAGGGCATCACGCTCGAGTCGCAGTGAGCGGTGCAGCTGGCGGGCGCCGCTTCACCACCCCCGGTCGTCGCTGCCGCCCGAGACCGGCAGAGGCACGGGGACGCAGAGGCCCCCGACGACGACCCGACCGTCGTCACGCGACCCTACCAATCGGCCCGCTTGACGACGCGCGGCAAGGCAGACTTCCGCTACGGCCGCACGACGTCACGGGGTGCCGAAGTTGGCGCCGATGATCTGCACCGTGGCGTGGTGCGTGCCGTCGTGCTGCGTGGCCAGCGCCTTGACGCGATACATCGAGGTCTCCGTGCCCGAGCCATCGCTGTTGTTGTGGAACCAGGTGTACTGGGGTCCTGAGCAGGTCGCCGTCGCCGGGTTCCAGACGCCGTGCTGCACCATCGAGCTGACGTTCTCGAACGTGCTCGTCCCGGGCACGCGGCGCTGCACCTTCGTCGAGAGGGTGCGGTTGACGCACTGGCTGATGTTGCTCGCCGCCCACCAGCTGGCATTGACGACGAAGTAGTACTTGTAGACCTGGCTGCCATTGACGGTGAAGTCGACGTAGGTCGTGTCGTTCGACTCCGGGCAGATGTTGTCGATGTACTGCCAGGATCGCGTATACGACTCGCTCTGCCCCGGGCTGTAGATGTAGGCGTCGGCGTTGACGTCGGTGATGGCGCAGTCGTCCACGTTGGTCAGCGCGTCGCTCACCTCCGCCACCTCCTCGTCGTCCAGGCCCGTGCTCCCTTCGTCGTATGTCCCCCCGCACGCGCTCGCGGTCAGGGCCAGCGCAGCCATCATCGAAAGATGCTTGGTCATCGAACGTCCCTTTCGGCCGAGTTGCCGGCGAGCGCGTTCGCAAGGGTCGGGCCAGCCACGGCGCGCTGCGATCGAGGGGTATCGAGGGGGCGAGGCGCGAAGGCGAGGCAATCTTTGCTTCGCGAGGCAATGATTGCCTCTCGATGGCATGGGTGCCGGCGGGGTCGCGGTCGCCTGCTGCGCCACCGTCGGCATCCACGTGCCACCGCTCGCGGACGCCTGGCGCAGTCGGTGCTTCCTCGAGTCCGCTAGAGCGCCCGCGCGCTCACCGCGCGCAGGATCTGTCGCTGCGTCGCCGCGAACAGCGCAAGCACCGGGATGCTGAGCAGCACGTTGCCGGCCATGACCACGTGCCAGCGCACGCCCGTGCCCTGCTCGCGGAGCAGGGCGATGGCCAGCGGCAAGGTCCGCACCTCGTCGTCGGTGGTCATGATCAGCGGCCAGAAGTAGTCGTTGTAATGGAAGACGAAGCTGAACAGGAACAGCGAGGCCAGCGTCGGCCGCAGGATGGGCGCCAGCAGGCCGTAGACGATGTACAGCTCGCTGGCGCCGTCCATGCGCGCCGCCTCGATCATCTCGTCGGGCACGGACGACAGCGCCTGGCGCACCAGGAAGGTGCCCAGCGCGCTGACCCCGAAGGGCAGCACCAGCGCGCCCATGGTGTTCACCAGGCCGAGCTTGCCGAGCATGGTGAAGGCAGGCACGAAGGTGACCTGCGCCGGCACCAGCAGGCAGGCCAGCACCAGGCCCAGCGCCCAGCCGCGCCCGACGAAGCGCAGCTTGGCCAGCGCGTACCCCGCCGGCAGCGCGAGCAGGATCTGCAGGACGGCGATGAGCACCGACATGACCACGGTGTTCACGAAGTAGCGGAGCACCGGCACCTGCTGGAACACCTCGCGGTAGGCCCCCAGCGCCAGCGATTGCGGCAACGGCGCCGTCGGATTGGCCACGATCTCGGGCAGCGTCTTGAACGAGGTCAGCGCCATCCACAGGTACGGGCCGACCCAGAGGATGGCCACCGCCACCAGCAGCGCGGTGCTCGCCCCGCGCCGCACGGCCCCGCCGCGCTCGCCGACCATCAGTGCGCCCTCGCCGCCGGCGTGCCGCGCCGCCAGAGCCAGAGCTGCATGCCGGTCAGCGCCAGCAAGAGGGCGAAGAAGACCACGGTCATGGCGCTGGCGCGGCCGACGCGCAGGTTGATGAAGACGTGCTCGTAGATGGCGTAGACGAAGATGGTGGTGGCCTTGACCGGCCCGCCCTGGGTCATGACCCGCACCACGTCGAAGGCCTGGAACGAGAGGATCAAGCTGGTGATGCCCACGAACGCCGCCGTGGGGCGGAGCAGCGGCCAGGTGACGTGCGCGAAGCGGCGCCAGGGGCCGGCGCCGTCGAGCGCGGCGGCCTCGAGCAGCGAGCGCGGCACGTCCTGGAGGCCGGCGAGGAAGATGACCATCGAGTAGCCGGTGATCTTCCAGACGCTCACCGCGCAGAGCGCCCAGAGCGCGGCGCGCGGGTCGCCGAGCCAGCTCACCGTGGGGAGGTGCAGCGCGCGCAGGATGGCCGAGACCAGCCCGGCGTCGGCGTCGAGCAGCCACATCCAGAGCAGGGCCACGGCCACCCAGGAGACGACGTAGGCGCTGAAGACGGCGCCGCGCACGAAGGCGAAGACCCAGCCCGGCCGCGAGAGCCACACCGCCAGGAGCAGGCCGAGGCTCATCGAGGCCGTGACCACCGCCGCGCTGTAGGCCAGCGTGCGCCCCAGCGTCCCGAACAGCTCGCCGCTCTCCGCCAGGGCGCGGTAGTTGGCGGTGCCGACGAAGACCTTGGGCGTGAGCATGTCCCAGCTGTGGAAGCTGTCGTGCAGCGCCAGCAGCAGCGGATAGATGAAGAAGACGCCGAGCACGGCCAGCGTCGGCGCCAGCATCAGCCAGGGCACGATGGGGCGCGTGGGCCTCACGGCTCGAGCGCCGCCTTCCGCGCCAGCTCCAGCACCTCGCGCGCGTCGCGCCGCGCCAGCACCGCCTCCTCCAGGCGCGGCTGCACCGCCTCGCGCTGGAGGCGGAAGAGGCGCGTGCTCCAGGGCCACGGCGACGCGCTCTGCAGCTGATCGAGCGCCACGCGATCGTTCTGGTGCTTGCCGTAGTAGCCATCGCGCTCGAGCGTGGCAATGCCCGCGCGGTTGACGGGGATGTACCCGGTGCGCGTGGCGAACTCGTTGGCCTGCGCCGGCGCCATCATCCAGCGCAGGAACGACAGCCCCGCCTCGCGCTCCTCGGCGGCGCTGCCGGTGGGCATGACGAAGAAGGTGCCGCCGGTGGGAACCGAGGCGCGCACATCGCGCGGCAGCGGTGCGGCGCCGACCTCGAACTTCGCGTTTTCTTCGAGGTAACGGAGGAACGCGGTGCTGGTCCAGATCATGGCCGTGCGCCCGGACAAGAAGTCGGTGTTGGCGGCCTGCCAGGCGTTGTAGTCGCGCCCCGGCGGCGGCTTCATCACCCGCTCCTCGTGCACCAGGCGCTGCCACAGCGAGAGCGCGCGCACGCCGGCCTCGCCGCCGAGCGTGGGCGTGCCGTCCGGCGCCACCACCTCGCCGCCGGCCTGACCGACCATGGCCACCCAGAACCACCAGTCGACGGGACACTGGAACCCCCAGCGCTTCACCGTGCCGCCTTCGCGCAGCGTGGCCGCGCGCGCCACGGCGACCAGCTCCTCCCACGTGCGCGGAGCCTCCAGGCCGAGCTCGCGGAAGATGCCCTTGTGGTAGTAGGCGATGGGCGTCGAGCGATTGAAGGGCAGCGCGCACAGCGGGCGCTCGCCGCCGCCGGTGAAGGTGCCCTCCTGCGCCAGCGGCTTCACCAGCTCGAGGTCGGACCCGAGCCCGAGCGGCTCGCCGGCGCGCGCCAGGCCCTCGGCCAGCGGCTCCAGCACCCTGGCCTCCCAGAGGTAGGGCACCACCTCGCCGACCACGTGGGTCAAGGTCGGCGCGGCGTGTGCGGCGATGGCGGTGCGCAGCTTGGCCAGCGCCTCGAAGTAGTCGCCCTGGTAGGTGGGGTGGATGCGGAAGCGGGTCTGCGCAGCGTGGAACTTCTGCACCAGCTCCAGCAGCACCTCGCGGTTCTTGCCGCCGTAGCTGAACCACAGCGAGGCGGTGACGCGCCCGTCGCTGCCCTGCTCGCTGCATCCGCCGAGCGCTGCGGCCCCGACGCCAGCACCGAGCGCTTGCAACACCCGGCGCCTGCCCAGCGCGTCGGTCACGCGCGCACCCGCTCGCCGCTGCCGGCCTCGAACCACAGCGCCGTCGAGACCACGGCGGCGACCTGCACCGCGTCACCGGCGCTCCAGCGCGCGAAGCCCGGCGCGCGCGCCACCAGGGGCGTGCCGCCGGCGTCGAGGTGGAGGATGGTCTCTGCGCCCAGCGGCTCGGCGGCCGTCACCCGCGCGGCGAGCAGGCTGGTGGAGGCAGGCAGCGGGGTGGGGGCTGCGTCGGCGGGGTGGATGGCGAGGTTCTCCGGGCGCAGGCCGACGATGGCCTTGGCCGGGACGTCCATGCCCGGCGGCGCCGCCACGTCGACCCCGGCTGCGCGCAGGCGATCGCCGTCGCGCGTCACCTCGACGAGGTTGATCCTCGGCGACCCCAGGAAACCAGCCACGAACACGTTGGTCGGGTCCTCGTAGATCTGGCGCGGCGGGCCGACCTGCTGCAGGACGCCGTCCTTCATGACCGCCACGCGATCGCCGAGGGTCATGGCCTCGACCTGGTCGTGGGTCACGTACAGGCTCGTCGTGCCCAGGCGCCGCACCAGCGCCCCGAGGTCCACGCGCAGCTCGGCGCGCAGCGCGGCGTCGAGGTTGGAGAGCGGCTCGTCGAAGAGGAAGGCCTTGGGCTTGCGCACGATGGCCCGCCCCATGGCCACGCGCTGGCGCTCGCCACCGGACAGCTCGCCGGGACGCCGCGCGAGCAGGTGCCCGATCCCGAGCATGGTCGCCGCCTCGTCGACCACCTTCTTCTGCTCGGCCCTGGGCATGCCGCGCATCTTCAGCGGGAAGGCCATGATCTCGCGCGCGGTCAGGTGCGGGTAGAGCGCGTAGCCCTGGAAGACCATGGCCACGTCGCGGTCCTGCGGCGGCGTGTGCACCACGTCCTTGCCGTCGATGAGCACCTGCCCCCCGTCGGGCACGTCGAGGCCGGCCACCAGGCGCAGGGCCGTCGACTTGCCGCACCCCGAGGGCCCGACCACCACCAGCAGCTCGCCGTCGGCGATGTCCAGGTCGAGGCCAGCCAGGGCCGGGCGCTCGGCGCCGGGATAACGACGGGTGAGACCACGCAGGGCAACGGTGGCCATGGATCAGGGCTCCATGATCAGCGGCGACAGCGGCCGGCCATCGGCGCCGCGCTCGCTGCCCGAGGCGATGGCCGCCAGCAGGCTCGGCTTGGGGTCGACGGCGACGGGCACACGCGCGGCACGCAGCATGGCCACGTCGTAGACGCTGTCGCCGAAGGCGCCGAGCAGAACCGCATCCGGCCGCGCGCGCTCGATGGCCGTCATCTTCCCCGCCCCGTAGACGGGCGCCGCGGCCAGGCGTGGCAAGAGCACGCCATTCTCTACCGCGGGGTCCATGGCCAGCACGTTCTCCACCGGCACGCCGAGGCGATGCGCGCCGGCGCGCACGGCGAAGCTCGGGGACGCCGAGGCGATCCACAGCTCCACGCCGGCGCGCCCGGCCCAGGCCATGAGTGGCGCCAGCGCGCGGTGCACGCGGCCGTCGAGCTGGGCGGCGTGCAGCACCCGCTCCCCCCAGGCGTCGAGCTCGTCCAGGCGCCAGCCGGCGAAGGCCCAGGCCATCATGGAGAAGGCGCGCTCCTCGTCGTAGCTGCCGGCCGTGTAGGCGGCGAAGAGCGCGCCGGCGATCTGGCTCGGCGTGCCGGCGCTCGCCACGCCGACCGCGCGCGCCTCGGCCTCGAGCGCGGCGCGCGCTTCCTCCCGCACACCCTCCTCGGCGACGCGCGCGCTGTAGACGTCCTCGCCGACGTCGCCGCGCCACAGGGTGCCGTCGGCGTCGAAGGCCAGCATGGCCGGCGCGCCGGCGACCTCGGCCAGCGCCGCCTCCAGGCGAGCGACCACGGTGCTCGCCGGGGTGGTGGGAAGCTTCAGCGGGGGCGCCGTTGTCGTCATGAGCGGACCGTGCGCGATCGACTTCCGGCGGGTGGGTGGCCCCCGCTGCGAGGGCGAGTGCACACCACTTCTCGCGCCGCGTCACGTGCGTCATCGCTCCGTCACGCAGCGCGGCAGGCGCCGCGCCGGCGCGCACGGTCAAGATCCTGTCACGATCCGGGCGGCCGCCGTGCTTTGGCGGCCGAGGCTGCCGGCGGACGTGGTAGCGATTCGCGCGTCGGCACATGCTCTACTTCCACGGCTTCGGTCACTTCCACCCCGAGAACCAGCTCGACAACGCGTTCCTCGAGTCGCTGGACATCGGCACCAACGATCAGTGGATCGTGGACCGAGTCGGCATCCGGAACCGGCGCACCGTGTTGCCGCTGGACTACATCCGGCAGACCAAGAACCAGGACGTCCGCGCCGGGGCCGAGGCCGCGCTCTACAGCAACGCCGAGACCGGCCGCCGCGCGGCGCTGATGGCCATCGAGCGGGCCGGCATCAAGCCCACCGACATCGGCATGGTGGTCGCCGGCGGCTGCTCGCCGGACACCTGCATCCCGGCCGAGGCGGCGACCATCGCCAAGGCCCTGGGCCTGACGGTGCCGGCCTTCGACCTGCACTCGGCGTGCAGCACCTTCGGCCTGCACATCCACTTCCTGTCGCAGATGGCGGCCACCCTGCCGGAGTACGTGCTGGTGGTCACCCCCGAGAACACCACCCGCATCACCGACTTCGCCGACCGCTCCAGCGCCATCCTCTTCGGCGACGCCACCAGCGCTGCGGTGGTCTCCACCAAGGTGCCGTCTCGCGTGCGCGCCAGCTTCACCGCCTTCAACGCCAACCCCGAGGGCGCGTACGATGTGCTCATCCCGCGCACCAAGCACTTCTCCCAGAACGGCGCCGCGGTGCAGAAATTCGCCATCAAGCAGATGAGCAGCCTGCTCGGCGAAATCCAGGAGCGCATCGGGCCCGAGCGTGCGCCGCGCCTCTTCTACATCGGCCACCAGGCCAACCTGACCATGCTCGAGGCCGTCTGCCGACGCTCGCACATCCCGGCGGACCGGCACGTCTTCAACATCGCCGAGTACGGCAACCAGGCTGCGGCCGGGTGCCCGGTGGTCATGTCGCAGAACTGGGATCGCTTCCAGGATGGGGACCAGGTGGCCATGGTGGTGGTCGGCTCCGGCCTGTCCTGGTCCAGCGTGCTCGTCGAGTTCGGCGGCAAGGCCTGAGCCCCGCTGCGCCCACGCTGCGCGCCTGGCTCGCCGAGGCGCCCTTCACGCTCGCCATGTCGAGCGGGTTCTTCGGCTTCTTCGCGCACACCGGCGTGCTCTCGGTGCTCGAGGACGAGGGGCTCTTGCCGGAGCGTCTCGCCGGCTCCAGCGCCGGCGCGCTGGTCACCGGCGCCTGGGCGGCGGGCGTCTCGTCCGCGGCGCTGGCCGAGGAGCTCCTGGCGCTGCGCCGCGAGGACTTCTGGGACCCGTTCCCGGGGCCGGGTCTCCTGCGCGGCGAGCTCTTCCGCGGGCGCCTGGAGGCGATGTTGCCGGTGCGCACCTTCGCCGAGTGCCGGCGGCCGCTGACCATCTCCGTCTACGACCTGGCGCGGCGACGCACGCGCGTGCTCTCCGAGGGCCCGCTGGCGCTCGCCATCCAGGCGTCGTGCACCGTGCCGCTGCTCTTCCATCCGCGCTGGCTCGAGGGGCGGCCGCTGCTCGACGGCGGCATCGCCGATCGCCCCGGCCTCGCCGGCGTGCCGGAGGGGAGTCGCGTGCTGCACCATCACCTGGCCTCGCGCTCGCCCTGGCGTGGCATGCAGAGTCCGTCGCTTGCGGTGCCGCGGCGAGCTGGCCGGTGCGCGCTGGTCATCGAGCCGTTGCCGCGCCTCGGCCCGGTTCGCCTCGCCGAGGGGCGGCGCGCCTACCAGCTGGCGCGCGCGGCCACGCGCCTTGCGCTGGCCCTGCAGGCGAAGTGGTGCGCGTCGACGCCGCGGCGTGCTGATCCCGAGCGGCGCTTGGCTCGACCGCAGCGCGACGGCAGCTACATGAAGTTGCGCGTGTGCAGCTCCGAGAGCGCCTGGGCCTCTCCGGACGAGAAGCCTGACGGCCAGTCGGTGGCGTGGAGCAGATCCGCGGAGCACGCCGCGATGAGGAGGCCCGCGGAGGCGCTTGCCAGGACGAGGAACGATGCGCGCTTCATGGGCGCTGGCCGCCCACGGCGAGCGAGTCGACGATCACTGAGGCAGGCAATTCTTGATGGGGATGCAGCCGGTCTGGGTGATGTTGCATTTGAGGCAGTCGGCCACGAAGCACTCCTGATAGCAGGTGTCCTGGTAACAGGACTCGCAGCCGTTGCAGCTGCTGTTGCAGGTCCCGTTCTGGCAACTGAGACAGTTGCCCGGTGCGCCGCAGGCGGTGCCGTTGCCGACCGGGATGTGATCGGTCACGCCGGTGGCCGGGTTGCACACGTCGCTGGTGCAGGTCTCGCCGTCGTCCTGCGTCGCGTCGGCGTTGGAAGGGACGCCGCGGCTGCACATGTCGAACGTGCACGCGTTGCCGTCGTTGGGCAGGTCGGCGTCGTCGACGCCGTCGACGATGCCGCCGTTGCCATCGCAGCGACGCGTACGGCAGTTGCCGCCGACCTGGCCGCCGGGGTCGCCCTGACCGGCGGGCACGTAGCTGACCTGGCAGCTTCCGCCGTTGCACGTCGAGGTGACGCAGGCGTTCGTCGCGCCGCAATCGGCGTCCTGCAGGCAGGCCACGCACGCGCCGCCGCCGTTGCACACGCCGCCCGGGCAGACGGTGCCTGTCGGCGCGTTGGGGTTGGACGGGGCGCCGGCCGTGCACACGTCGCTGGTGCACGGGTTGCCGTCGACGGGGACGTCGCTGTCGTCGACGACCGCCCCCACCCCGCCGTTGCCGTTGCAAGCCAGGCGCTGGCAGTCGCCGGGCGTCTGGCCGCCGGGGTCACCCTGGCCGGCGGGCACGTTGTCGTAGACGCAGACCTCCCTGTCGTTGCAGCTCACCGTGGCGCAGGCGGTGCTCTCGCCGCACTGCGCGTCTTCCACGCAGCCGGCACACTGTCCCATCGAGTTGCAGGCCAGCGCCTCGCCGCAGGGCGTGCCCTCGGGCGCGTTGCCGTAGCTCGGCGAGCCCGCCTCGCAGCCGTCGGTGGTGCACGGGTTGCCGTCGGAGGGCGCGTCGGTGTTGTCGGTCTCGGTGGTCACCTGGCCGGTGGCGCTGCAGACGTCCTTCTTGCAGTCGCCTCCGGTCTGCACGGTGATCGGCGTGCCCGCAGGCTTGGTCTCCACGGCGCAGCCGCCGTCCTCGCAGGTGCGCGTGTTGCAGGCGTCGTCCTGGCCCGGGCATTCGGTGGGCGTGGCGCAGCTGGTGGCCGCGCCGGTGGCGCCGGTGCCGCTCGAGCCCGCGCCGGAGGAGGTGCCGCCCGCGCCGCCCGCGCCGTCGCCGATGAAGGTGCCCTCGGTGGAGCAGGCCAGCAGCCCGGCGCAAGAGAGACCGCCTGCGATGGCAAGCAAGCGTGAAACCCACTGCATCCGGCCATGAGACCAACTCCGCCTCGCGGCGGCAACCCGAGGCCTCCTCGGGGAGCCTCGGCAGGTCCGACCTCAGGAGCCTCGGCAGGTCGAGGCCTCAGGGAGCCTCGGCAGGTCCGAGGCCTCCTCAGGGAGCCTCGGCAGGTCCGAGGCCTCCTCAGGGAGCCTCGGCAGGTCCGA
>JBBJMR010000443.1:0-5624 GCA_037720395.1 Polyangiaceae bacterium
GCGTGCGAAGAACATCGTGAGCCACGGCTCCTCCTGCGGGTTGGTGTCAGCAACCTCACGCATCCCCTCGTATTCATCCATCAAATCAGGCCGAAGCAGGCGCAGAGCGTGGCGTGATCCCGCACGATGCGGTCGAAGGCGCCCATCAGCGGACGCAGCCACTCTTCACGCATCGTTGGAATGCAGTCGTACCAGTAGCTGCCCTGCCGGAAGAGCGAATGCGTGCGGCGCTTGACGGTGTTCACCTTCAGGTAGCGGTCGAGTCCCGTCTCCTCGGAGGCCGCGCCCAGAAGCGTGAGCAGCGCGTGGGCCACGGCGACCAACAGAAGAAGCCGGTCGCGGCGGCTCGCGTCCCGGATGTGGGTCGCACGCAAGCCCATACCGAAATGGAGGTCCTTCACGTCGCGAAACGTGGCCTCGATGGTGAAGCGCTTGCCGTACAGCTTCACGACGTCGGACGCAGACCACTTCCCGAGGGATGTCGCGAGACACCAGGGCTCCTTCATGCGCCGGTCGTGTGTGACGACGACCGCGGGGATCGGGTTCTGGTCGTTCGTCACCGATACATTGCGGAGCATCGTTGCGCGCCCGGTCGCAGGCACCCACTCGGAGGCCGTGCGACATTCGCCGCCGCTCGTCGTCACCATGATGCAGCCGCGGAACCGGATCACGTAGTCCCATCCCCAAGCTTCCAGCAAGGTGTAGAGCGCTTGGTCCCCGAAGCCACGATCGGCCAGCAGCGTGATCCCGACCCGTTCCGGAATCCACTCGTGGATCTGCGCCAAGAAGTCCTGCTCGATCCGCGTGCGCCTCCCCCGAAGCTCGGACTTCTTCGCCGTCCTCCACGCCAGGGGTGTCGCCCGGCCATGCGTGGTCACCAGGTACGCGCAAAGGGTCGAGTGGTCGTCGTCGTCGAACTCGGTCCAGTCGAGCGCGATGACCGCCTCGCTCCGTGCAGAAAGCACGAACTCGATCCACGACGGCAGCAGATGGTCGAGCACGATGCCCGGGTTGCTCAGCAGTCGATCAACCTGTTTCGTGCCGCTCTTCGGCGTCGTGTGGGCGAGCTTCGCGTACGCCTGCCCAATCGCGTGGATGGAGACCGTCGCCGCGTTGAGCACCCCTGCCACGCCGTTGGCCAACGACAGGACGCGCAGCGCGTGCTCGTCCTCCCCGAACAGCCCTTCGACGAACTCCCGAGTTTGCTCGAGCCGCAGAAGCTTGCGGCGGTTGTCTGCGTCCGTGCCTGCGCGGAGGATCGAGGTCGTACTCACCAGGTTGCTGGTCATGCCACGTCAGACGAAGCGCGTGGCCATGGATTCTCCGTGCAAGAAACAAACCAGGGGATCCGTGAGGTCAGCAACCGCACCGTCGGATGTGAGCCGTGGCTCGTCTACTCTTTTCCGTCAGCGCCTGGGCGCGCCGTCAGGCGCGATCAGGCGCTGAAAAGAGCGAAACCCGAGTCTGAGCCCGACGCGCGCTCACCGGAACGCGCCACGCGCCGGGTGATCCCGCGGCGCATTCCGGAGACCACGACAGCGAAGTCACGGCGCGCTCGCGCTGCACCTCGCAAGGCCGCCCCGTCGAACACCGGTACATGTCTTGCTTTGCCCGCGCTCCGATGCGACCCGAGCGCGCCCTGCTCCACCCGCTCTGGATCGGCGCGCTGCTGACGCAGATCGTCAACGACCACGTCCTGAAGGGCGGCGGCGTGGTGCCCGGCGTGGTCACCGGCAAGCTGAGCGACCTGGCCGTGCTCGTCGTCGCCCCGCCGGTGCTCGCCATCCTGGTGCGGGCGCGCGGGCCCCGCGCCTGGGTGGTTTGCCACCTGGCCATCGGCGCGCTGTTCACGGCGCTCGAGCTCTCCGACGGCTTCACGGCGCTCTTCGCGCGCGCCATCGCGCTCTTCGGCTTTCCGTGGGTCACCTGGTCGGACTGGACCGACCTGCTCACCCTGCCGGCGCTGCTGCTGTCCTGGTCGGTGCTCGGCCGATCGGCGCGCGCCGAGCGCACCGCACGGCGCGGCGAGCGCCTGGCGCAGGCGGGTCTGGCCATGGCCGCCGCGGTGACCTGCCTGGCGACGAGCGCGGTGAACTGTCCCCAGGCCGAGCTATTCGACCGCGACGGGGACGGCGACGGGTTCGGCTGGACCACGGACTGCGACGACGAGGACGTGGCCGTCCACCCGGGCGCCGTCGACACGCCGGCCGACGACATCGATCAGAACTGCGACGGACACGACACGAGCTGGATCGAGCAGGCCTGCGCCGCGGCGGGCGCGCCGAGCGTGACGACGCTGGGCACACCGGTGGAAATCGACACCAGCTCCGGGTTGCCCGCGCCCGTCGGCTCCTGCACCACCGACCCGGCCGGTGCCCGCGTGCTGATCGTGCAACCACCGGAGGACACCGACGCCTGGGTCGGCTGGCTCACCGTGGAGGTGGCTTCGAGCACGCCACACACCATCTCCCTGCGCACCGATTGCCTGGAAGACACCAGCGAGCAGGTCTGCGCGCCGACCTCCGCCGGGCCGCTGCGCGTACTGGTGCGCGCCGACGCGCCCCCGCTCCTCGTGGTCACCGCCGAAGGAGCCGGCGACGCCGCCACGGTGACGGTGACCTTCGAGCCCATCGTCTGCGGGGACGGCCAGGTGGTCGAGCCGGAGGCGTGCGACGACGGCAACGTCGCGTCGCACGACGGCTGCAGCGCGGTGTGCGAGGTCGAATCGGCGGGAGGTGCCACGTGACCGCTCGGTGCGCGTGCGTGGGAGCCGCCGCGGCGTGTGCGCTGCTGCTCGGTGGCTGCTTCCTCGACGACGGCTGCCCCGACGAGCCTCCGCCGCCGGTGCAGAAGGCGGCCACGGATCTCGATCGCGACGGCAACGAGGCAGGCTTCGACTGCGACGACGAGGATCCGAGCCGGCACCCGGGCGCGCGCGACATCCCCGACGACGGCATCGATCAGGACTGCAGCGGGGCGGATCACACGGTGCACGACGAGGCCGGCGCCTGCCAGCGCATGCGCCCCGCGCTCTTCGGTGCCAACCCGGGCGACAGCTCGGTCGTGCTCGCCCCGGTGCCGCCGAGCTGCGGCGCTGCGGCGCTGAGCTCGGTCGTCTACATGCTCACCTCCGAAGTGCCTTCCCGCGTCACCCTCTCCGTGCAGAGCGACACGCCGCACACGGTGCACGCCCGCGCCATCTGCTTCAATGCGGCGGAGGAGCGGGGCTGTTCGGACGCCGCCGCGTTCCCGGTGATGTTGGACCTCACGCCCGATGTGCCGGTCTACGTGGTGGTCAGCGCCACCGAAGAGCCAGGCCCGTTCGTGCTGAACGCCTCGCGCGTCAGCCTCATCCCCTGACGACGCTACGGCTCGACCTGCTTGCGGCCCCCGAGGAACGCCGGTACCCCTGCCCTCCTCGTTACTCAGGAGGCGGTCATGCTCGATGTCGGCAGCAAGTTCCCCGATTTCTCGCTCCAGAACCAGGACGGCAAGACCGTCGCGCTGAGCGACTACGCCGGCAGCTGGCTGGTGCTCTACGTCTATCCCAAGGACGACACCCCGGGCTGCACCATCCAGGGCAAGTCGTTCACCTCCACCAAGGCCGACTTCGACAAGGCGAACGTCAAGGTCGTCGGCGTCAGCGCCGACGACGTCGCCTCGCACAAGACCTTCTGCACCAAGCACGGCTTCACCATCGACCTGCTCGCCGACCCCAAGGGCGAGCTGCTCGGTGCGGCCCACGTCGGCCAGAACGACTACAAGGGCACGATGTACTGGGACCGCACGACGTTCGTCGTCGATCCGCAGGGCATCGTGCGGAAGGTCTACCTCAAGGTGAAGCCGGACGGGCACGAGCAGACGCTGCTCCAGGACATCGCCGGCCTGCAGAAGGGCTGACCCGCCGCCGCGCTGGCCGGGCCTCCGCAGGGCCCGGTCGCCACCCGCGCCGCGCCGCGCCGCTGGGAGGACGCTGCTGGAGCGGGTGGGCGTGGAGGCGATGCGCGCTGGGGCGCGCGAGCTGGCGCTGGACACCGCCGAGCCGGCCGCCCACCTGATCGCGCTCTACACGCGCCTCGGCTACCGGTCGGTGGATCACCAGACCGGGGCGGACGTGAACTACCGCAGCTTGATCATGAGCCGCTACCTGTATCCGGGCGCGCGCGCCGAATCGGTGGGGCTGCAGCCCGCGCGCCCCGAGCACATCGGCTGGCTGGCGCACATGAACGCGCGCCTCATCGCCGACGAGCGTCACGACAACCCCCTGGGCCACGACGCGCTGGCGGCGCGCATGGCCGGCTGGCTCGAGCGGGACGAGTACCGCGCCGACCTCCTGCTCTGCCAGGGCGACGTGGTCGGCTACGCGCTGCACCGCGCCGCACCTCACCCCTACCTGGTCGACCGCACGCTGGCCGAGGTGCGCCAGCTCTACGTGGAGCGCGAGCGGCGGCGCCTGGGCATCGGCCGCCTGGCCATGGACGCGCTGCGGCGCGAGCGCTTCCCGGCGCGTTCCATCGTGCGCATCGACGTCCTCGAAAAGAACGCCAGCGGCCGCGTCTTCTGGGAAGGCATCGGCTTCGCGCCGCGAGCCACCACGCTGGAGCTCGCCCCCGACCGCTGACCGTGTCCCCCCCCCACCGGAACGGCAGCGCCCCGCGCAGTCGGCCGAGCGCGTGGGGTGTACGCTGTGCCGCGGTGCTCTGGGCGGCGGTCGTCGACTGGTTCTCGGGGTGGTGGGACGCCAGCGACCACTACAGCGAGCGTCCGCCGCTCGCCGTGTCGCTGATCATGGCGGGGCTGGCGTGCGCAGCGCTCCTGGCCATCGTCGTGGATCCAGGCGGCGTCGCCGGCGCGCTCCTGACACCGGCGGCGCTGGCACCGATCGTCCTCACCGGGTTGCTCCTGTGCAAGTGGGTGTTCGAGGACGACGCCGTCGGCCTGGCGCTGGTGGTCGTGGCCAGTCTCGTCGCCGCGACCGGGGCGGCGGCGCTGCTGGCGCCTTGGCTGCACGCCAGCTCGGAGGCGTCGCAGCGGTGGCTGATGGCCTTCAGCCTGCTCAACCTCCTCCTGGGCGCGTACCTGCAGGGCCGCGGCTGGGCACTGCTCCTCTGGTACTTCCACCTGGAGGCCGCGTTCCGCGGCCGTGCAGCGCGAACGACGGCCGCCCTGGCGGCGCCGCGCAACGACAAGGACTTCCTGGTCGAGGTGCTCTCGGTCCAGGGGGATCGGATCCGCCTGGAGCTCCGTGACGGTGATGGCGCCCGCGTCGGATTCACGACCTCGGGAGCGCTGAAGAAGAAGCTGCACCAGGGCGGTCGCTATCTGGTGACGGGTGCGCAGCTCGCGGAGGAGCAGCTCCCCGACGAGAGCGGCGGCTACCGCCAGAACCGCCTGGCAGTGCGCGTGCTCGCCGCCGAGGAGTGCGAGCTCGCCGGCGTCTTCCGCCACGGCCTCTCGTTCGCGCCCGAGATCCGCGTGGCGGTGGCCATGCTCCTGCTCCAGCACGTGCTGCTCGGGGCCGCGGCGGCGCTGCTCGGCCCGCTCATCTAGAGCCCCGGCAGCGCGGGCGCGCTACGCCCCGCGCAGGGCTGCATGCAGCAGCGCGGCCGCATCGCGGTGCGCCC
>JBBJMR010000444.1:0-5616 GCA_037720395.1 Polyangiaceae bacterium
TAGCGCAGGTGACGCCGCAGAGTCGTCTCGCCACGGCAGACATCCAGCGCCTGCTGACCGAGCAGTTGCCGTTCGTTCCGCGGTCCGACGGTGGCGGATCGGGCGACGCGTCGCCGCCAGTCGCCCCCGCTCTCATGACGCGGGGCAACCGAGGTCGCCCGCAGTCCGTCGTTTCGTCCGCCGCGGCCCTGCGCTCAGGCACTCGAGCACATCCACCCCAGGTAGCGCGGACAGCGGTTCGCCGCGATACCATCCGACCGTGCCCGGTTCCATGTCTCGGCGCGGCTTCCTCGCTGCTGCCGGCTGTGCGTCCCTCACCGCTGCGTGCGACTCTTGCCGAAGCGTGAAGAGCTCTCAGGGGATGGTCGCCACGAGCCAGCGGGCGGCAACCGAGGCCGGCGTCGAGATCCTGCGCGCCGGCGGCAACGCCGCCGATGCCGCGATCGCGGCCGCCGCGGCGCTGGCCGTGACCGAGCCGACGTCGACCGGGCTCGGCGGCGACTGCTTCGCGCTCTACTTCGAGGCGAAAGGCGGCGCCATCACTGCGCTCAACGGCTCCGGGCGTGCGCCCGCTGGGCTGACCCTGGAGCTGATCGCCAAGCAGGCGCTGACGGCGCTGCCGCCGTTCCATCCGCATACCATCACCGTGCCCGGCGCCTGCGCCGGCTGGTGCGATCTGCTCGAGCGGCACGGCAGCCTGACGCGCGAGCAGGTGCTGGCGCCCGCGATCCGGCTCGCCCAGGAAGGGTTCGCGGTCGGCGAGATCACCGCGCACTTCTGGGAGCGCGGGCTCGAGCGGCAGAAGGGCTCGGCGAACCTCCACGAGCTGTCGATCGATGGCCGCGCGCCGCGCGCCGGCGAGCGCTTCAGGAATGCCGGCATGGCCCGGACGCTGCGCGCGGTCGCGGAAGGTGGCAAGGACGCCTACTACCGGGGCGAGATCGCCGAAGCGATCGTCGCCGTGGTGCAAGCCGCCGGCGGCGTGATGACTCGGGACGATCTCGCCGCGCATCAGTCGAGCTGGGACGAGCCGATCTCCACCACCTACCGCGAACACCGTATCTGGGAGTGTCCGCCGAACGGACAGGGGCTGACCGCACTCATCGCGCTCAACCTGCTCGAGGGCCTGAACCTCGCTGGGCAGGGCCCGCTCGGCCCCGACCGCCTGCACCTGATGATCGAGGCCCTGCGCATCGCCTTCGCCGACACCCGCTGGTACGTCGCCGATCCGCGGGTCTCGCCGGTGCCAGTGGCCGAGCTTCTCTCCAAGGAGTACGCGGCCGATCGCCGCAAGCTGTTCGACCCGCGGCGCGCCACCATCGACATCCGCCGCGGCTCACCGGTGGCCGGCTCCGACACCGTCTACTTCTGCGTGGTCGACGGCGCCGGCAACGCGTGCTCGTTCATCAACAGCAACTACATGGGCTTCGGAACGGGCATCGTGCCGCGCGGCCACGGCTTCACCCTGCAGAACCGCGGCCACGGCTTCTCGCTCGACCCAGGCCACCCGAACGCGCTCGCGCCGCGCAAGCGCCCGTATCACACCATCATCCCGGGGATGATCACCCGCGCCGACGGCTCGCTCTTCGCCCCGTTCGGCGTGATGGGCGGCGGCATGCAGCCGCAGGGTCACGTGGAGGTCGTGGTGGGGCTCCTCGACGACGCGCTGACACCGCAGGCCGCCGTCGATCGGCCGCGCTTCTGCATCGAGCCGATCGATGGCAGCAGCAAGGTCCAGCTCGAGGAGGGCATCCCCGCCGCGACTGCCGAGGCGCTCGCCGCGCGAGGCCACCCGCTCGTCACCGGCGTCGCCGGCTTCGAGCGCGCGCTGTTCGGCCGCGCGCAGATCATCCGGCGCGATCGCGACGGCTCGCTCACCGGCGGGAGCGATGCGCGCGCCGACGGCTCCGCGGCATCGACCTAGGACTCGTATCTCGCCGGCCGCCGGCTCGCGCCATCAGCGAGCGGTTTCGTGGACGCAGGCCCACCGTCGTCGCACGGGGCACGGCCGCCTTCGGCTCCGCCGTATCCGGCTCCTCCACAACGCCTGTAACCTGCTCTCCATGTCGGGCCGGTCCGCGACGAAGCTCTGCTTGTCTCTCTTCCTCGGCGCCTGCGCTGCGACTCTGTCTTTTGCCGGCTGCTCGTCGGTCGACGCGGAGGGGACCGCGACGCCTCGGGCGGTCGATCCGTGCGCTCCCGGAGGCAAGCTTCGCCCTCCGCCAGGAGAGATCGTCGCGACGACCACGACGCCTGGCGGCGACCTCATCGACTGGATCCGGCCCACCCCGGAGATGTTCGAGCCGCCTCCGCCCAGTCCGGCGATGCAGCCCGGTGCGGCGATGCCGCCCGGTCCGATATCGCCGCCTCCCAGCGCGCCCCCTGGCACGCCCGGCCCCATTCCGGGCCCGGTCGACATCGGCCCGAAGGGGCCGCCGGGAACGGTGCCGTTCGTGAGGCTGAAGGCGCCGCAGTGCGACTGCTTCGACGGCTACCTGCTGATGAAGGGCTTGTGCAAGCCGGCGGCGACCGTGTGCGGCAAGCCGGGAGAGGGGGGTTCAGCGAGGTATTTCCCCGGATGCTGCTCCGGGCTCGCTCCTGTGGCCGCGTCCGAAAAGCAGGACGGACAATGCACTGATCTGGCATCCGACGACGTGGTGTGCGTGCGCTGCGGCGACGGTGTGTGCGGCACCGGCGAGAACGAGTGCCGCTGCCCGGGCGATTGCCCGCCCTGAGCTCCGCGGGCTCGCGAACAACGAGAACGCGGACCTGGGCGTCGCGCCGCAGAACGTCAGGCGCGACGCAGCTCCTCGGCCACGGCGGCGATGCCGCGCGCCAGCACCTCGCTCGGCGAGAAGGCGTAGCTCAGGCGGAAGCCGTGGAGGTGCGGCTTGCCCTGGAAGGCGCCCTCGGTGCGCTCCACGTGGGCGCAGGAGCGGCAGCGGGGGCTCGCCCAGGCGCGCGGGCGGAGCGGCGCCGTCGCCGGCCGCGGCCACGAAGAAGCCCTCCCGCGGGCGCGCCTCGATGACCCCGCGCGCAGCGAGCTCCTCGTAGGCCGCCTGGGCGGTGTTCTTGGAGAGGCCGAGCTGCACCTCGAGCGCACGGACCGGGGGCAGGCGGCTGCCGGGCGGCAGGTGCCCGGCGAGGTGCTCGGCCAGGAAGCCGGCCACCACGTCGGCGGCGCCGATACGTCGACCGGAGCCCTGGGTACGGACGGGAAAGCTGACGTAGGGAGCGCGACTCACCCGGCCGATGGTAGTCGCTGCCCCCGGGACGCGAAGGGACAGACCCTGGAGCGCGGCTGGGACAGCGGCGTCACTCCACCCGCAGGGAAACGGCCGGGTCCAGCCGCGAGGCGCGCCAGGCCGGGTAGATGCCCGCCAGCAGGCCGATGCCGCTCGACACGCCGAGCCCGAGCACGACCACCCAGAGCGGGACCTCGGCCGGGAACTCCAGGTAGCGCCCGAGCCAGGTGGCGGCGTAGCCCATGCCCACCCCGATGAAGCCGCCACAGGACGCGAGCAGGATGGCCTCCAGCACGAACTGCATCAGCACCCGCGCCTTGCGCGCGCCGAGCGCCTTGCGCAGGCCGATCTCGCGCGTCCGCTCGGTGACGGCCACGAGCATGATGTTCATCACCCCGATGCCCCCGACGATGAGGGTGAAGGTGCACATCAGCAGGCCGGCGGCGGTCACCGTGCCAGCCAGCTCGTTGAACGTCGCGCGCGACGACTCGTTGGAGAAGGTGTCGAAGTCGTTGTCCTGGTTGGCGTCCAGGCCGCGCACGGTGCGGAAGGCGCCGATGGCGGTGTCGAGCAGGCGCGGCATCTCCTCGCCGGACTGCGCCATGACGGTGATGTTGAGCGAGCGCCCGGTGCCGTAGAGCTCGAGGAAGAGCGAGATGGGGATGCCGATGAGGTTGTCGGGGTTGTCGCCGAACGGGTTGCCGCCCTGGCGCTCCAGCGTCCCCACGACCTCGAGCTCGAGCCGGCCCAGGCGTACGTGCTGCCCGAGCGGGTCCTCGTTGGGGAAGAGGACGTCGGCCACCGACGCGCCGATGACCACCACGCGCGAAGCGCCGTGCGTCTCCGCCTCGTTGTACGGGCGGCCGGTGCCGATGGGGAGGTTGTTGTTGGTGAAGAACTCGGGCGTTCCGCCGCCGATGCCCACGCCCGCCGCCAGGCGGGTGCCGTTGGTGACGTCCTTGCCGCCCTCCCACACCTCGGCGCCGACCTGCTTGGCGGCAGGCAGCGACTCGCGCAGCTCCATCGCCTGGGCCAGGGTGATGTTCTTGCGCCGCTGGATCTCGACGGGGATCTCGCCGAAGTTGAAGTTCGGCAGCTTCTGGATCTGGAAGACGCCGGCGCCGAGGCCGCCCATGTTCTTGTTGATCGACGTCTGCAGGCCGTTGAGCAGTGACATCATCGTCACCACGGTGAAGACGCCGATGACGATGCCCAGCAGGGTGAGGCCGGAGCGGAGGCGGTGGCTGCCGAGCGCGGTCACCGCCAGGCGCAGGTCCTCGACGCGCGCGGTGATGGCCGCGGCCACCCCGCCCGGGCGCGAGCGAGGCAAGGGGGGCCAGGCGCCAGACGCGCCAGACGCGCCAGACGCGACGGACTCGACCGGCTGCGCCTGATCACTCATGGCGCAGGGCATCGATGGGGTGGAGGAAGGCCGCCGAGAGCGCCGGCCAGAGGCCAAAGGTGGCGCCGAGGATGCAGGAGCCGATGACCCCGCCGGCGACCACGCGCGGATCGATGGCCGCCGGCATGGGGCTGATGAGATCGATGAGTGCCGCTGCGCCGGCCCCCAGCGCCACGCCCAGGGCGCCGCCCAGGAGGGCGACCATCACCGCCTCGCACAGGAACTGGAGCAGGATGGTGGTGCGCCGCGCGCCGAGGGCGCGGCGGATGCCGATCTCGCGGGTGCGCTCCTTCACCGAGACGAGCAGGATGTTCATGATCCCGATGCCCGCCACCGCGGCGGTGATCACGCCGACCAGGATGCCGACGATGTTGGTGGTGGCCATCGTCTGGTTGAAGCCCTCCAGGATCTTGTCCTGGCGGTTGACGGAGAAGTTGTCCTCCTTGTCCGGGCCGAGGCGCCGCGCCGAGCGCATGGCGGCGATCACCTCGTCCTCCGTCTCCATCACCTTCCCCGGCGGCGCCACCACGGCGATGGTCAACCCGCGCTTGGTGCCGAAGCTGCGCAGGAACGAGGAAAGCGGCATGACCAGCAGCCCGTCCTGGGAGCGGCCGAAGGCGTTGCCCTTGCGCACCAGGGAGCCGACCACGGTGCAGCGCGTGCTCGGGCCGATCTTGATCACCTGGCCCACCGGGTCGATGCCCTTGAACATGGCGTCCTCGACGTCGGCGCCGATGACGCAGGCGTCGCTGCCGAGCTCGTGATCGATGTCGGTGATGAAGCGCCCGCGCGACAGCACCCACCCGCCCGACTCCAGGAAGCCCTCGGTGGTGCCGTTGACGTCGATGTTCTTCAGCTCCTTGTCGGCCAGGTGCAGGTTGGCCATGGTGCGGGCCACCGGGGCGATGGCCACCGGCAGGTGGGTGTTGGCCACCAGCGCCCGGTAGTCCATCTGCCCCACCACCGGGC
>JBBJMR010000166.1:0-18430 GCA_037720395.1 Polyangiaceae bacterium
CGTCGCCGCGCCCGTCGGCGGGGCCACCGGAGCCGTTCTGCTCGGGATCGAACTCGGCGGCGCCGGTCATGTGCGCGGCCACGTAGAACGGGTGCTGGTCGTCCTGGCTGCGCACCAGGTATGGGCCGGGCGCCGAGAACTGCGCGACCTGCCCGAGGCTCAGCGCCGTCGGCGCGCCGGGCGGCGTCGACGGCTGCCAGGTGAGCGTGGTGCCGTTGGCGGCGCCGATGACGCGCCACGGGGGCGCCTCCTCCACGCCGTCGTACCGGTTGCGGTAGCGCACCAGCGCGTACTCGCTGCCGAGCGCGCGGATGGGCGGGATCTGCTGGTGGCTGCTCTCGTCGCAACAGGACTGGATGCCGAGCGTGGTCTTGCCGCCCCAGACGCCGACCGGCACGTTGGCCTGGATGACGCTGCCGTCGAGCGCCGCCGCCTGGGCGAACTGCAGGACCTGGCCCTTGTCGAGCGTGTACGTCGCCGGTGTGTTGGCCGTGGTGCCGGCGACGCCGGTGCCGGCCACGATGTCCTTGGTCGGATTGACGGTGACCTCGGTGCCGTCCTGGTGGGCGACCACGGACACGACGGGGAAGGAGCCGATGTTGCCGAAGCCGGCGCCGTCGCCGTACGAGGTGACGGCGATGTAGTTGTCGCCCCACGACGAGGTCGGCAGGAGCAAGGTGGCGCTGGTGAGCGCGCTTTGCCCGCCGCCGTAGGGATAGATGTCGTAGGCCACCACCGGGATGGTGGTGGAGATGTGGAAGGCCGCGCCGATGGCCGTGCCGTGCGTGGCGGCATCGAAGCTGGTGATTGCCGGGGTGATCCCCGCCGGGCAATCGGTGTTCAGGCCGAGCGGTGAGAAGCCGAAGCGATTGAGGAACAGGATGGCGATCTGCCCCGCCGGCAGGACGCCGCCGGCGAGCGGCGTGTACTGCATCGACGGGCCCGAGCCGCTGGGGATGTAGCCGAAGGTGCTGGCGTCGAGCGACATGCCCTCGTACTCGACGGTGACGTGGACGTCCTTGTCCCAGGGGTTGACCACGAACGCCGCGAAGCAGCCGCCGGCGGCATCGAACAGGATCTCCGGCATCACCGCGTAGTAGTCGCAGCCAGAGCTCGTCTTCTGCTCGACGTCGCACTCCGGGATGCCGCCGCTGGCGCCGGAGCCCACCGAGATGCCCGCGCCCGAGCCGCCGCTGCCATTGGCGCCGGCGCCGCCAGAGCCGGACTCGGTGCCGGCGGCGGGCCCGCTGGCCTCGCCGGGGTTGCCCCCGGTCGCCGAGCAGTGCAGCGCGCCGAGGGATGCGATGGAAGCAAGCAGCGCGAGCCGACGAGCGTGATTCATGGCGGGCTCTCGATGAGGTTACGAGTAGACGCAGACTCTAGGCCGGCTGTCGAACGTTGAGGCGTGGACACTTTGCGCACCGGGGCGGATGGGGTCGGTGCGGAGCGGCCGCAGGATCGTCCGGGTGACCCCAGCGCGAATGCGGTGCGCTGGGGGCTGGCGCTCTGCGTCGTCGTGCCCCATCTGATGGGCATGACCCAAGGCAACGCCACCGCCGACGCGAAGCAGCACGCCAACGACAAGCCGGACCAGGAGAGGAGCGCTCCGGGTTCGATCCAGGAGATGCGCAAGCTGCTGGCAACCTTCGACACGGTGATGCTGGTGACCCTCACCACCGAAGGCGACATGCGCGGCCGCGCCATGGCCGTGCAGGACAATGGCGCGCTGCACGATTGCGACCTGTGGTTCGTGACCTCGGACGAGAGCCCGAAGATCGCCGAGATCGAGTCGGACGCGCGCTGCTGCGTGACCGCCTACCGCGCCAGCGACGGGGCCAACCTCTCCATCTCCGCCAACGTCCGGAAGAGCCGCGACCTGGGCGAGATCCGCCGCCTCTGGAAGGAGGACTGGAAGGGGTGGTTCCAGAAGGGGCCCGAGGACCCGACCATCGTCCTCCTCAAGCTCACCGCCAGCCGGGCCGAGTACTGGGAGCAGCGCGGCGGCCGCCTACGCATCCTCTACGAGCTGGCCAAGGCCTACGTCACCGGCGAGCGGGCGGATGCCGGCCTCGACCCCGTGAAGCGCATCTGAGCGGACGGTCCAAACTGGCGCCGGATCCGGCGCCTGGCCCCGCCCGTCGAGCGGCGCGGCACCCCCCCGGGTGGGGCCGCGCCGCTATTCGGCCTGCGCATGGTAACCCGGCGCGGCCGAGGTCGGCTGAAGCGCCCGCATTCTTTGTCCGAGCCCCACGCACGGGCTCACGCGGACGGCCAACCCCTCGGAACGCAAATCCACCACCGGCTCGAGCGGGACGCGCGTAGCGCCTCCGCGCGAGCCATGGACCCGGGCGACCCCGCCCGGTGCGCTCCGATAGCAAGGAAGGCTTTAGTCATGACGTCACGGTTCGCACGCGTCTGCGCCCCGCGCCTCGCTGCGCTCGCGGCTGCACTGTTCGCGCTCTTCTCCACCTCCACCGCTCGCGCCGACGAGGCCAGCCTGGTCCTGCCCGATCTCGGATCGGTGACCTTCATGGGCGGGATGGACGGCCGCACGCTCCTGATGGGCGGCATCGGCGTCAGCCTGCTCGGCTTCGTCTTCGGCCTGAGCATGTACATGCAGCTCAGGAACCTGCCCGTGCATCGCGCCATGCGCGAGATCAGCGAGCTGATCTACGAGACCTGCAAGACGTACCTCACCACGCAGATCAAGTTCATCCTGCTGCTCGAGGTCTTCATCGGGGCCATCATGGTCCTGTACTTCGGGTTCCTGCGACACCTCGGCGGCGCCAAGGTCTTCATGATCCTGCTGGCCAGCCTGGTCGGCATCGCCGGCAGCTGCGGCGTCGCCTGGTTCGGCATCCGCATCAACACCTTCGCCAACTCGCGCACCGCCTTCGCCGCCCTGCGCGGCAAGCCGTACCCGACCTACGCCATCCCGCTCAAGGCGGGCATGAGCATCGGCACCGTGCTCATCAGCACCGAGCTGTTGCTGATGCTGCTCATCCTCCTCTTCGTCCCGGGCGACTACGCCGGCCCGTGCTTCATCGGCTTCGCCATCGGCGAGTCGCTGGGCGCCTCGGCGCTGCGCATCGCCGGCGGCATCTTCACCAAGATCGCCGACATCGGCTCGGATCTGATGAAGATCGTCTTCAACATCAAGGAGGACGACGCGCGCAACCCGGGCGTCATCGCCGACTGCACCGGTGACAACGCCGGCGACTCGGTCGGCCCCAGCGCCGACGGCTTCGAGACCTACGGCGTCACCGGCGTGGCCCTCATCTCCTTCATCCTGCTGGCGGTGCGCGACCCCAAGGTCCAGGTCCAGCTCCTGGTGTGGATCTTCGTGATGCGCGTGGTGATGGTGCTCACCAGCATCGTCTCCTACTACATCAACGAGGCCATCCAGAAGGGTCGCTTCGGCAACGCCGACAAGATGAACTTCGAGGCCCCGCTCACCTTCCTTGTGTGGCTGACCTCGATCATCTCGGTGATCATGACCTACATCGTCTCCTTCCTGATGATCCCGGAGCTCGGCGACGGCTCGCTGTGGTGGAAGCTCTCCTCGATCATCACCTGCGGCACCCTGGCCGGCGCCATCATCCCCGAGGTGGTCAAGGTCTTCACCTCCACCGAGTCCGCGCACGTCAAGGAGGTCGTCGCCGGCTCGCGCGAGGGCGGCGCCTCGCTCAACGTGCTCTCCGGCCTGGTGGCCGGTAATTTCAGCGCCTACTGGTTGGGCATCGTCATCGTGGTGCTGATGGGCATCAGCTACTTCGTGTCCATGGCGGGCCTGGGCGCGATCATGATCGCCCCCGCGGTCTTCGCCTTCGGGCTGGTGGCCTTCGGCTTCCTGGGCATGGGCCCGGTGACCATCGCCGTCGACTCGTACGGCCCGGTGACCGACAACGCCCAGTCCGTCTACGAGCTGTCGATCATCGAGAGCCTGCCGGACATCAAGGCCGAGGTGAAGAAGGACTTCGGCTTCGACCTCAACTTCGAGAAGGCCAAGCACTTCCTCGAGGAGAACGACGGCGCCGGCAACACCTTCAAGGCCACCGCGAAGCCGGTGCTCATCGGCACCGCCGTCGTCGGCGCCACGACCATGATCTTCTCCATCATCATGGTGCTCACCGGCGGACTGACCACGGGCATGGAGAACCTATCCATCCTCCACGCACCGTTCCTGCTCGGTCTGATCACCGGCGGTGCGGTCATCTACTGGTTCACCGGGGCCACCATCCAGGCCGTGGTCACCGGCGCCTACCGCGCCGTGGAGTTCATCAAGGCCAACATGCGCCTCGACGCCGGGGCCACCAAGGCGAGCATCGAGGACAGCAAGAAGGTCGTCGCCATTTGCACCCAGTACGCGCAGAAGGGGATGCTCAACATCTTCCTGACCGTCTTCTTCTCCACCCTGGCCTTCGCCTGCCTCGAGCCGTTCTTCTTCATCGGCTACCTCATCTCCATCGCCCTCTTCGGCCTCTACCAGGCGCTCTTCATGGCTAACGCCGGCGGCGCCTGGGACAACGCCAAGAAGCTGGTCGAGGTCGAGCTCAAGGAGAAGGGCACCGAGCTGCACGCGGCCAGCGTCGTCGGCGACACCGTGGGCGATCCATTCAAGGACACCTCCAGCGTGGCCATGAACCCGGTCATCAAGTTCACCACCCTCTTCGGCCTTCTGGCCGTCGAGCTGGCGCACGAGATGGGCCGCACCGAGAGCGGCAAGACGACCTCCACCGTCCTGGCCGCGGTCTTCTTCCTGCTCTCGGTCTTCTTCGTCTACCGCTCCTTCTACGGGATGCGGATCGGGAGCGTGGAGACCAAGCCGGCCAGCGCCGCAGCGTACCGCGACAAGCCGGCGGCGACCTGACCACCGGCTGACGGCCGGTCGCGCCGTGGGCGCGGCCGCCTGGCGTGACCCGGCGCTCGAGCGCCTGGTCATTTTGCCGAGGCGGCCCGGCGCCACTCACTCCGCAGGAAAGCGGGCAAGGTGCGGGGTGCTCCCATCGGGAGCCCCCGCACTTTTCGTTCCATGGGCGGGGGGCCGAGGAAGAACGTCGAAGACTCGTCGTAGGAGGACGCGGCATGGGGCCATCCGGCGACGGAAGTGCGACGGCTCGAGGGCGACGCGGCTGCGGCCGCGGCCCGGGTGTCGTCGCGGCCACGCGGCTGCCGAGCGTGGAGCTGCTCGCCGCCGGCCTGGGCCTGGCGGTCGGCTGCTCGGCGTCCCATCCGCCACCGGTCGCCAACGACGGGAGCGCGCCGGGGAGCCGCGGCGACGGCGACGACAAGGACGCCCGAGACGCCGAGGGCCCGGAGTCCGGCTGGCGCAGCTGGTTCGGGGCGGTGGTGCGCGAGACGCTCGATTCGACCGGCACGTTCCGCGGCTGAGCGCGCGGGCGTAGCTGGGCGGCGGGCGCGCGCGCGGAGCCGTGCGGCCCCACTTCCGGACGGCGCGGACGTCGTTATAGTCCGCGGCATGCGAGTGCTGTGTCCGGAGTGCGGTCTCCACCACGAGGTGGTGCGTGTCCTCGACGAGGGCGGCGGCGAGGCTTCCCGCGACGTCTACCAGGTGGCGGCGCTGGCCGAGTGCAAGCGCACCTGGCTCAGCGATCGCGACCTGCTCGATGCGCGCGCGAAGTTCGGCGAGGACGCCATCATCGAGGAGGACGAGCTGGACGCCTGAGCGTGCTCGTCCTCCGGGCGAGCATGGGCTTCAGCCTTCAGGTTCGGAGTCCGGGCGCGAGCCGACGGGTCAGGCGGGCTTGCGAACGGTGCCGCGCAGCGCCGCGGGGCCGGCGGCGGCAAGCTCGGCGTACAGGTGCACGGTGGCGGCCACGGCCTTCTCGAAGTCCCCGAGGTGCAGCGACTCGTTCTCGGAGTGCGCGTTGCACACCGGGTCCTCGAGGCCGAGGAGCAGGGCGGGGATGCCGCCGAGCACCGTGCTGAACGGCTCCACGAAGGGAATGGATCCGCCGCAGCCGATGAACGTCGAGGCCACACCGTAGCCGGCGGTGAGCGCCTTGCTGGCGGCTTCGAACGCCGGACCCTCGGGGTTGGTCAGCCACCAGCCGCCGACGGCGTGCGTGCGCGTGGTGACCTTCACCCCCCAGGGCGGGTCCTTCTCCAGCGCCGCGGCCAGGGCGGCGGCGACCTTCTTGCCGTCCATGTCGGGAACGGTGCGGATGCCCACGCGCGCGCGCGCCGAGGCGATGATCTGGTTCGAGGCGCCAGCCAGCGGCGACGCCTCCATGGCGGTGATGGCGATGGACGGGCGGCGCCACATGAGCTCGTAGTGGCCGTGGTTCTTCTCGCCCGCCCAGCCGACGCCCTCGAGCATGCCGGCGTCGCTGCGGAACTCGCCGGCGTCGAAGGGCAGCGCCTGCAGGCGGCCGCGCTCGGCCTCGGTCATCGGGCGCACGTCGTCGTAGATCCCGTCGTTGGCGATGCGGCCCTGGTCGTCGACCAGGCGCCCGAGGATCTTGCACATGGCCATCGGCGCGTCGGGCACCGGGCCGCCCCACATGCCGGAGTGCAGCGGGGGATCGAGGGCGGCGACCTCGACATCGACGATGACGATGCCCCGCAGGGCGTACGTGACCGAGGGCACGCCGGTGGCCAGGTTGGCGGTGTCGGTGAGGACGATGACGTCGGCGGCCAGGCGCTCCTTGAACTTCGCCAGGAAGTCGCCCAGGTGCTCGGAGCCGATCTCCTCCTCTCCATCGATGACCACCTTGACGTTGATCGGCAGCCCGCCGTTCTCGAGGTAGGCCTCGATGGCCGCGAACTGGATGGCGGCGCCGGCCTTGTCGTCGACCACGCCGCGGCCGTACATGCGCCCATCGCGCACGGTGGGCTCGAAGGCCGGCGATTTCCAGTGCGCGGGCCGCCCCGGGGGCTGCACGTCGTGATGCGCGTAGATGATGGCCGTGGGCGCGCCGGGCGCGCCGAGCCACTCGCCGTAGATGTAGGGGTGGACGCCGGGCAGCGTCACCACCTCCACGCCGTCGAGGCCGATGCGCTTCATCCAGGCCGCCACCGCCGTGGCGCTCTTCTCGAGCTCGGCGTTGGGCGGCGGGTCGGCGGAGACGCCGGGGATGCGGGCCAGCGTCTTCAGCTCCTCGAGGGTGTGGTCGAGGCGGGACCTGGCGTGCGCCAGCGCGGCCGCGCGGCGATCTGCGACATTCGACATGGTGGCTCCGGGACCGCGCGTGGCTGAGCGCGTGGCTCAGCGCGCGCCGTCCAACGAGGGTAGCTTTGCGGACAGGAAGGACTGCAGCTTGACCAGGTTCTTCTCGTCGCGGGTGAAGCTCGGCGCCGCGTAGCTGGCGGCCCAGCCCTTGACCTCCTGGAGGAAGGCCTGGCGCGTCTGCTCGTTGCCGATGATCTCCTCGACAGTGCGCCCGCGCGCGGCGCCGTGGGTCAGGGTGACCACGTGCGCCTCGAGGCGCGCGAAGTCCTGCCCGAGCAGCTCGGCGACCAGCGACGCCTCGCCGGCGAGGCGGACCAGGGTCGGCGATGTGTCGCGGACCTCGGCGGAGTTGGCAGAGGTGCGTAGAGCGGTGGCCGCCGAGACGCGCAGGACGAAGGCGTCGTCGAGGAAGCCCAGGTCTTCGATGCCGTCGGGGATGAGGTCCAGGCTCTTGAAGAGGTAGTTGAGCCCACCGGCGATCTGGCGTCGCGCCGCATCGGGCGCCGACGACGAGGCGACCAGCTCCGCCAGGTCGCCGGCGTCGGTGGCCAGCGTGCGCAGCCACTCGGGGAAGGTATCCAGGCAACGGGTCGCCAGCTCGTCCATGCGCGATGCTCCTTGTGGCCTCGTGCACCAGGGCCCGTCGAGGCGCAGGGAGCGTAGTCGCTGCGCCCGCCGTGCGTCCAGCGGGCCGGGCCTACGGATCGATCTCGACGCCGATGGTGGTGCGGTACTGGCCGTAGGCGAAGGGCACACCGGAGAGCTGGGGCACCGGCAAGGCCACGTTGAGGGGGTCGATGATGACGTAGAAGGTGCGCGAGGCCTTCCACTCCACGCCCAGCGGGCTGGCGCCGAGGTAGAGGCCGACGCTGCCGGACGGCGCGCCGTAGAGGTCCATGAGCAGCACCGAGGTGCCGGCGTGCAGGGTGGTCCGGAAGTTGACTGCCTCGTAGCGCATCGGCCAGCGCCGGATGAGCGTGGCGTAGGCGTTGAACACGCCGCTGCGGAAGGTGGCCCCGTTGAACGACATGAACGGGTTGAATTCGGCGTCGATGCCGGCGAACCCGCTCTCGGCTACGCGGAAGCGGCCGCCGAGGGAGCCGGCGAGCGCCAGGTTGTCGTACGCCGCCGAGAACGCGGCGCTGATCCCGAACGCCGATCGCCACGGCTCGGGGTCTTCCTTGGCGCGACGCGCGGCGGCGACGTCGGCGCGCGCGCCTCGGTGGGCGTGGTGCCGGGCGGGGGCGGGCGGGGACGACGCCGGCGGCCGCGGCGCGCGTCCGCTCTCGTCGGTGGGCGCGGCGGCCGAGGCGCCGGCGCCCGGCGCCTCGGCGTTCGCCGGCGTCGGAGCGGGAGCGGGGCGGGAGCGGGAGCGGGAGCGGGAGCGGAGCGGGAGCCGGCTCGGGAGCGGAGCGGAGGCGGGGTCTGCGCGGCCGCGGGGGACGGCAGCAGCGCCAGCGAGGCTGCCGCCAGACACGCCGCGCCGCCAGCCGCCAGGCGGCCCGCGCGAGACGGCTGCGCCACGCGCCGTCCGCCGCGACGGCGCAGCGCGACGAGGACCGCACCGACGGCGACCAGCAGCAGGCCGCCGTTCGGGGCTGGCGAGGGCGCGCCGGCGGTGGTGCAGGCGCAGCCGGCGTCGTCGGCGTAGGCGCGCTCCGGCGCGTTGCACCACGCGTTCTGGAAGGTGCAGCCGGGCTCGTAGGACAGATAGCGATCGAAGATCACCTCCGCGGACGCCCCGCGCTGGTCGACGGGCACGCCCGGGTCCAGCGCCGCGGTGAGCAGCGACACCGAGGCCTCGGTGGCCAGGCTGCGGCGCAGCGAGCGCAGCGCGTCGGGATCGTCGCAGCGGTCCAGCTCCTGCGAGTGGGGCGGGCCGTCGCGCGCCTCGTCGTACTTCTTGTTCACCACGTCGATCCAGTTGGCGACGGCGGTGACGCGCATGCCGTCCTCGGTTCGATAGGTGTGGGTGAAGCCGTCCTCGAGCGCGTGCATGGCCTGGCCGATGCGCACCCAGAACGCCGGCAGCGAGGCGTCGAGGTTTCCGCGCACCGAGAGGGTCACCTCCAGGTCCACGCGCTTGGCGGCGTCGGGCGCGCCGCCGTCGTCGAGCGCCGCGAGCGCGGAGGTGAAGCGCTCCCGGAGGAAGCGCTTGCACTCGTCGAGCGCGGCTTCGCTGCCGTCCGGCTCGTCGTGCTCGGGCCGGCGCAGGCAGTGTTCGCGCTGCCCGTCGGGATCGCCGTGGATGCTGGCGAGCTGATCGACCTCCTCGGCGCCGCGGCCCTTGAGGTCGTTGTCGCGCACGCCGAGCAGCAGGCTCGCCCCGGCCAGCTCGGCGATGTCCTCGTCGATGGTGAAGGGCAGGTCGTCGATGAGCGCCTGCTCGTTCTCGTCCGGTTCGATGCGGCGCGCCGCGTCCGGCAGCGAGGTGCGCACCGCGCGCAGGGTCTCGCTGGCCAGGCGCTCGTGGCAGGGCTCGCCTATCGCGCTGGCCAGGCTGTAGGCCTCGGCGCCGGCGGCGAAGGTGACCAGCGCCAGCGACGCGAAGGCGACTCGAAAGAGCATCCCGCATCCGATGCTCAGTCCGGCCGGGCGGCTTCGCGGCCGCCCATGGGCACCCTCGGCGCCAGTCGGCGCGAGCAGGATCGGGCCTGGCGGCATCGGACGGGCGAACCATGCGCGCGTCGCTCGCCCTCGGCCCGCTCCTCGTCTCGGTGACCTGGGCCAGCGCGGCGGTCGCCGAGCCCTTGGAGGCGCCGGAGCCGGGGCCTGCCTACCAGCTGCACGCGGGCATCGACGTGCCGGCGGTGGCCATTCCCGCCGTGATCAGCGCCAGCTGGCTGCTCGGAGGCGAGCTCGAGCCGCCGTACTGCGCGCCGCGCTGCGACCCCGACGGTCTGAACTTCATCGACCGGCCCGCGGCCGGGCTGCACAGCGAGGCGTGGTCCGGGCTGGGCAACGTGGCCACCCTCTCCACGCTGGTCTCCATGCCCTTCATGCTCTTCATGGGGGAGAAGCCGTCGCACGCGCTCAACGACGTGGTGGTGGTCATCGAGGCCACGCTCTGGGCCAGCGCCACCCAGGTGGTGGTCAGCTACGCCACCGCGCGCCCGCGCCCGCGCCTCTACGGCGACGAGGCGCCGGACGAGGACCGCTTCACCGGCACCGCGGCGCGCTCGTTCTTCAGCGGGCACTCGGCCACCGGCTGGGCGGCGACCGTCTCCACGTTCCGCACCCTGCTGCGCACCGGCCACCCGGCGATGGGCTGGGCGGCGCTGGCCGTCGGCGGCACCGGCTCGACGGTGCTCAGCGTGGCGCGCATCGGCGCCGGCAGCCACTTCCCGACCGACGTGGTGGCCGGCACGGTGGTCGGCATCTCGTACGGCTTCCTGGTGCCCGCGCTGCACAGCGCGCCGGTGGCCTCGACGTCGACCGCGCGCGCGCCGCGGCTCACGCTGCGGCCGTACCCCATGATCGCCAGCGAGATGGCCGGCGCCGGTCTGCTCGGCACGTTCTGAACCGACGGGGCTCCCCGCGCCTCGACAGGTGCGAGGTCTCCTGGCGGAGCCTCGATCTCAGCGCGCAGGTCGCCAGGCCAGCACGCGCAGCGCGTTCAGGGAGAACACCTTGAGCACGTCGCCCTCGGCCATCCCGCGCTTGCGCAGCGCGCGCGCCAGGTCGGTGAAGTGCGCGGCGTCTTCCATCCCCCTGGCCGGCTTGATGCCGCCGTCGAAGTCGCTGCCCACCGCCACGTGCTCGATGCCCGCCACCGAGACCATGTGCTCGACCTGGGCCACCACGTCGGCGATCGTCGCCTCGGCGCCGCGGGCCACGAAGGGCGAGTGCAGGTTGAGGCCGGCCACGCCCCCGCTCCTGGCCACGGCCCTCAGCTGGTCGTCGGTGAGGTTGCGCGGGTTCGGCGCCAGGGCGCGCGCGTTGGAGTGCGTGGCCACGATCGGCGCCCGGTGCTCGGCGGCGATGGCCGCCACGTCGTCGAAGGCCGCGTCGGAGCAGTGCGACACGTCCATCAGGGCGCCGCGCTGGTAGACGCGCCTGGCCAGCGCCTTGCCCACGTCGGTCAGGCCCCAGGAGACGCGCTCGCCGGTGGCCGAGGAGGCCAGCGGGCTGTTCTTCTGGTGCACCGGGCCGATGACCCGCGTGCCGCGATCGATGAATCGATCGATGGCCGGCGGATCGGCGGCGAAGGCCCCGGCGCCCTCGATGCCCAGCCAGGTGGCCACGCGCCCCGGCTGGGCCTGCGTGGAGAGCAGCGGCAGGAAGATGGGGTTCTTGCCGATGAGGCGGACGATGGTCTGGTAGACGGCCTCGGCGTCCTCGATGTGCGCGCCGTCGTCGTGCAGGTAGTCCGGAAGGTAGATGGCCATCACCAGCCCGCCGTAGCCGCCGGCGCGCAGGGTGTCGGGTCGCGCCATCCCCTCGGGCAGCGTGTCCTTGCGCTTCTTGAAGTGCACCTGCCAGGGCAGGTCGACGTGCAGGTCGACGACCATCACCGGCGGCTCGGGGTCGGGCGCGCCGCCGCCGGTGGCCGGATAGAGGAGGAGGCCCAGCGCGGCGGCGACCGCCAGCGCGGCAGGGCGCGGCGCACGGCGCCAGGCCGCGCGCCGCGGCCAGCGCTCAAATCCCGCCGCCGAGGACGAAGCCGATGACCAGGCCGAGGATCAGGCACACCACGCCGACCACCGGCACCACCCACACCGGCACGCCCCTGCGCATCGGCGGCGCCTCGATGACGCGCACGTCGGGCGTCTGGCTGGCGACGGTGGGCGTGCCCGCCGGGCGCGGCGCGCTGTGGTGCGTGGGCACCGCCGGCGCGGGAGGCATCATGCCGGCCTGCGGCGCGTTGGCCAGCTGCACGGCGCCGCCGCGCCACTCGCTCGGCGGCGCGACGTGCTGCTGCTGCGCCCCGGGGCTGTGCCCGGTGGGCGGCGGCTGGGAAGGCGAGACACCACCGCGCGCGCCTCCCATGGCAGTGGTCGCCAGCGCGTGGGCCATCTCGTCGGCGCTCTGGAAGCGCGTGGGCAGCTCCTTGGAGAGCGCGCGCTTGAAGAAGGGGGTCCAGTTGGCGAGCTGCGGGGCGACGCGCTCGATGGGCGTCACCTCCTCGGTGAGCACCGCCGTCAGCCGCGCGAACTCGTTGTCCGCCGGGAAGGGCTGCTTGGCGGTGAGCATCTCGTAAAGGATGATCCCGATCGACCACAGGTCGCTGCGCGGGTCGACCCCCTTGGAGTTCCGGATCTGCTCCGGGCTCATGTACCCCGGCGTGCCCAGGAGCACGCCGGTGCGCGTCTTGGCGCCCATGCCGCCGGCCGCGTCCATCACCTTGGCGATGCCGAAGTCGAGCACCTTGACCACGTAGGCGCCGCGCGGATCGCGCACCAGGAAGAGGTTGTCGGGCTTGAGGTCGCGGTGGACGATGCGCTGCTGGTGGGCGAGCGTGAGCGCCGAGAGCACGCCGTGGATGATGGGCGCCGCCTGCTGCGCCGGGATGGGCTGGCCCTGGTCGAGGTAGGTGGACAGGGGGATGCCCTGGAGCAGCTCCATCACCAGATACGGGGTGCCGTCCTCCGCCGTGGCCGAGGACTCGACGCGGGCGATGTTCGGGTGCACCAGCGCCGCGCAGGCCTGCGCCTCGGCGAAGAAGCGCTGGCGGATCTGCTCCTCCTTCACGAACTCCGGGTGGAGCATCTTGATGGCGCGCTTGCCCTCGCCGCGCAGTCCGTCGGCCTCGTAGACGGCGCCCATGCCGCCCTCGCCGAGGAGGCGGACCAGCTTCCAGCGAGCGTTGAGCACGGCGCCGACCAGCTGCGCGGAGGGCGATTGCAGGAGCGAGGCAGGCGCGGTCATGCGGGCGAGATATCGTATACGCGGCGCGCCGCCCGGGCACGGAGGAAAGGGCCCCGGTCCCCCGCGCGTATGGCAAGGAGAGGGGGCCCGCCGTCGGTCCCGTAGCACGTGGTACCGTCACCCGGGACCGACAGCCGCCATGGAACCCGATCACTTTCTCGTCGAGAAGCTGGCTCGCGCGACGCGCTCCCTGGGCCGCGCCGCGGTCGCGGTGAAGGTGATCTGCGGCGTCGCCTATCTCTGGGCCGGCGGCTTCTTCTTCTACGGCCTGTCGCGCATGGATCGCAGCGTCGACGACGTCCTGGTCTTCAGCCTGCGGGCGCTGGGCATCGCCGCCGTCGCCTTGCTCTTCTGGAGCATCGTCTCGTTCCACGTGGCCGCCGCCGCGGGCATGGGTCTGCTCGGCTCGCTCCACGAGAAGCTCGATACGCTCCTCGGTGCCATGGCCGCGGGTGCGGCGCAGGCCAACGAGGCTGCCGCCAGGCGCGCCGGCCGCCCGCGCGGCCGCGTCGATGGCCCCGCGCCGCCGGCCGGCTTCGCCGAGCTGGACGCCGCCGCTCCCGCCGTTGCTCCGTCCGCCACCGAGGAAGCCAGCGAGGTCTCCGGCGTCATGCGCGCGCCCACGGCCGCTGCCACGCCCGGTCCCGCTGCGCAGACCGAGGTCGCTGCGCCCACCTTCGCCGCGCCCGCGCAGTCCGTTCACCCCGCGCAGCCCGTTCACGCCGCGCAGCCCGTTCAAGACGAGGACAGCGCGGCCGAGAACGTCCCCAGGCCTCCGCGGCCGGAGCCGACCGACGGGGTGGAGACCAAGGGCTGCCGCGCCTGCGGCAGCGAGATCCGCTCCGACGCCACGCGCTGCCGCTGGTGCATGAAGGCCGCCTGACCACGCGCCTGCAGGCGGCGCGGCTCCGCCGCATGGGTCGACGATGATGTCCGCGCAGCCCACCTCGTCGCCATGGCGGCGCCGGCCGAGGAACGGTAAGACGCGTGCGGTGTCGACCCCGGAGCTCGTCCACGCCGCCCTCTCGGGGATCGCGCGGCGGTGCGTGCCCTGTGTGCCTGCTCGCGCCGCTGGTCCAGGCGCGCGTGGCCAAGGCGCTGCTGCGGCGCCACCGCGCCGGTGTCCGGCGCGCGGTGCGCGAGGAGGTGCTCGACCTGACCCAGGAGGTCTTCGTCGCCCTCTTCGAGCGCGACGGGCGCCTGCTGCGCGCCTGGGACCCGGAGCGCGGCCTGTCGCTGCCGAACTTCGTCGGCCTCATCGCCGAGCGCGAGGTGTCGTCCATCCTGCGCAGCGGCGTGCGCAGCCCGTTCGCCCTCGACGACGCGCTCACCGAGGACGCGCTGGAGCCGCTCGAGGCACCGATGGGCGTCGAGGCCGACGTGGCCTCGCGCGAGACCCTGGAGAAGCTGCTCGACGGCCTCCGCGCCCGCCTCTCGCCCCTGGGCCTGCAGATGTTCCGCCTTCTGTTCGTGGAGGAGCGCACGGTGGAGGAGATCTGCGAGTCCATGCGCATGCGTCCGGACGCCGTGTACGCATGGCGGAGCCGGCTCACGCGCCTGGCCGTCGAGATCGAGCGCGATTTCGCCGGCGATGGCCCCGGCATGTCAGATCCTGCGCACGCGCCTCCTATACCGGACAAGGAGAAGCAGGGAGCCGGTCGGGTGGAACCATGAGCCAGGACCGCCCGACCCGAGCCCTGCGCGACCTGATGCGCGAAGAAGACGGACCCTTCGACGGCGACCCGCGATGGGAGGCCCTGGCCCTGGGCAAGCTCTCGGCTGGCGAGGCCGAGGCCCTGCGCGCCGAGGCCGCCGGCCGGGCCGAGGCCGAGGACGCGCTGCAGGCCTTCTCTCCGTTCGACGAGGCGGAGATCGATCGCCTCTCGGCCAGGGCGCACGCCGCGCTGTCGCCCGCCGCCGCCGCCGCCGCGGCCGAGGCCGAGGCCGCTGCTCAGGCCGGAGGGCCGGCGAACGAGGCCACCGAGCCGCGCGCCCCGCTCCCCAGCTGCGCCAGCCTGCCCGACCCGGTGGTCCCCGCCCCGGTGGCCTTGCCGGCCGGTCCGGTCGCGCGCCAGCGCAAGCGCGGCGGCTGGGCCGCCGGTGCGCTGGCAGCCATCGCCTTGGCCGCCGGCGTGGCGCTCTTCCTGCGCACCCCCGCCGCCGGCCTGCCGGCCTACGAGCTGACCGTCGCCGGCGGCGACAAGACGATGCGCGCGGCGGGCGGCGACAGCGACAGCGACGAGGTGCTGCGCCTGGCGCCGGGCTCGTCCCTCGACGTGGTGGCGCGCCCGTCGCGAACGGTGACCGGCAGCGTCGAGGCGCGTGCCTTCGCGCTCCAGGGAGACCGCCTGCACCCGCTGGTCACGCCGCTGCGGCGCTCCGGCGACGGCGCCTTCCGACTTCAGGGGACGCGCGCCGCGCTCTTCCCCGGCGTGGCGCCGGGCAGGCTGGACCTGATCATCGGCATCGCCGAGGCGGGCGCCATCCCCCCCAGGGCGGCGTCGCTGGCCGAGCTGGCCGGAAGCAACGCCCAGATCCTGCGCCGCCCGCTCGAGCTCACGCCCTGATCCCTGCCTGATCCCTGCGGGGGCGCGGCCCGTGGCGCACCGCCGCGCGGTGCGCCACGTCTCCGCCGAGCTGGGCTGCGAACTCAGCAGCCGCGGCGAAAGGCCGCTATGTCGGGGTCATGCTCCGGCTGCTGGCGTTGGTCCTCGCCTGCGCGCTGGCCTGCGCCTGCCGCGCGGCGCCGCCTCCGGAGCCGCCCGCCGTCGCCGCGCTGACCGTGGAGTTCGCCGGGTGCGCGGCCGTGCTGCGCGGGCCGGTGTGCGAGATCGCCGGCGGCGCGCCGCTGCGGGTGTGGGTGGCCGCCCGCGACGACGCGGCCGTCGCCGTCACCGCCGACGGCAGATCGATCGACGTCGGCTCGCGGCCGCTGCGCGGCGGGCGCCGCCTCGACCTGGTCGCTCCGCCGCCTCCGGTGCGCCTCGGTGTCGAGGTGCGCGGCGCCGACGGCGTGGTGCAGCGCGGTGTCCTGGTCCTCGAGCCGCCGCCGCCGGCGGCCGAGGTGCTCGAGCGAGCGGCGAAGCTGCGCAAGGCGAACGACACGGCCGGCGCGCGCGCGCTGCTCGAGCCGGCGCTGTCCTCGCTCTCCCCTCGCCAGCAGGCGCGCGCCCACGGCCTCCTGGCGCGCGCCGATCTGGCCGAGGGTCGCACCGGCCCGGCGCTCGAGGGCTTGAAGAAGGCCAGCGAGCTGTCCCGACAGAGCGGCGAGCTGTCGCTGCGCGCCGCCGACGCAGCCTCGCTGGCGCGCGCCCAGGGGGTGCAGGCGGCCCGGCCCCAGGAGGCCCTCGCCGTCCTGGCCGAGGTCACCCGGGAGGCGGCCGCGGTGCCGGAGGCGATGGTGGAGATCGACTTCGCGCGGGGCGTCGTCGAGGCCGAGCTGGGCGACATCGCCCGCGCGCTGGCCTCGGTCGACGCCGCTGCCGCGCGCGCCGACCGCATCGGGTACGACGCGCTGCGCGTACGGCTGCACCAGTTCTCGGCCATCCTGCTGCGCGATCTCGGCGATCCGGCGCGCGGCGCGCGCGAGCTCGACGCGGCGCGCGCGCTGGTCTCCGCCGATCCGTGCGAGCGCGCTCGCCTCCTCACCGACGTGGGTTGGTTTGCCCTGCAGGGGCAGGACCGGTCCGCGCGCGCGCGCCGCTCGAGGAGGCGCTGGCCCTCTACCGCGGCGGCTGCCAGCGCCCGGTGCCGGCGCAGAACGTGCTCGTCAATCTCGCGCTGGCCGCGGAGCGCCCCGAGCAGGCGCGGGAGCACCTGCGCGCGGCGCGCGCCATCGGTCCGCTGCCGCCGAGCCTGGCGGTGTGGGCGCTGGAGGTGGAGGCCACCGCCGCGGCGCGGCCGGCCGACGCGCTGGCGGCGTGGACGCGCATCGACGAGCTGGCGGTGGCGGCGGCGCTGCCCGATGCCCGCTGGCGCGCGCAGGTCGGCAGCGGCGATGCGCTGCTGGCGCTCGGGCGCCCGGACGCGGCCATCGACGCCTACCGCCAGGCGGAGAGCGTGCTCGACGACCGCGTGCAGCGCGTCCCGGCCACGTCGGGGCGCGACGGCTACCTCGGTGGGCGTGACCGCGCCGCGCGCGCGCTCGTCGACCTGCTCGTCGAGCGGGGCCGCGGCGCCGAGGCGCTGGCGGTGCTGCGCCGCTCACGCTCGCGTGCCCTGGCGTCGCTGGGGTGGTCGCGGCGCATGGGCACGATGCCCGCCGAGCAACGCCGCCGCTGGGAAGATGCGCTCGGGCGCTACCGAGCGGAGCGCGACGCGCTGGCGCGGGAGAGCGCCGCCGACTGGGAGCTGTCCGCGCCGCGCCTCGCCGCCGCGCGCGCCGCGCGCAAGCCACGCGAGGAGGCGGTCGGCGCCCGGCTCGACGAGGCCTTCGGCGTGCTGGCCTCGGTCCAGCCCTCGGCGCTCGCCCCCATCGCGCCCCGCGAGGTGGTCATCGCCATCCACCCAGGCCGCGATGGCTGGACGGTCATCGCCGCCACCGCGGAGCGCGTCGAGGCGCGGCGCGGGCGGGCGCTCGACCCCGAGATGTCGCCTGCCGCGCTGGCCGCCGAGCTCGTCGAGCCCTTCCAGGCGCTGCTCGCCGGCGTGCGCCGCGTGCGCGTCTGGCAGAGCGGGGCGATGGCGGCGGTCGACGTGCACGCGCTGCCGTTCCAGGGCGAGCCGCTCCTGGCTCTGGCCCCGGTGGTCTACGACCTCGACCTGCCGCGCGCCGACGCCGGCGCGCTCACTGGCGACGCGCTGGTGATCTCCGACACGCTCGGCGACCTGCCGCCGCGCGGCGCGAAGCGGCGGCGGTCGAGCAGGCGCTGCGCGGCGCGGCCGGCGGTGCGCGCCTGGTGACGCTCGGCGGTCCGACGCTGGACCACGCGGCGCTGGGCAGCGCGCTGGCCACGGCGTCGTTCCTGCACTGGGCCGGGCACGCGACCTACGCCGCCGACGCGCTGGCCACCGGCTTCCCGCTCGGCGAGGGCTCGCGCTTCAGCGCCGCCGACGTCCTCTCGCTGTCGCGCGTGCCGCGACGGGTGGTGCTCTCGGCGTGCGAGTCGGCCCGCGCCCCGTCCCGCGCCAGCGCGCTCGGCCTCGGCCTGGCCCAGGCGTTCATGGTGGTCGGCACCGAGCAGGCGGTGGCCGCCTCGAGGCCGGTCGCCGACGCCGCGGCCGAGGCCTTCGTGCGCGCCCTCTACGCTTCACCGGCGTTCGCGCAGGACCTCGGCGCCGCCGCGCGCGACGCCGCCCTCGACCTGCGACGCCAGCAACCCACCGCCGACGGGTCCAGCTATCGCGCGCTGGCCCGGGGATGGCGCCCGG